>JBBAAE010000005.1:0-55816 GCA_041658485.1 Minisyncoccota bacterium
TGAAAGGAAAGTGGGAGGAAAAGAAAAAAGAATCTACCATTGTCGCTTTTGTTGTTTCTGGTATTGTCCTCGCAACGATAGTCAGCGCTTTCTTCATAATAGGTTCTCCACAAACAGAGCGTTTGGCGCGCTTTGATGAGCAAAAAACGTATGATCTACAGAGCATTCAATGGCAGATAGTAAGTTACTGGCAACAAAAAGAAAAATTACCAGTAGGTATTTCAGATCTTGAAGATCCATTAACCGGCTTTGTTGCTCCGAAAGATCCTCAAACTGGGGCTTCATATACCTATGAGTCAACAGGCGCAATGTCATTTAAGCTTTGTGCTGATTTTAACGCACCAAGTCGCGACATGGTCATTGATGGAAAAAGTAGACCTGCTGTTCCTCAGCCAGTAGGAAGTGAACTCGCTAATGAAAATTGGAAACACGACAAAGGCACCATTTGTTTTGATCGAACCATTGATCCAGAGCGTTTTCCTGTTTTCAAAAAATAGCTTTCAGCTTGGAGTTTTCGGTCGTATAATCCCTATATGGGTAGTTACGACCATAAAAAAATAGAGAAGAAGTGGCGCAAACACTGGCAAGAAACAGGCGCATATAGAACTAATTCAGAATCATCAAAGCCAAAACACTATGTTCTGGACATGTTTCCGTACCCATCGGCGTTAGGTCTACACACTGGTCATGTTGAAGGGTATGCGGCGACCGATATCTACAGTCGTTTTAAACGAATGAAAGGGTTTAGTGTGCTCCACCCTATGGGATGGGATGCGTTCGGTCTCCCTGCAGAAAACTATGCAATAAAAACCAATACGCCACCTCGAGAAACTACAAACAAGGCAATTGATAACTTCCGCAATCAAATCCAACGCTTAGGTCTTTCCTATGACTGGTCACGAGAAATAGGCACTCACAATCCTGATTATTATAAATGGACACAGTGGTTGTTTTTGTTTTTGTTTGAAAATGGTCTTGCAGAAAAACGCATGGGTAAGGTGAATTGGTGTCCCACCGACCAAACGGTACTCGCCAATGAACAAACGGTAAGCGAGAGCGGAGAAAAGGGTGTATGTGTTCGTTGTGGTACAAAAATAATTCAACGCGAGCTTTCGCAGTGGTTTTTCAAAATTACTGATTTTGCTGATGCATTAATTGATGATTTGAATGGTGTTGATTGGCCTGAATCTACAAAAATAAATCAACGCAACTGGATTGGGAAAAAAGAAGGGGTCATTGTTACTCATAAGGTTAAAGGGATGGATGTGTCGCTCGACACTTTTAGTGCCTATCCTGCATGGCTCTTTGCGGATACCTATATGGTGCTTGCTCCTGAACACCCAATAGTAAAAACTCTTGTGGAGGGTACTGAAGTGCAAAAGAGTGTCGAGGATTTTGTGAAGCGGATGCAGGAAGTTACAACGATTGATCGCACAAACGTGAGTCTGGAGAAAGAGGGTATCTTTACAGGTCGCGTTGCTGTTGACTCTCTCACCGGTAAGGAGTTTCCAATCTGGATTGCTAATTTTGCTTTAATGGATTTTGGAACAGGAATTATTCGTTGTTCTTCACATGATATTCGCGACCTTACATTTGCTAAAAAATACGGAATTCCTTTGAGTGAGGTAGTAGAGAGAGAAAGTCCCGATATGCCCGTTGATGCCCATGCTAATAAAGGTGTTTTGAAAGACTCGGGTCCGTTCACTGGTCGCACTATTAATAATGAATTAATTCAAGAAATAATTGCGTGGATAGAAGGTAATGGATATGGGCATACACAGACTACATACCGTCTTCGTGATTGGCTTATTTCTCGCCAACGATACTGGGGAGCACCTATTCCGGTAGTCTATGATCCAGAAGGGAAAGCACATTCAGTCCCTAAAGAACACTTGCCATGGTTGCTACCTGAGGATGTTGAGTACTTGCCGAAAGGGACCTCTCCTTTAGGAACCTCAAAAGAACTTTTGGAGCGTACAGAGAAAATATTTGGAAAAGGATGGAAGCCTGAGATTGATACTATGGACACTTTTGTTTGTTCCTCATGGTACTTTCTTCGATTTGCTGATCCGCATAATGATGCCGAGTTTGCATCGAAAGAAGCAGTAAAAAAATGGCTCCCCGTTGACCTCTATATGGGCGGTGCTGAGCACACAGTTTTGCATCTTATGTATGCTCGTTTCATCACCAAGGCATTGCAGAAGTTTGGGTACATAGAGTTTGGAGAGCCCTTCGCTAAACTCCGTCACCAAGGAATGATTCTTGCTGAAGATGGAAGCAAGATGTCTAAGTCGAAAGGCAATGTCATAAACCCTGACGAAATTAGTGAGTTGTACGGAGCTGATACTCTACGCATTTATGAAATGTTCATGGGACCTCTTGAAGCTATGAAGCCATGGAGCACTAAAAATATTATCGGCTCACGAAGATTTTTGGAGCGAGTTTGGAGGATACAGGAAAAGGTGAGTGAGGGTGCGATTCTTAGTGGAAGTGCCAATAGTGTTTTACAGCAGACAATTAAAAAAGTAGGGGAGGATATTGAACTCCTTAGTTTGAATACCGCGGTCAGCCAAATGATGATTTGTGTTAATTCTTTTGAAAAAGAAGAAAAGATATCTACCGAAAGCTATGAGAGCATGCTGTTGGTACTTGCCCCGTTTGCACCTCATATGACAGAAGAATTATGGGAGGCTTTGGGTCATACTTCTTCAATTCATCAAGAAAATTGGCCAGTGTTTGATGAAAGTAAGCTCGAAAAAAATGAAGTAGTAATGGCTGTTCAGGTTGGTGGGAAAGTGAAAGGCACCATTGTGGTTCCTCGTGGGGCTACAGAAGGAGAAGTAGTTACGCTTGTGCGAAAAGATGCAAAACTCGGAGCGGTAGTGCCTGAAAACCCATCCCGTACCATATTCGTTCCCGGTAGGGTTGTGAACTTCATCCTCTAGGGTGGGGATAACTATTTGGGGGTTTGACGGGATTTAAAATATGTGCTATAAGAAGTGAACACAGTAACCAATAAAAATACAGCTCATATTTATGATCAAACTTCCTTTCAAGCCTGTTCAGGTGAGCAAACGACTTGTTGCCGTACTCCCAGAGCGTTCGCGTGATGTTGTAATCAGTCGTTATGGCTTGGGTACAAAAGCTCGAGGAGAAACTCTTGATGCCATTGGAAAGCGATATGGAATAACACGAGAGCGTGTTCGTCAGATTGAGAACCATGCAACGAAACTCATACAAGATTCTGCTGTTCTTGTAAAAGAAGCGTCTTCTTTCGTGTGGCTTGAGAATGCTATTCGTGAACTTGGTGGTGTATTGCCAGAGAGTATGTTGCTCGATGAATTTGCAAAAGATACGGAAACACGAAACCATCTTTACTTCTTGCTCGTTGTCGGACACCCATTCATTTCTGCAAAAGAAACTCCTGACTTTAAAGCTCGCTGGTCTGTTGACCCAGAACTCACTAAGGCAGTTGAGTCTGCATTGAAGCAGGTGCATGGAACCGTGAAGCATGCTGATGTTTTGTCTGAGGACAAACTTGTTGAGCATGTCATGAGCTGTCTCACTAAGGTAAATACAAAATATCGTTCCAAAGATACGGTCCGCAGATGGCTTGAGCTTTCAAACTGCATTATGCGAAATCCTTTGGGTGAGTGGGGTCGCGCAAGTGCGCCAGGTATCAAAGTAAAAAACATTCGTGACCATGCGTACCTCGCTTTGAAACGTCATGGTTCACCGATGCACTTCCGTGAAGTTGCAAAATCAATCGAGAAACTTTTTGGAAAGAAAGCTCACGAAGCAACAACACACAATGAGCTCATTAAAGATGGTCGCTTTGTTCTCGTTGGCAGGGGTATCTACGCTCTCAAAGAGTGGGGATATCGAATTGGCCCAGTGGTTGAAATAATCAAACACATTTTGAAGGAATCAGGACCTTTGACCCGTGAGGAAATCATGAAGCGTGTTTCAAAGGAGCGTTATGTTAAACCAAACACTATTATTGTGAACTTACAAAATTCATCATTCACTAAAAAGGACGGCAAGTACTCTTTGAAGGGTGCGTAATACTTTGAATTGAAATATGAGCGAATCAGAAACTCCCTACAGACTAAATGACGACCCTTTTGTTCTTTCAGTAGAAGCAATAGAAGATATGCGAACGCTGTCTGAGAGTGAGGCAGTGAGACCTCCGTCAGGAGAAGAGCAGGCCGACCTTATACTAGGCTTTCTCTCTCGCCGTAGAAAATCGTAACTAAAAATAGAAAGATAAACTCATAAGTCACTCAAGTGGCTTATGTGATATATTTTCGTAATGTCTCGTCGTCAGATGCTGCAATGGTTCATTATTTGTGCACTTATTGCGGTCCCTGTTCTTATTTATTTTGCTCCAACTTTTGTTGCCCTCCTTTATAATATCCTTGCTTTCCTTGCACCTGTATGGCTTCCTGTGGCGCTTTTTGCTATTTTCTGGCCCTTGTGGCTCAATGTCATTCGCTCTAGGTTCGTTGACTCTATTCCCTACGTCACACTCGAATTAAAGCCGGGTGATGAAACGCCTCCGACCGCAAAAGCAATGGAGCTTGTTTTTTATTCTCTCTACCATCGGACAAATATTTCCCGAGTCGACGCATATCTTCGGGGAAAAGTTCGCTCATCCTGGTCCTTTGAAGTGTACGCCCACAATGGGCGTGTACGATTTTTTGCTCATGTTCCAGAAAGCTATCGTGTTCTACTTGAAGGACGAATCCAAGCTGAATATCGTGATATTGATATACAGGAGGTACGTGACTATTCGAGGGAGCTTCACTTCGATCCTTTCCATATGCGACTCACTGCACGTGAATACACACTTTCAAAACCCGATCCGTATCCATTAAAAACCTATGTAGCGTATGAAGACGCACGTGAAAAACGGGATGTCTTTGGCGATATTGTAGAAGGACTCGCACGCACTAACGTACATGAACACGTGTTTGTTTCAATAGTAATGCGACCTCATCAGCGGGAGCGTTTCAATATTTTTGAAAATCCACGTGACACGTTGCATGAAGCAGCTCACATTGAGATCAAGAAATTAGTTGGTTCGAGTGGGGAAATGAATAAACTCGCACCAACAACGAAAACGATAGTAAGTGCCATAGAGTCGGCATTAAATAAACCTTCTTTTGATTGTGGCATACGCTCACTCTATATTGCTGATCGGGAGCATTTTGATGAATCATATGAAGATACACTCACACACCTGCTTGACCCTTTAAACGACAATGACTTAAATGGTTTTGTTGCGTATGACCCCAATCATCGCCCAGGCTTCGTATTGTCTGAAGTTTTTGGTGCGGTACCCATACTTGCTTCATCACACCTTCTAAACCTGTATCGTCGCCGAGCTTTTTTTGCTCCACCATACTATGGAAAAGCGTTTGTTCTCAATACAGAAGAGTTAGCAACACTATTTCATTTACCGCATGCAAGTAGAGGTAGTGCGCTTGCTCGGATGCGTGGTCTTACACTGGAACCGCCTGAGAATTTACCGGTCTGAGAGCAGGGGTTAGTGGATAGCGTTTAGGGTTTAGGGACATGAGCAAAAATAAAAAAAATATAATTTATATAGTTTTGGGCGTAGTAGGGCTTTTTTTGATAACTGCCTATATTACGTTCATTGCAGCTCCTTTTAGTTTTCAGAAAGATTCTATTCTGACGATTTCCTCAGGCACCAGCGTGCAAGAGGCGGGGGAATTATTGAAAACAAAACATATTATTCAGTCTCCGTTTGTGTTTTCAGCGTTTATTCGATTCTTCTATCCTTCTGGCATCATTGCTAACCATTATTCTTTTTCCAAACCTCAATCAGTGTTGGTGATTGCATATCGTCTTGCAAAAGGGAAAACAGATTTAGTCCCACTTAAAGTAACTATTCCTGAGGGGTTGAGTTCGTTTGAGATATCAAAAACTCTTAAAGATACACTGAAGGATTTTGACTCAGTATCTTTTGAAGCGCTCGCAAGGCCACAGGAAGGATATCTATTTCCGGATACTTATTTTTTCTTGCCGGGTACTACACCAGAAGCAATTATTGATACGATGCGCAAAAATTTTGATGAAAAAATAAAACCACTTGAAAGTAGTATCGCTACATTTGGAAAACCAATGAATGAGGTACTGGCAATGGCTTCTATTCTTGAGAGGGAAGCACGGCAGAGTGAAACCCGAAGGATGGTGGCGGGGATACTTTGGAAGCGAATATCTATTGGTATGCCACTTCAGGTTGATGCGGTGTTTGGATATATTTTTCAAAAGAGTGGCTACGCTCCAACACTCACTGATTTACGAACTGATTCTCTTTACAATACGTATCTACATCGCGGACTTCCGCCAACGTCTATCGGCAATCCTGGTCTTGGGGCAATACAAGATGCCATAACGCCAACAAAAAGTAGCTACCTCTATTACCTTACTGACAAAGAAGGAAAGATTTACTATGCAAAAACCTTTGCAGAGCACGGGCTAAACAAACTTAGAGCTAGAAACTAAAACTGGAAGACTGAGACTTGAAGCTATAGACTGTTCTGATGGACACTGTTTTTGTTGGACTTTCGGGTGGTGTTGATTCAGCGGTTTCTGCATACCTTTTAAAGAAACAAGGATACAAGGTAGTGGGTGCGTTCATTAAGGGCTGGGAGCCTGATTTTTTGCCATGCACTGGCGTTCGTGACCGATTGGAAGCAATGAGGGTGGCAGCTCATCTTGGCATTCCATTCGTCACCTATGATTTGTCAGAAGAATATAAGCGCGGAGTCGTGGATTATTTCGTGGGTGAATACAAGCTTGGAAGGACACCTAATCCTGATGTGATGTGCAATCGAGTAATTAAATTCGGTGCGTTTTGGGAAAAGGCAAAAGCAGATGGAGCTGATTTCATCGCCACCGGCCATTATGCTGTTTCCTCCCTAAACGCTAAACGCTATACGCTAAACGCTTCTGCCGATAGCGAGAAGGATCAAACGTATTTTCTTTGGACATTAACAAAAGACGACCTTGCTCATTCGTTATTTCCAGTAGGTGGACTTGAAAAGACAGCGGTGCGCTCTCTTGCTCTTGAAGCAAATCTACCAAATGCCTCACGCGCCGACTCCCAAGGTTTGTGTTTTTTAGGGCACGTTGATATGCATGCATTTTTGAAACGGTACCTACCAACTGAAATAGGGATTGTACGAGATGAAAATGGAAAGTCTATTGGTAGTCATGATGGAATTTGGTTTTATACTCTTGGTCAACGGCACGGCTTCGGTTCTCTTGGGGGTGAACGCCTGTATGTAGTAGCAAAAGATCGTATGAAAAATGAATTAATGGTTTCTACAAGTTCTCTTGGAGAAAATGCTGAGAAAATATTCGCATTAACTAATGAGAGTTCGGTAGATGGCTCTCCGCTAGTAGGGAAATATTTGGGTCGCTATCGGTATCGTCAGGCATTATTGCCTGTGGAAATTCATGGTGGACAGGCTTCTTTTGACACTCCGCAACGGATAGCTTCTGGGCAGTCACTTGTAGTGTATGACCGAGAGGGAACAATAATGCATGGTGGTGCTATTATTGAGTGATTATGTCGTTGCCTATTATTCTAAAAGGAGATGGAAACAGAGAGCCTTTTGCAATAGAAAAACTTACTGAATCCCTGCGTCGCTCAGGAACAGATGATCATTTAGCTGAAACCGTAGCGAAACGTGTTGGGGAAACCGTTAAAGACGGCATGACCACCAGTGCAATTTATCAAGAGGCTTTTAAGGTGCTCGCTAAGGAAGAGCGTGTTTCGGCAGCGCGATATTCAATGCGTCGGGCAATTCTTGATTTAGGGCCTACTGGTTTTCCATTTGAGAAATTTGTTGCCGCACTGATGCATGCAAAAGGATACGAAACTTCTTATGGCATTACGGTGCAGGGAAGATGTATTGATCATGAGGTTGATGTGGTAATGCGAAAAGACGGAAAGGCGATTGGTGCTGAATTGAAATTTCATAATACCCCTGGATTTAAAACAGATTTAAAGACCGCACTTTATGTGCGTGCGAGGTACTGGGACATTCAATGGGGGGCTGAAGATAGGAAGGAGAAGGCCGGTATTGACGAAGGATGGCTTGTGACGAATACAAAATTTACTTCGAAAGCTATCCAATATTCAAATTGTTCAGGCATTAAACTTTTGGGGTGGAGTTATCCTGATGGCGGAAGCTTGTCTGACTTTATTCGAGAGACGGGTGTATACCCCATAACTATTTTAACGACACTCTCACAAGCAGAAAAAAATCGACTCCTTCAGTCGGGTGTAACTATGTGCCATATGGTAATGAGTGACCCCGATTCACTAAAGCGAATCGGTATCCCAGCAAAAAAACAAAGTGCGGTAGTTGCAGAGAGTAAGGCAATTTGTCAGCTGTAGCATCGTACTTTTTTCACAGAGCATTATGTCGCAATACTATAAGCCACACCGTAAAGTTGATTGGAATTATGGCGGTCCTCGGTGGCGTCTGTCGCGTTCAAAAATAGATCTCTTCATTCAGTGTCCTCGTTGTTTTTATATTGATAATAAGCTTGGTACTGCACGTCCTCCTGGATTTCCATTCAATTTGAATTCCGCCGTCGACAAACTTCTCAAAAAAGAATTTGATATTCATCGGTATGCAAAAAGTACTCATCCATTAATGAGTAAGTATGGTGTTGACGCTATCCCCTTTGAGCATAAAAACATGGATACTTGGAGAGAGAACTTCAAAGGCATTGATTGCTTCCATGCACCTACTGGTTTCACTGTCTCAGGTGCAATAGACGATGTGTGGGTTAATCCCAAAGGTGAGCTTCATATTGTCGACTACAAAGCCACAAGCAAAGACGAAGAAGTAACGCTTGATGCAGAGTGGCAGGATGGCTATAAGCGTCAGATGGAAATATACCAATGGCTCTTTCGTCAGAATGGATTTACTGTTTCTGATACGGGGTATTTTGTGTATGCGAACGGTAAAACAGATGCAGAGGCATTTGATGCAAAACTTGAATTTGATATAAAAGTAATCCCTTACACCGGCAAAGCAGACTGGATAGATAAAACTCTTTTGGAAATTAAAGCGTGCCTTGATATAGATGCAATTCCGCAAACAGGTGAGGCATGTGATTATTGCACCTACCGCAAAGCCGTTGGAGAAGTTCTTCAGCCCTTTATAAAAAAAGATGTACCTAATTCAAAGGTAAGTAAGGTAAAGTCAAAAGATAGTGAAGATTCACATGAGCAATCCCTTTTCAGTTAAATTTAAAGATCGAGTTGTTGCAGTGGTAAAGAAAATCCCAAAAGGGCAAACGCTTTCTTATGGGCAAGTGGCAATGGCTGCTGGACGACCAAAAGCGGCACGAGCCGTTGGTACCATTATGGCAGGCAATCAAGACAAAACAGTGCCATGTCATAGAGTTATTCGTTCTGACGGAAAAATTGGAGGCTACAACGGCCTTCGAGATGGTTTGACTAAGGAAGAGCTTTTAAGAAAGGAGGGTGCTATTCGATAGGTTATGGAGGTGCGTTTAGAACTATCTTGGAAAGAAAAGTTGGAAGGGGAATTTGAAAAACCATATTTCAAGCAACTCACTTCTTTTGTAAAAAGTGAGTACACAAAAAGTTCGATATATCCTCATCCAAAAAATATTTTCCGTGCGTTTGATTTGTGCCCATTTAATTCAGTCAAAGTGGTTATATTGGGACAAGATCCATATCACGGGGCAGGACAGGCAAATGGTCTCTCGTTTGCGGTTGAGAGCACCGTACGTCCTCCGCCATCCCTTCAAAATATATTTAAAGAAATTCAATCAGATATCGGGAAACCACTTGTTCACACTGATGGCGACCTATCAAGGTGGGCAACGCAGGGAGTACTACTTTTAAACGCAACGCTCACCGTACAGGCAAATACGGCAGGCTCGCATCAGGGTAAAGGTTGGGAAGAGTTTACTGATGCAGTCATTAGAGTTTTATCTGAAGAGCGTGAACATATAGTGTTTATTCTTTGGGGCAATTATGCAAAAGCAAAGGGTGGACACATTGACCGCACAAAACACTTAGTTATTGAGTCGCCGCACCCGTCACCGTTCTCTGCCTTTAGTGGATTTTTCGGCAGTAAACCCTTCAGTAAAACAAATTCCTATTTGACAGAGCATGGCGCTACCTCGATTGACTGGCTTTAATTTTTTACCAAACCTTTGCGCGTTTGTTTGGTGCGCGATACAAACTGTCGCCTTTATTGACTTTAAATGCCGAGTAAAAGGGTTCAAAGTTTGATACTGGACCATTTACACGACACGGTGCTGGAGAATGAGGGTCGGTGAGTGCTGCCATTTTCAAAAACTCTGGGCGTGCGATTTCTCTTTCTGCTTGGGCGAATCCTAAGAAGAATCGTTGTTCAGGAGTAAATCCATCAATATTTTTTCTACCAGTTACTCTGAGGCGTTTTTGATAGGCATCGTAGGCAATAGAAAGTCCTCCGAGGTCGGCTATATTTTCTCCTAAAGTTAATTTTCCGTTCACTTGCACCCCTGAAGCTGCTTCGTATTGGTCAAATTGTTTAGCGATGAGCGATGCTCTTTTGGAAAACTGTTTCTTATCATTTTTTGTCCACCAACTTTTCATATTGCCGTTCCCATCAAACTTTGAACCTTGATCATCAAACCCGTGTGTCATTTCGTGCCCAATGACTGCGCCGATGCCAGCGTAATTCACGGCGTCATCTGAGCCTTCATCAAAAAATGGCGCCTGAAGAATAGCAGCAGGAAAGACAATTTCATTTAAGTTGAAACTGCAGTATGCATTTACCGTTTGCGGGGTCATGAACCATTCCTTGCGGTCAACGGGTCGATTGAGCTTTCGTACCTCGCGAGCGTGAGCTTGTTCATGAGCGCGAATAATATTTCCAAAGTAGTCAGTTGGATTAATTGAGAGACCTTTATATGTTCTGAAGCGCTCAGGGTATCCAATTTTGCGATTCATTTTTCGCAACTTCGTAATTGCTTTCTTTTTTGTTTGCGAACTCATCCAATCAAGTGCATGAATGCGGCCTTCGTACACAGTAAATAGATCACTCACGAGTGCATACATTCTTTTCTTTGCGGATTGTGGAAAGTATCGCTCAACATAGAGCTTGCCGAGCGCTTCGCCGATTGTGCCGTTTACGGTACCAAGTGCACGACGCCAGAGAGGTTTCATTTTCTTTGCTCCACTAAGTACTGTACCGTAGAAAGCAAAGTTCTCTTTGACAAATTTTTCTGAAAGTAGTGACGCTGTGTCGTTTATGAGATGCCACGACAGATATATTTTCCAATCCTCTATGGAAATACTCTCAAGCATTTGAGAAACTTCTTTAAAGAAGTTTGGTGTCGCCACAATCACTGTAGAAATATTTTGGGCACCTGAATCTCTAAAGTAGTGACTCCAGCTAATTTTTGGAGAAAGACGAGTGAGAGAGGAAATACTCATTTTGTTGTAGGTCTTTTCAACATCGCGCGTGTCTTCTTTGTTCATTGACGCATGTGCCATACGAGTTTCTATTTTTAGTACCACGCTAGAAATGTGCGCTCGCTCTTTAGGTGTTTTCCCGTGAAGTTTGAGAAGTGCGTCAATGTGTACGAGATACGCACTCCGAACGCGTTTTTGTTCTGATTCGTCTTTGAGGTAGTAGTCACGCTCGGGCATACCCAAGCCACCCTGATACAAATGCAATATGTAGGAATCGCTCTTTTTTGAATCTTGGTCTACAGAGCTATTCCACAGAGCTGAAATACCAACACGATGCGCTTTCGTAATGTAATTAAGTAGGTCTGTGGTATTGGAAATACCTTCAATCTCTTTCTGCCATTCGATTAACGGTGTGACACCTAACTTGTTTCGGAGGGACATATCAACGGCCGATCTATAGAGGTCTCTGACAAGCTTTTCCGGACCTTCCTTGATTCTTGGTGCTTTCAGAAGTTCATTCAAGAGTGTGTGCTGTTGATGGTCTGTTTTATGTCGAAGCATAATGAAGCTTCCCCAACGAGATTCATCGGAGGGGAGTTTTGTCTTTTTTATCCATCCACCGTTCGCAAACAAAAAGAAATCATCCTGAGGACGCACTGAAGAATCAATTGTCTTAGGGTCAAAACCCCAGCCAGTCTTTTTTCCCCTTACGGTGTTCATTCAGAGGATGATACCGTACCCTTAAGAAAATTGGTAAGATACCCAAATGACCGTAAACGAACTTCGCTCAAAATACCTTGAATTTTTTAGTGCTCGAGGGCATCAAGTTATTCCTTCGGTTTCGCTGGTGCCTGAAAATGACCCAACGACCTTGTTTGTTTCCTCCGGCATGCAACCCTTGTTGCCGTATTTCTTGGGAACTCCACACCCTATGGGGACACGAGTCACTAATTCACAAAAATCTCTTCGGACTCAAGATATCGAAGAAGTAGGGGACAATCGCCACACCACATTTTTTGAAATGCCTGGCAACTGGTCTTTTGGTGATTATTTCAAAGAAGAACAGTTGCCATGGTTTTTTGAATTCTTAACTGATGTGGTTGGCCTTGACCCTGCGCACCTCTATGTAACGGCATTCATCGGCGACGAGAGTTTAGGAATTCCTCGAGATACCGACTCAGCTGATATTTGGAAAAGGCTTTTTAGTTCAAAAGGTATAGAAGCAAAAGATGTTGCCTTAGGGTCTGAAGAGAACGGTGGCATGAAAGGAATGCAAGGTGGACGCATTTTTTATTATGATGCGAAGAAAAATTGGTGGAGCCGTGCAGGTACTCCATCAGCAATGCCGGCAGGTGAACCAGGAGGGCCTGATTCAGAAGTGTTTTATGACTTCGATCCAACAGGGAAAACCCACGACCCAAAGTTTGGTGCAGAGTGTCACCCTAATTGTGATTGCGGACGATTTATGGAGATAGGCAACTCCGTCTTCATGGAGTACATCAAAAAAGAAGACGGTAGTTTTGAGCCACTGCCAAATAAGAATGTTGATTTCGGCGGAGGACTTGAGCGCATCGCTGCAGCTAGAAATGGTAATCCCGATGTTTTTCTTATCGACTCGTTCATGCCACTTATCAGAACACTTGAGGAGAAGAGTGGGAAAAAATACCACGAAGCACTTCACTCATTTCGTGTCGTCTCTGACCACATTCGTGCAGCTACCTTTCTTTTAGGTGATGGTGTTATTCCGTCAAACACGGAACGCGGATATATTGCACGACGGCTCATTCGTCGTGCGGTGCGCCATGTCGATGTACTCGGCGCACCACAGGGAACCCTCGCTCTACTCGCTACTGCGGTTATTGAGTATTTCAAAGAGCACTATCCTGAACTCAAATCAGCTGAAACAATAATCCAAGAAAATATTAATACCGAGGAAGATAAATTCCGAAAAACCTTAACGCAAGGCATGCGAGAATTTGAAAAACTCTCAAAAGAAGGGCCACTTAGTGGGGAAGATGCATTTACACTCTTCACAACATTTGGATTTCCTTTTGAAGTTACAGAAGAATTAGCAAAAGAGAGAGGCCTAGCTTTTGATAGTGCTGGTTTCAAGCAGAAAATGGAAGAACATCAAAAACTTTCTCGTGCTGGTGCGGCACAAAAATTTGCAGGAGGTTTGGCGGATCATTCAGAGCAAACAGTTCGTTATCACACAACGCACCACATCCTTCTAAAAGCTTTGCAAGTAGTCCTTGGGCCTGAAGTGCATCAGCGAGGATCAAATATCACCGCAGAAAGACTTCGTATCGATTTTTCGTACCCAACCAAAATGACACTGGAGCAAAAAGCGGAAGTGGAAAAAATTGTGAACGAAAAAATAGCGGAAGAGCTTCCTGTTATGCGTACCGTGATGCCGAAGGAAGAAGCTGAGAAATTTGGAGCGGAGCACGAGTTTGGCGTGAAATATCCTGAAATGGTATCTGTTTATTCTGTAGGACCAAAGGGAGCGGTTGAAGGTACTCCTCAAATTGAGAACGCATTCTCAATAGAGTTTTGTGGAGGTCCTCATGTACAAAACACTAGTGAAATTGGTGAAGAGGGCAGGCACTTTAAAATTCAAAAAGAAGAAGCGGTAGCATCAGGAGTTCGAAGAATAAAAGCGGTGTTGGTGTAAGGGGAAAGACCAGCCAGCGTATCGAGACAAGAAACTCAAAGAGCTCTGAGAGAAGAATCACTGCTTGAGCAGTTTTTTGAAGATATAGGAGCCACTGATTGGAATAGGATTCTTAAAATCGATGCTGAGAAATTAGTCGGGCGACTTTTTGGTATTGATAAAAAATAGAAGTTTTTACGCGGAATTCTAATTTTGTAGGTTACAATAATCTGTGAAATGAAAAAGAGTAGAACCGAGTTAATTTTGGATATCGGCAGTGCTTCTGTTGGAGCGTGTGTAGCCACTTTTACAAAAGGTGAAAAAATAGCAATGCATCTCGTAGAGAGAGTTGCTATTCAAAATGATTCAGGAGATGCAGTTGGTGGTATTCAAACATTGACTCTCCAAGCCTTAAAGAAAGCTCTTGATGCTGTAGCGCACACTACGCATTTGGATATGGTGCGCGTTGTGTTTGCTGCTCCATGGTATGCATCAGAAATAAAGGTTGTACTCTCAGAATCTAAAAAACCTTTAAAAATTACACAGGCAACAGTGTCGCATGCCTTGAAAACTGAGCGACTGGAAAATTCAAGAAATCGTCGCACGGGGCGTCATCCACTTGAATCGGTGGTTAGTCAAATATATGTTAATGGATACCTCACCACTTTGGATTCTGCAGTTCAAGGTATTGAACTAAAAGTGCATTTGTACGAAAGTGAAGCAGATTCTGCTTTTGTACAGGGAGTCACCGAGCTTATTAAGAGTGCTTTCCCACACATTCGCATTAGCTTTCAAACGTTTCCCTTTATAGCATTTTCTATGCTCCAAGCCACCCGCGAAGAAGAAAATTTTATGATTCTCGATATCGGAGGTGAAATAACTGATTGTCTCATTGGTGACAGAGGCGCTCTTTCTTTTATGGGCTCATTTCCAAAAGGCACACGCTCATTTGTCCGTGAGATTGCAAACGCAGGAAGTATTACCGATGCACTGTCTCGACTTACATTATTCACACGAGGAGAGCTGAGTCCGGAGCAGGCAGAAGCTTTTTCAAAGGTTTTTAGAGATGCGAGTGCTTCATGGATTAAGGGCTACGAGCGTGTTATTGAATTGGCTCGTGAGAGTACCCCAATTCCTCGGACAATATTCTTAATGACCGATAAAGAGGCGTTGCCGTGGTTTGAGAAGATTTTTTCACTGCGGACTCCGAATTCTGTAGTAAATACAATCTTAATCACACCTAATTTTTTTGAAAAATACATCACACTTGAAAAAGGTACAATCCATGACCCATTCCTTTCTGTCGAGGCTCTTTTTGCAAGTGTGAATGATGGCGAGATATCCAAAATCTAGTTCGTGCTCATTTTTGTACACAGGTATAACAATAAGGGGAGATTGGGTTTGTGTGAAAGAGGAGTATACTTTATGGAATGGATCAGCATCGCAGTATTCAAGATATTATTCCACCTGCCCGTTCAAAGCCTATAAGAAGTTCTATGCCTGGAACTTCAGAAACTACACCTACACCGCCACGACCAACACCACCAAAAAGCATGCCTGTTAATCCTAAACGACCAAGTGGCTTCTTCGGATTCGCTGTCGTGGCGGGAATTGTTGCGGTATTGCTCGTTGTTGGTGTTGTAGTAATTAGTACGGTTTTCTATCGGGCATATATTACGGTTACCCCAGTTTCTTTCAGTGTCCCTGTGCAGGCTTCTTTTGAAGCATCTCTTACAAGTACGGAACTTCCATATCAAAAAATTGCCGTTTCTGATACGGCATCTAAGAGTGTGCCCGCTACCGGAACACAGCATGTTGAAAATCATTCCTCAGGAACGATTACTATCTATAACGCTTATACCGCAACTCCTCAGCGCCTCATCACGAATACTCGTTTTGCAACCAAAGACGGACTTGTTTTTCGAGTGCATGCGCCAGTTGTAATCCCTGGTTACACAATGAAGGCTGGTATTAAGGTGCCAGGCTCTGTGGATGTCCTTGTGTATGCTGATGAAGCAGGAGAGAAATACAATATCAGTCCTACCGACTTCACTATTCCTGGTCTTAAGGCATCTAAGCAGTACACTCTTATATATGCAAAATCAAAAGGATCTACAACGGGAGGATTTATAGGCGAACAGGCTGTTGTAGATCCAACTGTTCGTTCAGAAACTGTTGCGGGTTTAAAGGCAGAAGTTGAACGCTCTCTTCGTGCAAAGATGCTCGTAGCACTGCCCGCAGGGACATTAGTTTTTAATGACTCTGTTTCCATTACGTACGCAGAAGCCCCTGACGCTGTTGACGGTAGTAATGCAGTAATCTCTGTTTCTGGCACAGCTTCAGCACCGGCGGTCAGTGAAAATGCACTGGCTCGTTCAATCGCTACTACAGGGCAAGTTTCGTACGATGGGTTATTGGGCATTGCAAACCCTAATGATTTCCGTGTTGTAGTGGATGTTCCTGAGTCATTAGGGACAGATACGCCTATACACCTGAGCGTTTCTGGGACGGCAAAATTGGTTGCACTCTTCGATATTAACGCTCTAACTAAAGACCTTACAGGTATACAGAAGAAGGATATAAAGGTTGTTTTGCCTAACTATCCATCGATTTCAAACATCGACGTCAAGGTATATCCTTTCTGGAGAGGGGGCATGCCTAACGACCCAAAGAAGCTTAAAATAACCGTGTCTGGCTCATCCACAAACTAACCTAAGGGTTCTTCTTGACGGCTGATACTTATTTCTGGTACTATAGCTAAGTCCAATTCAGATACTGATTCGCTCAAATGGTACGCACGAAAGACACTGAGGAAAAGCTTGGTACAGTTACCGAGTCACTCCCAAATGCTCTATTTCGAGTAATCCTTGAAGGCGGAGAGGAAGAGATGCTTGCATATCTTGCAGGTAAAATGAGACTCCATCGCATTCGCGTGTTGGTGGGGGATCGCGTTTCTCTTGTTCTGGATCCGTACGGCGGACGTGCACGAATAGTGCGACGTCTATAATTTTTTACACACACATGAAGGTTCTAGCATCCGTAAAGAAGCAGCAAGCAGGCGATATTCTCGTCCGCAGGCGTGGTCGCTTATACCGGATCAACAAGAAGAACCCTCGTCGTAAAGCTCGCCAAGGATAAGCGTTTCAAAATAAATTCAATCTACTAAAAATATTCTCTATTAATTATGCGTGTCGCTGGTATTACCATTCCTGATAACAAACATCTCGCTATCGCTCTTACAGCGGTGTATGGGGTTGGTCGGGTACGCGCAGGCACTATTCTTGCAAAAGTTGGTGTTTCGGGCACAACAGTAGCCAAAGATCTTTCCCCTGAAAAAGAGCTAGAAATAAGAACGCTCATTGAATCATTTACTATCGAAGGAGATCTTCGGAGAGAAATTGGCGGCAATGTAAAGCGCCTTAAAGACATCAAGGCATTTCGCGGTATTCGCCACCTTAGAAGTCTTCCTGCTCGAGGACAGCGCACAAAGACAAACTCACGAACAGTTCGCGGTAACGTCAGAAAGACAATGGGTTCAGGTCGTCGTAAACTAGAAAAAACATAAAATCATGGGTAAAAGACGAATATTAAAGAAACAAGGTAGTGGTGTTGATTCCGGAAAGCGGGATCGCGCTCTTTCAAAGATCTCGAAAAAGCACATTGATCGGGCTATTTTGCATATTGAGTCTACTTTCAACAACACTCGCGTCAGTCTTACTGACCGGACTGGTGGCATGCTCATGTGGTCATCGTCTGGGTCTATGGGATTCACTGGAAATCGTAAATCAACCCCATTTGCTGCTGCAAAAGTCGGTGAAGTAATTGGAGAAAAATCTGTAACGATTGGCGTTAAGGAAGTGGAGGTATTCATTAAGGGAGTTGGTTCGGGTCGCGAGTCAGCACTTCGTGCGTTTGCTGGTAAGGGTATTCAAATTCTTGCTATACATGACATCACTCCAGTTCCTCATAATGGCCCACGACCTTGTAAACCTCGTCGCGTATAACCAATAAATAATTTTTATGATACTCGGACCACGATACAAAATCTGTAAACGCCTCGGCTCTTCCATCTTTGCGAAGTGTCAGACGCAAAGCTTTGCTCTTTCAAAGCAACGTTCTGATGCAAACAAAAAGAAAGGACGCAGAAATGTTTCTGACTATAATCGTCAGCTCATTGAGAAGCAGAAGCTTCGTCTTTTGTACGGCCTTACTGAAAAACAATTTTCTACGTATGTAAAAAAGGCACTTGAAAGTAAAGCAAATCCGCAGGCAACGCTTTTTGGTTTTCTAGAAAGTAGACTCGATTCAGTTGCGTACCGCATGGGCCTTGCGTCAACACACCGTATGGCACGCCAAATGGTCTCTCACGGTCACCTCGTCGTAAACGGTAAGCGTGTTACCGTACCTTCGTACCGCGTTTCCTCAGGAGATTCCATCACTATTCGCGTAGGAAGTAAGGACAGTGGTTTATTCCAAACACTTGGAGAAAAATTGAAAGAAGCTCGCACGCCGTCGTGGATTTCTTTTGATCCAAGCGTTATGGAAGGGAAGTTAAAAACCGCCCCAGTATTTTCTGATCAAGACACGGCTGTCGACATCGGTGCCGTTTTTGAATATTACACACGTTAATAATTAGCCGATAATCATTCTTCATCACTATGGATTACTCCATTACATTGCCTTCAAAGCCACGAATCGTTTCTGAGGAAGGAACTACTGGTATCTATGAGATAGATGGTTTGTACCCTGGTTACGGACATACGCTTGGTAACTCACTCCGCCGTATCATCCTTTCTTCTATTCCAGGTGCTGCAATCACATCAGTGAAAATTGAAGGTGCGTCACATGAGTTTTCAACCATGGCAGGCATCAAGGAAGACACTATCGGTGTTATTTTGAACCTCAAAAAAGTTCGCATTCGCATCTTTGACAATCAACCCCACACTCTCTCTATTAATGTAAAGGGTATAAAGACGCTTACAGCAAAAGACATCACGGTCCCTGGCCAAGTGGAGATATTGAATCCTGATCAGCACATTGCAGAGCTCACTGACAAAAATGCTCATTTTGAATCTGAATTGATAGTGGACACAGGCCTTGGCTACGTACCAAAAGAAATTACACAGAAAGACCGAGTAGATATTGGCATGATTGCGCTTGATGCAATATTCACACCAATTCGTCGCGTGAACTACGAGGTAGAGAACATGCGCGTTGGAGATCGTACTGATTTTAACCGTTTGCGTATCGTTATTGAAACAGACGGAACTCTTTCCCCACGAGAAGCCTTGGAGCGATCTGTCTCTACAATGATTCAACAGCTCAAGGCCGTTGTTGGTTTTAAAGAAGATGCTCCGGTACCTTCAGAAGCTGAGTCGGTTGCAATGGGTGATGAAGCACGAGAGGATGTTATGAAGACTCGCATTGAGTCACTTGAACTTTCAACGCGAACAGCAAATGCACTCACTGGTGCTGGTATTCGTACACTCGGTGGTTTAGCTCGAAAGACCCCTGAAGACATCCTTGCCCTTGAAGGTATAGGAGAGAAAGCAGTTGAAGAAATAAAAGAAGCCCTCTCACATTTCGGTATTTCTTTGAAATCATAACTATGAACCACGGTAAAAAAGGACGGACTTTCGGAAGAAAACGCGATGTGCGCAAGGCGTTTATTAATTCGCTTGCAGAAGCACTCATATTGCGTGAGCGCATTGTTACTACCGAAGCACGCGCAAAAGAAATACGACCGTATGTGGAGAGTATGGTAACAAAAGCAAAAAGCGGAACAGTAAGCACGCGTAGAAACCTCATCGCAGCGCTTTCAGGTAGAGAGAAGGTTGCAAAGAAGTTGGTAGAAGTTCTTGCGCCTCGTTTTAAAGGGCGGAAAGGTGGTTATACTCGCATCACGAAAGTAGTTAAAAAAAGCTCAGACGGAAGAAAGAGCGCCATCATTGAATTTGTATGAACAAGACTACAGAACACACTATTGATGCTACGGGACAGAAGATGGGACGTGTAGCGTCGCAGGCCGCTCATATTCTTATGGGTAAGCACTCTACTGCATTTGCACGACACATTGCTCCAGAGCTCTCAGTTACTATCATCAATGCTTCTAAGCTTTCAATCTCAGAAAAACATTTGAAAGATAATACCTACGCTCGCTTCTCTGGTTATCAGGGAGGCTTGAAATTTGATACTCTTGACGAGGCTATTAAGCGCCATGGATACAAGGAGGCTCTAAAGCGGGCAATAAAAGGCATGATACCTGCAACAAAACTTCGCCCAGGTATGCTTAAAAGATTAATCATAACTGATTGATGTTTTCTTATTATTTCCCTAAACGCTATACCCTAACCCCTAACCCCTAGTTCATATGGCAACTGCAAAATATCTTGAAACGATAGGAAGAAGAAAAACTGCGTCTGCGCGCGTTCGTCTTACTGAAAATGCAAAACAAACTGTTTCCGTAAACGGAAAAACTCTTGAGGAATATTTTCGTACTCCAGAATTAGTTCGTATTTCAGTTGCGCCACTCGCACACCACGAAAAGAAATTCACTATTACTGCAGTACTCCGCGGAGGTGGTATTGCAGGTCAAGCAGTTGCACTTTCGCATGGAATTGCTAGAGCAATAGTTGAATTTGATGCAACATCTCGAACACCTTTGAAGAAATTGGGACTTTTGAAACGCGATCCTCGTGCTAAAGAGCGTAAAAAGCCAGGACTCAAGAAGGCTCGCAAAGCAGCTCAATGGAGTAAGAGATAAATACACACCGAAAAAAACTTCCACATCTTTGTGGAAGTTTTTTTTGATAGACTGTCAAATATGTTTGAGAAAGGAGTTAGTTCATTTACTGCTAAGGAACATCCTTCCATCCCCTTACTTGATAGGCCAATTTCAAATAATGAAATAGTGGTTTTTGAACTTATATTGGCGGGGTTACTGGGAATAGTGCTTCTTGGTAAAAAATCAAATAGGTAAAAATCGGAAAAATGCCTTATTTGATTAATGCTTTCAACGGGTGTATGAATGGAAGTAATGAGTGCTGAGGGTTATATTGCAAATGAAGGACTAGCACATGCAGGAAAAGAGCATGCCTCAAAGGTGGAAACTATTCCGTTATTGAGAGAGAGGCGTAACGAATTGACTACTCAAACACTTTCAAGAAGAGTAATTGATCAAGAACAAGGCGTTTATGTATCTTTCAATAGAAACAAAAATGCTAGTTTTCATAACGGGCTAGAAAAAACCGCTCAAGTGGCTACACTCTCCGGTGTTGAATTATTGGCAAGTGCTACAGCGATAGTGGGGGGTAGTGTTATTCTTGCGGGCACTCTATATTTTCCTTTATGGGCATACGAATCATTGGCGATGAATCTGCCAATATTTCCTGGAATCCTTACACCGGCGATCTGGAGTGTTGTAGCGCTGGGTTTTGTTATTGCAGGTATGAAACGCATCGCTGCTGCTACTAGACGACTCCGCTCTCTTTTTTAAAGAGTGCTTTTATGAACACATTCTACCCCTTTAGTTAACTAAAGGGGTAGAATGGTTAGGATGGTGAATATTTCAAAACAGAAACTGAAACCCCACACCGAAAAAGCAATCATAGAAGAATTGGTTCGGCATATAGGGCGCCTCAAAGGAAAAGATGCGCGGGAGTTTTTAACCGAATTCATTACAGATGCAGAACGTATCCAGCTTGCTAAGCGTTTTGCGATTGTGCTCCTTCTCCTGAGGCGGTATTCATTTGGGCAAATACAAAAAATGCTGAAGGTCAGTTCCGCTACAGTGGTGAAGCAGTGGCAACAGTTGAAGGAAGGTAAATATGTGCGTCTTCGCACAAGTGATCTCTTTCACGGTCATCAATTATCCGATGAAACGGCTATAGAAGAACTTCTTACCATGCTTGCGAAAGGCTTTCCTCCGCGAGCCGGGAAGGGTCGTTGGGAATTCATGAAACATTGGTAGTCTCGTCGGTGGCTCTAAAAACAATCAGGGAAAGCTGATTCCCCTGATTGTTTTTGTTTTCTGATTCTCTATCCCTTTAGTTAACTAAAGGGATAGAGAATCAGTGCTGTATGTGTTTTGTAGTGTTTCAGTGTAGTGGTCATTTTTGACTTGCGTATCTGTCTGACGCATAATCTATTACATGAGCGAAGAAGACGATATTGTTATTGAGTCTGATGATGAAAGCTTGGAAGGCGAAGGCTCTACTGCTGAAAAACTTGCAGAAAAAAACAAAAAGTTACGCCTAGAGCTTGTAAGTTCTAATAAAGAAAAACAAGAATACCTCGACGGATGGCAAAGAGCTAAAGCTGACTATGTAAATGTTCGTCGTCGTGGAGAAGAGGAGCGTCAAGTGTTAGTGCGAGACGCCTCCAAGTCCCTCGTTGAATCTCTACTGCCTGCGCTTGATAGCTTCGATCAAGCAATAAGCACTACAGAAGAATCAGGGCCGTGGGTAGAGGGTATTAAAAATACACACAGTCAACTAATGAAGGCTCTCGAGGCAGAAGGCGTGAATTCTTTTGATCCATTGGGTGAAATGTTTGATCCAATAAAACACGAGCCGGTAGAGAGGGTTGCAGTAAAAAGTCAGGTGGAGGATAATGTAGTTACCAAAGTCTACCAAAGAGGGTATACCCTTCATGGTACGATTATCCGCCCAGCGCGCGTTGCGGTTGGACACTATCAGATAGAAAGTTGAAAGTAGAATGTAGAGAGTGGCTAATTTAGTTTTTCTGATTTATAATTTTTGTTCTACTTACTACCTTCTACGTACTAATAACTAAAAAAACTATGGGAAAAATACTCGGCATTGACCTCGGAACTACAAACTCAGCAATGGCCATTGTTGAGGGTGGCGAGCCACGCATCATTGAAAATGCGGAAGGAAATCGCACGACACCCTCAGTAGTGGCTATTTCAAAGGCGGGAGAGCGACTTGTAGGACTCGTTGCAAAGCGACAAGCGGTGACTAATCCCACAAACACTATTTATGGTGTAAAGCGCTTCATGGGGCACAAGTTGAGCGACACCGCTGTTCAAAAAGACATCGCTACCGCTTCTTATAAAACAAAGGAAGCAACGGGGGGAGGTGTATCTGTAGTACTCGGAGATAAGGAATACCGACCTGAAGAAGTTTCAGCAATGATACTCCAAAAGCTGAAGGCAGATGCAGAAGCAAAACTTGGTGAAACTATCACTGAAGCAATCATCACTGTTCCTGCATATTTCGACGATGCACAACGCCAGGCTACAAAAGATGCCGGTAAAATTGCGGGATTGGATGTGAAGCGAATCATCAATGAGCCAACTGCCGCTGCTCTCGCGTATGGCTTCAATAAAAGAAAGAACGAACAAATCATTGTGTACGATTTCGGAGGAGGAACGTTCGATGTTTCAGTACTTGAGGTAGGTGATGATGTTATTGAAGTAAAATCAACAGGAGGGGATTCACACATGGGCGGACGTGACATTGATCAAAAAATTGTTCAATGGATTGCTGATTCGTACAAAAAAGAAAGCGGAATTGATATCACTAAGGATTCACTTGCACTGCAACGCCTAGATGAGGCCGCAGAAAAGGCGAAGCATGAACTCTCCACGACCATGGAGACTGAAATAAACATTCCATTCATCACTTCAGATGCATCAGGTCCTAAGCACCTTCTTATGAAAATGAGTCGTGCAGCGCTTGAAGAATTAGCGCGAGAATACATTGACCGCTCTATTGAAATCACTAAACAGGTTCTTGAGTCAGCGAAATTCAAAACTACTGATATTCAAGAAATCATTCTTGTTGGAGGACAAACTCGCATGCCTGCTATTCAGGAGGCAGTAAAGAATGTTTTTGGCAAAGAACCAAATCGCACTATTAATCCTGATGAAGTTGTTGCCCTCGGCGCTGCAATTCAGGCGGGCATTATGCAGGGCGATGTGAAGGATGTCCTTCTTCTTGATGTTATTCCGCTATCTCTCGGTATTGAAACAATGGGTGGTGTAGCTACAAAGCTCATTGAAAAAAACACAACCATCCCTGCAACGCGCTCTCAGTCGTTTTCAACCGCAGCAGACAATCAAACATCAGTAGAAATCCATGTTGTTCAAGGAGAGCGTGCTATGGCAAACGACAATAAGTCACTGGGCAGGTTTATTCTTGATGGTATTCCACCAGCTCCTCGAGGCTTGCCTCAAGTTGAAGTGTCGTTTGATGTGGATGCAAACGGAATCCTTAAGGTTACTGCAAAAGACAAGGCAACGAACAAAGAGCAGTCTATCCGCATTGAGGCGCGCTCAGGCCTTACTGATGCTGACATAGAGAAGATGAAGAAGGATGCCGATATGAATGCCGATACTGACAAAAAATCAAAAGAGCTTGTTGAAACGAGGAATCTCGCTGATCAAATGATTTACACTGCTGAAAAAGCTCTTCTTGAACACGGTACAAAAATCCCAGACGATGTGAAGCAGGGCGTTACTAGTGCTGTTGCAAAAGTAAAAGAAGTAAAGGAAACAGGCGATATCACTGGTATTCAAACTGCGACGCAAGCACTCTCAACTGAAATGCAAAAAATCGGGCAGTATATGTCACAGCAAGGTGAGCAGAAGGCAGATTCGACAGGCTCACCGCAAGCAGAAGGCAGTACGCAGGGAGAGCAAACTCCACCAACCGATACTCCTCATTCGGACACTTCTACTCAAGGACCAGTGACGGATGTCTAACTAGGGTTTAGTGGACAGTGATCAGCGTTTAGGGAAAATTTGAATTTTAAATTCACTAATGAATTTGAAGTTTTCTGTTTAGCGGAATATTTTTGAAACTAACCCCTAACCCCTAACCCCTAAACGCTAAAACCTATTCCCTAGACACTAAACACTAAACGCTATACTCTAAACCCTATGGCTTCAAAAGACTACTACCAACTTCTCGGAATCGATAAAAAAGCCTCAAAAGAGGATATAAAGAAGGCTTTTCGTAAACTTGCACACCAGCATCACCCTGACAAAAAGGGTGGCGATGAAGCGAAGTTTAAGGAAGTAAGTGAGGCCTACAGCATCCTATCTGATGACAAAAAGCGTGCAGAGTACGATTCGTACGGAAGAGTATTCTCGGGCGGTGGCGGGCCTCAAGGAGGGCAGGGAGGCGCTGGCTTTGAAGGGTTCGATTTTTCCCAATTTCAAGGTGGTGCGGATTTTGATGTCGACTTGAATGACATATTTGGCGGATTCTCTGACATCTTTGGTGGCAGAGGTCGACAAGCTCGTGGTAGAGACATATCGGTTGACCTCGAGCTGTCATTTAAAGAATCAATTTTTGGACTGACACGCAGGATGTTGATCACTAAAGACAGTACCTGTTCTAAGTGTGCAGGAACAGGAGCTGAACCAGAAACTAAAACAAAAACTTGCCCAACTTGTAACGGTAAGGGGCAGATAGTTGAGTCCCGTCGTTCTCCTTTCGGTACTTTTTCAGTCTCGACAGCTTGTACAACATGCAGTGGAAGACGCGTTGTTCCTGAAAAACCTTGTACTACCTGTAAAGGTTCAGGTGTACACCGTCGCCAAGAAGAAATTACTGTGGTCATACCAGCGGGGATTGATAACGGACAAGTTATTCGGATGGCGTCATTAGGTGAAGCAATTTCTGGAGGAGCAACAGGAGATTTGTATGTAAAGGTGCATGTACGAGCTGATGCAAAATTCAGAAAAGAAGGCTTTAACTTGATTACCGATCTTCCTGTAAAGGTTTCAGATGCGTTAATTGGTGCTGAGTATCAACTCGATACTCTTGATGGCACTGTTACGGTGACAGTACCACCGCTACAATCAACAGATGAAATTCTTCGCATGAAAGGTAAAGGTGTCCCAACCGAGAGAGGGAAGCGAGGTGATTTACTTATTCGTGTTCGCGTTGAGTTTCCACAAAAGATTTCAAAGGAGGCAAAGGAAATCCTTCTGAAGTTGAAAGAAGAGGGAATTTAGCGTTACTGCCTATAGGGGGTACTTGCGAAAGCAATCCCTAATGTTATGGTATTATCTGGTTCGTATGCAAACACTTGCAAACTTAGATTTCGGTACACGTTTTCATGCCGCACTCAATTTCATTATTGGTTTTGGGCACGACTTTTTACCTTTCATAATTGTTGCAGCACTTGTGGCAGCGTTTGCTTTTTTTCTTGGGCGCAATCGTCTTATGCCACTCATTGCTGCGATCTATACAGCAGTTCCTTTGTATCTCTTCTTTCCATTTCAAACTGCACTACTTCAAGATCACTACATAGCCATAGCGCTCTATCTTTTGTTTGTTTTTCTCTCATTCGTGGCTTTTTCGGGTCTTTCATTCTTTATGGCAAGTGCACCTCGGTCATTTCTCCGAGTTGGCGCCATGTCGATACTTGTTGCGGGGGCACTTTTGGCTATCGGCATCCACGTTCTACCGCTAGAACAAATTTATGTATTTAACCCCGCCACAAAAGCACTTTTTTCTTCTAATCAATCCTTCTTCTGGTGGCTCTTAGCCCCCTTGGCAGGACTTTTCTTTCTCGAAAGGTAAAAATCTTAAATGTATGTCCACAAGCGTAGCTACATTTTTTGATTCAAAAGAATTTCCAGAATTTGATAATCACAAAAAAGTTACGCGAATAGAGGATCCCTCAACGGGTCTTCTTGGTTTTATTTCAATCCACAACACAAACCGTGGGCCTGCTATTGGTGGTACTCGATACCTGCATTACGAAAGTGAGGAATTATGTCTCAAGGATGCACTTAGACTTTCTCGTGCAATGACATATAAATGCGCCATTGCCGACGTACCTTTTGGAGGAGCTAAAGGGGTGATTCTTGCTCCCCCAGGATCAATCGATATTTTACAAAAAGACGCCATCCTTCGTTCCTATGCAGAAATTCTTGGAAAACTCGGAGAACCTTTTTATACAGGCGAAGATGTAGGCCTTAATGGACATGACATTGAAATACTTGAACAACACTCAAACACCATTGTAGGTCGACCCAATGTTGGAGGGCTTCCTGCACGTTGGGCAGCGCTCAGTGTTTTTCGCTCAATGGAAGGAGTTCTAAAAATTGAATCTGGAAATGCGTCTTTTTCTGGGAAAACAGTTGCAATCAAAGGTTTGGGTGGGGTCGGAATTGATCTATGCGCCCTACTTGAAACGGCAGGCGCTCACGTCATTGGGGCAGACACTTCACCAGAAAAAATTCTCCAAGCACAACGAGCGCATCCTGATATAGAAATTGTCGATCCTAAAACCATTCATAAGGCAAAGGTAGATATTTATTCACCTTGCGCATTAGGTAATGAATTTAATGAAACCACTCTCCCAGAAATATCTGCAAAAATAATTTGTGGAGCTGCAAATAACCAGCTCGCTACAAAAGCTGATGACAAGAGATTGTTTAATGCGGGAATTATTTATGTCCCTGATTATCTGGCAAACGCTGGTGGACTGATTAGTGTTGCCGATGAACTCAATCCGAGTGGTTACTCTGAGGAACGCGTTAAGTTGAACATTGAACACATTCGAGATACGGTTGAAAAAATAATTAACTCCTCTCTCACAGAATCCATTTCCACAGGTCAAGTGGCCGATAGAATAGCCGAAGAACGTTTTAAAGAAAGCGTATGAACAAAAAAGAATCTGACAAGATAGTAAATGATATCCTTACAAAAAAGTCAGGTTTTTGGGAAAAGACTGGAAGAAACACAGCTCTCCGTATATTTAAAAAAGCACGTCACTCTATTTCCGCGTACAAGTTATTTTTGAAAAAAAATAATATTTCGATATCTCAAAAAAATACATGGGATGAATTTCAAAAGATACCTACCACTGATAAAAAAACCTACCTGCGCTCTTCGTCACTTTCAGATCTCTGTTACTCCCACCTTGCTGGCGGTATCGTCTTCTCTTCGACATCCGGCTCTACCGGTAAACCCTTTTACTTCCCACGCAACACGACTCTCGATTGGGAGTATTCAATCTTTTTAGAATTGTATTTGAAGGGAATATCTACTCAATACAAGAAACGAAGAACTCTGGTCATTATCGGCTTTGGTATGGGTGTGTGGATTGGGGGCCTCATTACATACAAAGCATTTGAGCTTGTTAATCAACGAACAGGGAACCTTTCTCTTATAACTCCAGGCGTTAACAAAAAGGAAATTTTTAACGCGCTCAGAGAACTTTCACCACAATATGATCAGACAATTCTTGTCGGATACCCACCTTTTATTAAAGATATTATTGACGAAGCTCAAGAAGAAGCTGTTGAAATAAACAAACTCAACATCAAATTTATTTTTGCCGCCGAAGCCTTCACTGAAGCGTTTAGGGAATATCTCGTCGACAAGACGAAGGTAGGGAATCTACACACTGAAACAGCAAACATATACGGGACAGCTGATATCGGTGCAATGGCATTCGAGACGCCTACTTCTATACTCATAAGACGTCTGGTTTTAAGTCAACCAACTCTGACTGAAAAGGTTTTCGGAAAAATTAACCGTACACCCACCTTAACTCAATATAATCCTCACTTTGTACATTTTGAAACCATCAAAAATGAGATAGTTCTAACAGGTGATAGCGAGATACCCCTTGTGCGCTATGCAGTTGGAGATCACGGCGGAACGTATTCGTTTGCAGAACTTAAAAAAATTCTAGCGGAAGCTGGTATTGATATAGGAAAAGAAGCAAAGAAAAATAAAATAAAGATCTATGAATTACCCTTTGTATTTGTTTACGAACGAACCGATCTTTCTACAACTCTCTACGGTCTTCAAATTTATCCAGAAACCATACGTGAAGTGCTTTTAAGAAAAAAATTCCAATCTTCACTCACTGGTAAATTTACATTACTCACTACATTTGATGCAGAAAAGAATCAATTCCTAGAAATACACATCGAACAAAAGCGCAACAAAAAAATAAACCTAGTCGAACAAAATCTTTTACTAGAAGCAATAATTCAAAATCTGCGGATTACTAATTCGGAATTCAGAGAGTTATCCGATATGCTAGGTGAGCGTGCAAATCCTAAATTACTATTTTGGAACTTAGGTGATCCAATCTACTTTCCTGTTGGCATAAAGCAAAAATGGGTACAAAAGATATGAGACCACAACTAATTCATCTTAAAGACATCGACTCGATTCTACATGGGAAAAATGCTCTGATAATTGATGTATATAGAGAGTTACTAGAAGACTTATTTCTTATAAGGAACCCTCGATTTAAATTTGACAAGAACTACATAAAAGAATTTGAAGTATTCATAACAGAACACACAGGTGGTCGTGATATGAAAGAATCTGGTTCCTGGTTTTATTTTCCCTGGAATAACCAGCTGGTGCACTACCTGTCTGATTCCGAACATCAGGAAATTCGCACAACACGAAATAGAAATTTAATCACAAATGATGAGCAGAAGAAACTACGAGATGCACGAATAGCCGTTGCAGGAATGAGTGTTGGGAGTCACTGCGCGCTCACACTCAATATGATGGGTATGAGCAGGTATATAAAGATTGCTGATCCTGACACACTCTCAGCTTCAAACATGAACCGCGTGCGATACGATTTTACTAAAGTAGGACAAAAGAAAACTTCGGTTGCAAGAGAGTACATTTATCAAATGGATCCTTATGGAGAAGTCGAAGAATACGCAGAAGGAGTTACTCCAGAAAATATCGATAAATTTCTAAAAGATATTGATGTACTAGTAGAAGAGACCGATCATCTAGAAACAAAAATATTCCTTCGGGAAGAGGCTCGCAAAAGAGGTATACCAGTTGTGATGGCGACCGACAATGGTGATGGCGTTATTGTTGATATTGAGCGTTTTGATTTAAACCAGGAAACATATCTTTTTAACGGCTTGATAGGTGATATTACCCTTGAGGAGTTTAAAACATTCCCGCCAACAGAGCTACCGAGACTGGCGACAAAAATTGCCGGTGCAGAGATGGTGGTTCCTCGCATGATGTCATCTCTTGGTGAAGTTGGTAAAACCCTCTACTCGTGGCCGCAGTTAGGTGACGCTGCGACCCTCTCGGGAGTAGTGGTCGCCTTTGTAATTAAACAAATTATACTTGGAATTCCAATTGATTCAGGAAAAATAGACGTAAGTTTGGAGAAGATTTTCCATTCTACACACATATGATAGAAAAAGAAGCGCTCGAGAAAATACTTACTTACGCTGTCCTCGCTCCATCAGGAGATAATTCGCAACCGTGGAAATTTTCTATTTCTTCTCAAAACATCATTCAAATCTGGAATATACCAGGAAAAGATAATCCCATCTTAAACTATCAACAAACAGGGTCATATGTTGCTCACGGCGCTCTAATACAAAACATACGTATCGCTGCAGCAGCGCAAACTCTTTCTGTCTCAGTAAAATACTTTCCGGGCGAAAAGGACTGCGTTGCAGAAATTACATTTTTTGAAACAAAAGAGGCTGTAAACACGCTTTATGAAACAATATCGAAGCGTGGTTGCAACCGAAAACACTATTCAAAAAAACCCCTTTCAGGATCTGATAAGAAAACACTACTGTTAAGTGCACACGGTATTTCGCCAAGCGTGTCGTTTGTATTTTCAAAAGACGCTGTCGATAAAAAAGAGGTGGGGAAGGCACTTGCTACCATGGAAGATATAGCTTTGCAGGTTCCCGAACTTCATCACTTGTTTTTTAAAGACATTTTATGGGACAAAAAAGATAACGAGTCCGGTATAGAAGGTCTATACATTAAGTCGTTAGAGTTGCCGCCTCCTGCACAATTTGCAATGCGCATTCTTAAACATTGGAAAGTAACAGACACACTCAACAGATCTATTGGGTTATCTAAAAAAATAGCGGCTCAAATGGCTAGTGTATATCGCGACTCTGCAATATATGGCGGCATGTTTATTAACAAAAGAACTCCTGAAGCATATGTCCAAGTTGGTGAACTAATGCAACGGGTATGGCTCGAAGCAACGGCATTGGGTATCGCCGTGCAACCCGTAACTGGTTTAATGTTTTTAACACATCGCGCTGAAGTTAATGACTTAAGACCTATTCCAAAAAACTTTGAAAAACAAATTCTTGATTCATATCAAAAAGTATTTAATGCATTTGATGCCCCCACAGACTCACACCTAGCATTTCTTATGCGGTTTGGACACAGCAAACCTGCCAGTGCCCGCTCTCGACGCCTGCCCCCTGTTATAGTGTAAGGTGATGGTTTTTTCTTTATCGGCATTTGTTAATCTAGAACTTTTGACTGTCGGCGTTGTCATTGCCTTCATGGCTGTATTAGGTGCAGTTGTGTATTTTTCTAATACAAAAAGTAGCTCAAATACAATCTTTTTATTTTTCTGCTTCACTTCAATAGCATGGAGCGTGCTCAACTATCTGTTTTATCAAACACAGGTTGCTGATACCGCTTTTTGGATTATTCGAGGAGTAATCGCGAGCGCTGCGTGGTTTGTATTTAGTCTCTTTTTATTCCTCTCTACCTTTCCAGAACATAAAATACCATTTAAAAAAACGACTCAAATCTGGTTATTTCTGTGCGCCTTCGGTATTTCAATTTTAAATTTATCTCCGTTTGTATTTGCACGTATAGGCACTCTTACCTCGGATGGATCTATCTCAACGATCATAAATGGCCCAGGAATAGTCATTTTTGGGATATTTGTGTTCCTCTGTCTTGTGGGAGGCTTAGCACGTTTCATTTCAAAATTTACACAAACCAAGGTACAGGAGCGTACGCCAATGTACATCATACTCGCAGGCATTGTTATTACGTTCGCGCTCCTTGTTACCTTTAACTTTGTACTCCCAGCATTCTTTGATAATCCTTCGTTTCTTAAGTTTGGAGCTCTATTTATATTTCCTTTTATATTTGGAGCATCGTTGGCATTACTACGGTATAAATTTCTAAATGCCAAAGCTGCAGCGGTTGCGATTTTGACGGCATTTTTAGCCGTGGTAATTTTTGGTGAAATAATTTTTTCAAAGGAAACACATTTATTAATTTTCCGCGTAAGCGAATTTCTCCTTGTTCTGTCTTTTGGAATACTGCTGATTCGAGGCGTAACAAAAGAAGTCGAGCAACGAGAGCATATTGAAATACTCGCAGCTGATTTAAGGATGGCAAACGACAAACTCAAAGAACTCGATAGGCTCAAATCACAATTCCTCTCAATGGCTTCGCACGACCTCCGTGCTCCACTCACCATTATTCGAAACTTTATTTCGCTCCTGCTTGATGGCTCATATGGAAAATTAGCCCCCGCTGGGCAGGAAGGCCTCCAGCAAGTATTTGATAGAGCAACGGATATGGCAAAGTCGGTAGAAACCTACCTAGATGTATCGCGTATTGAGCAGGGAAGAATGAAATACGATTTTGTTGATATTGAGCTTGTGCCACTTATAAAAAACGCCGTGATGGCATTTACGCCAAATGCAGAGAAGAAAGGTCTTAAACTAAGTGCCACCTACGACCCAGCGCTTGATGGCGTCAAAGCAAAGATTGATGTCTCAAAAATGAATGAGGTCTTAAATAATCTTTTGGACAACACTATCAAGTACACCCCAACAGGGGAGATGAATCTTAGTGTAAAACGCATAGGTGCAGTTGCTCGCATCACCCTCAAAGATACGGGGGTTGGCATGACAACAGAGACTCTCAAAAATCTCTTCCAACTCTTTAGACCGGGGGAAGACTCTAAGCGTGTTAACCCCGCTTCAACAGGTGTTGGACTCTTCGTCACCAAAGCTCATGTCGAGGCACATAACGGAAAAATTTGGGCGGAGTCGGAAGGTGCAGGTAAAGGCTCCACCTTCATCACGGAACTCCCGTTGCTTGGTTAGTTTCAGGCAGGATATACTGCGTACATGAACACTCTCATTCATGCAGACATATTCTTTTTCATTACTGCAATTGCAGTGGTTTTGGGTACGGGGGCATTTCTTGTTGCCTCATGGTATGTAATCCAAATACTCCGAGATGTGCGCGAGATATCCACAAAAGCAAAAAATGCAGCAGGTAAGCTCGAAATTGATTTTGAAACACTGCGAACCGACTTGAAACGCAAAGGCACCAAAGTAGGCTCAATTGCCGATATGATTCTTGCCTTTATTGCAAGTTGGATTCCTCGCCCAAAGAAAAAGAAAACACAAAAAGCCGATGTGATATAATGCAAACATATTAAAATAATAAACAGCAATGGAACAAAAAAATAATCTAGGGATGAAGGTAGGCATTGCTGCAGGCGTAACAGCGGCAGCTGCTGCAGCAGTAGGAGCATATTGGCTATATGGCGCTAAGCACTCAGCAAAACATCGTAAAATGGCAAAAAGCTGGATGCTGAAGGCTCGTGCTGAAGTTATGGACGCTGTAGAAAAAATGGCAGCTATCGATCGTGCAGTGTACTTGCGTATCGTTGATGAAGTAGTGAAGCGCTACGCTTCACTGAAAGACACAACGGCGGACGAAGTAAATAAAGTCGCCCGTGAGTTGAAAAGCTCGTGGAGTCATATACAAAAAGTACACAAAGCAAGCACTAAAAAAGCTAAGCCAGCTAAGAAATCAGTCAAAGGTAAGAAGGCCTCAAAATAAACCTACATATTTTTTGCCAACAAAAGACCCTGAAAGGGTCTTTTGTTTTGAAGGGGGAGATTCTGAAAAACACATCATTTTCTGCTATTATTGACAGCATGCCCGAAAAGAAGAAAAGACTTTTAACAGGCCTTCAGCCATCCGGAGCCCTTCATATTGGAAACTATTTTGGGGCACTCAAGCCGTTTCTTGAAATATATGAGCAGTATGATAGTTCGCTCATGATTGTCGATTATCATGCGCTCACATCCCTCAAAAATCCAACTGAACTAAATAGAAACATACTCGATGTTGCAAAAGACTACCTCGCAATTGGAATCGATCCTTCTAAAGCAACTATTTTTAAACAATCCGATGTACCGGAGCACACTGAGCTTGCATGGATATTTGACTGCCTCGTAACTGTCCCATTTCTTATGCAGGGACATGCGTATAAGGATAAGGTGGCAAAGGGCCTTGAAGCGAACGCCGGACTTTTCACCTACCCAATGCTTATGGCCGCTGACATCCTTTTGTATGACACTGAAATTGTGCCAGTAGGTGAAGATCAGCGTCAGCACATCGAATATACGCGTGAGGCCGCCAATAAATTCAATATCGCATTTGGAGAAACATTCAAAGAGCCCAAAGAGCAAATTCTCAAAGGTGTAGGAGTAGTGCCTGGTATTGATGGTGCAAAAATGTCAAAAAGCTATGGGAACGTCATACCGCTGTTCTGTTCAAAAGAAGAAATAACTAAAGCGGTTATGAGTATCGTCACGGATTCTGGAGGAGATCGCCCAGAAAACGTCTATGCAATACACGCCCTCTTTAAAAGTGAAGCAGAACTCGCTCCTTTGTATGAAACTAATAAAAAGAACTATAAAGCTCTCAAGGAAGATTTAATTGCTGATATCGAGTCTATGATTGCTCCAATGCGAGAAAAGCGAGAGTCATTATCAGATGAAGAAGTAAAAAAAGTTATCAAAGAGGGAGGCGAGAAAGCTCGTACTATCGCCAGTGCAAAAATGGTAGATGTACGTAAAAAGGTGGGTGTTACTTTATGAGAAAGGGTTTAGGGTATAGGGTTTAGGGTTTAGGGTTTAGTAAACATCAAAACAACATGGAAAGAATATTAATAAAAAACTTGCCAGAACATATTGAAAAGGAAGTAACTATCCAAGGTTGGGTTGATGTTCGTCGCGATCAAGGCAAAATGATTTTCTTCGACTTCCGCGACCGCTCTGGCAAAGTTCAGGGGGTGGTATTACCCCTAAGTAGTGCGCTTGAAACAGCAAAGACACTACGTCATGAATACGTAGTAGAAGTAATTGCAAAAGTAAATGCACGGCCACCAAAAAATGTAAATGAGAAAGTACAAAATGGCACCATTGAACTCGAAGTACTTGAAATAACAGTCCTCGCTGAGGCAGATTCACTGCCGTTTGATATGTCTGAATCAGGCTATAACCTTGACCTCACTACTGAACTTGACCACCGAGCACTCACACTCCGTCACTCGCGCAATCAGGCAATTTTTAAGATTCAGGCAGTCATCATTGACTCGTTCCGTGAATACATGAAATCTCAGGACTTCCTTGAGTTTCAGGCGCCATCAATTACTCCTGCAACCGCTGAGGGTGGGGCAGAGGTCTTTGAAGTTCAGTACTTCGGTAAAAAAGCGTATCTTTCCCAATCGCCACAGCTTTACAAACAGATTGTCATGTCTGCATTTGAGCGTGTCTTTTCAGTCAATAAAATATTTCGAGCAGAACCATCTGCTACTACTCGCCACCTAACAGAAGTCGTCTCACTCGATGCTGAATGGGCATTCATTACGTCGTGGGAGGATATACGCGATATGTCTGAAAACACAGTGCGTTTTATTTTGCAACAATTAGCTCTCCGGTGCAGTGCAGAACTTGAACACCTCAAGGCAGAACTACCGGTGTTACTTGAACACACACCAACCATGACCTTAACTGAGGCACAGGATAAAATTTTCGCATCCAATGGACGAGATGTACGCGGCGACAAAGATTTGAATGCCGAAGACGAGCGAATCCTTTGCGATATTGTCAAAAAAGAAACTGGTTCAGATTTTGTGTATGTCTATGGCTACCCAACAAAACAAAAACCTTTTTATGTATATCCTAACCCTGAAAACCCTGAGTTCAATGAAGGAGTAGACCTACTCTGCCGTGGGCGAGAGTGGCTTTCGGGCGGGCGTCGCATCAATGACTACAAACAGCTTATGCAACACGTACATGAGTGGGGGATGGATCCAGAAAAAATCAGCATGTTTCTTGAAGCGTTTCGCTACGGGGTACCACCCGAAGGAGGTTTTGCATTTGGTGCAGAGCGTATGACTATGCAAATTTTGGGACTTGAAAATATTCGAGAAGCGACGATGTTCCCTCGCGACATGAATCGCATCGACTCATCTTTAAATCAGACAGATACCTCTCAGAGCTGAACGAGCGACCATTAGAAGGTCTCTATAAGTCGGACTAGTAGGCGAACAGGAGTTCCTGTTGCGCCCTTTGCAAGCATATCGTCAGGAATAGATTCCATACGAGGGGCAATGTCGATATGTGCCCATTGAGGAAATTTTTCAGCAAATTGCGCTAAGAATATTCCGCCGTTAATTGTCCCTCCTCCTGGTCTTCCAACCGTGGCATTCGCAAGGTCAGCATGAATACCTTTCACTTCTGCTTCGTATTCTTTCCAAAGGGGGAGTGGCCACACATATTCTCCTGATTTTTCTCCAAGATCACGGAGTAGATTTTCTAACGATGGCGTTCTTGTCATAATAGCCGATGCGCGTTTACCGAGCGCAACAAGAGCTGCGCCTGTGAGTGTAGCAACATCAATAACAAGTCGTGGATCGTATCGCTCCGCATAGGTAAGGGCATCACCTAGAATTAAACGTCCTTCAGCGTCAGTATTAAATATTTCAACAGTCTTACCATTCATCGCACGTAGTATGTCCCCAGGGCGGTAGGCTGAACCCGAAACAGCATTCTCAACAGCCGGAACAAGGGCAATCACATTCTTTTTAAGCTTTAGCTTCGCGACAATAGCAACTGTGGCGATAACTGATGCGCCACCGGCCATGTCGTGATTCATGCCCATTAAAGCGTCAGATGGCTTCAAATTAATTCCACCCGTATCAAAAGTAATGCCTTTACCAACAAGAACAATCGGTTTTTCTTTGCTTGTTTTTCCTGCACCCCAATATTCAGCAATAATAAACTTTGGCTCTTCTGCTGAGCCCTTGGTAACCCCCAAAATAAGACCCATTTTAAGCTTCTTGATATCAGCAAGAGAAAGAATAGTAACCGTCGCAGAAGTGTCTTTAAGTTGACGTTTAGCATCTGACGCCAAAATGGAAGGGGTCATGTCACCCCCAGGGGTGTTTGCAAGATCACGACAGTAGTTAATTTCTGAAGCAATAATTTGCCCCTCTTTGAAGCCTTTCTTGGCATCTGCGTTTGCTCCCTGTACAAAAGTTGTTTTTACTGTTGAAAAACCTTCCTTAGGTGGAGTTTTGTACTTCCGAAACTCGTAATTTGCCATTTCAAAATTCTCGGCAAGTATGCGCCCAAGCTCATAATCAGAAACATCCTTAATCTCTGAAAATTGAAAATCTGAAAAAGAAACTGAGAGGGTATTGAATCGATGTTCATTAGCGACTCGTACAACTTTCCGTGAGATGGTTACAAGCTTCCGACGAGTTACCTCATCAGCTTTTCCAATGCCTATTTTTAATACGGCAACCCCACGTGCACCTTCAACAACTCTGGTAGTGTCACCAGCAACAAGGTCAACAGATACAGCACCCTTAGGATCAGCAAAGTCTATTTTCATAGGGGTAGTATATAACCCTTTTAAACTTCCCTAAAATACCCAAAAGGGGAGCTACCTTCTATGTTTACAGTCAGTCTTTTTTGGGCAAGCAGGATTTGGCTCTGGACTTGTAGCTGGACAAACCCACCCTCCTTTTCTAAACATATTTCTGATTCTTTCTCTTGACATATTTTCAAAGTTTAATTTTTTGTTTGACTAAATAATTATTTTCTATATTTTGGACAGTTTTTTAGATGTCCACCATACTCACCACATAGAGAACATTCTCCTTGCTCAACCTGACCACCTAATCTTTCTCTTATTTTGTTAAACATATTTTCTAAAATTTTAATTTCTAATAATTTCGACCTCCAAAAAAAGACCCCTCTTCTGGAGAGGGGTCTTTTGGTTTGGCTTTGTTAGTTTGTCGCTTTATGCCATCCCGAAGACCCCTCTTTTAAGAAGGATGTTGACGACGAGAAGACCTGGTGATGTGCAGTATTGCGACATAATTCAACTTTACTCCCAAATCATAATATTTGTCAATAAAGGATGTGGAATTCTGGCTAAAGACAAGCGTGCTAAGCAGAAAGATCAAATTTCTCTCATGATATAGTTATTCTCGTGGAAACTTCTTTCAGTATAAAAACACCCCAATTTGAAGGCCCCTTGGAGCTACTCTTGAATCTCATTGAGGAGCGAAAGCTTTTGATTTCAGATATTTCGCTTTCAAGTGTTGCTGATGATTTTTTAGGATATATTCAGCGCCAAGTCGCATTCCCGATAGGGCAAGCTGCTCATTTCATCCTTGTTGCAGCAACACTACTTCTCCTAAAATCTCGTTCACTCCTCCCCGTGCTCTCTCTCACCAAAGAAGAAGAGGGGAATGTTAAAGATTTAGAATTTCGTTTGGCACTGTACAAAATATTTCGAGATACCGCTAAAGAAATAAGCACTCTACATTCTAGGATGTTTTTTGGTACTGGCTCTCGAAATATCGAACCTCTTTTTACACCATCAAACGATTTGTCGCTTCAAAGCATACAAGAAGCACAAGAGCGTGTTTTAGCAAGTGCACCAAAAGAAATTGAACGAGACGAAGTTGCGGTAAAATCAGTCATCTCTCTTGAGGAAATGATAGACCGATTATCAGGACGAATTGAACGCGCAATACAAATGACTTTCCGAGATTTCGCAGGAACGAGCGCTGTAAATAAGAGAGAGGTGGTAGTAAGCTTTCTTGCTATGCTGGAACTTTTTAAACGAGGATTAGTGTTAGTAGAGCAAGAGCAAACATTTGGCGAGATAGCTATTGCATACAACGGTAACGCCAAAACCCCAAAGTTTTAATATGACACAAAAACCTCCAATTGAAGTAGAGATAGAGGCTGCGCTTTTTTTCCGCGGTGGTGCAATTACAGTTAAAGAACTCTCCTCACACATAGGGTTTTCAAAAGAAGAAACAGAAATTGGTATTACGAGCCTTGCTATGTCCTTGGAAGGGCGAGGAGTGCGCGTGGTACGCGAAGGTGAGACGGTGGCTCTTGCAACTGCACCAGAAACACATGAACTCATTGAAAAGATGCGCCGAGAAGAACTGGAAGGCCCACTTGGTAAGGCAGGTTTAGAGACTATTAGTATAGTGATTTTCCGAGGACCTATTTCAAGGTCAGATATTGAATATGTCCGAGGCGTTAATTGCTCCTCAATACTTCGCTCACTCCTTATTCGAGGATTAATAGAGCGAGTTGAAAATACTAGCGACAAACGAAGTTTTTTGTATCGAGCTACCGCAGAGTTACCTGCGTACTTAGGTGTTGCCACACTCGCTGATATTCCTGGGTACACTGAAACACGATCAGCTATTGATGAGGTGTTTGCCGGACGCGAAGAGACCTCATCAGAAGAAAGCACTCCGGCACTATGAATCCAAACACGCGCCTAAATTTATTGCTATTGAGTACAGTGTTTTTGAGCGGAACAATTATTTTTTCGGCATGGCCACTTGTTTTTAAGGAGAATTCACGCGCAACAGTTTCTGCGTCAGTGTTTTGCGCAAACCTCTCTCCGCAACTCTCTTTGACGGGGAAAGCGGCATATGCACAAGATCTAGACACAGGGGAAGTTTTGTATGAAAAAAATGCCGATATTCAACTACCTCTGGCTTCACTCACAAAACTTATGACCGCACTCGTTGCGTCTGATGTACTAGAAGATGATGATACTGTCACAATATCAAAAGATGCTCTTACACCAGAAGGGGACTCGGGATTTACGTTGGGAGAAAGGTGGCGAGTAAAAAACCTGATAGATTTTACGCTTGTAACGTCTTCAAACGATGGGGCTCATGCGCTTGCACTTGCTACAGAAAAAAAGAAACACGGGTCATCTGAAATGTTTATACAATACATGAACCAAAAGGCGGTATCTCTCGGAATGTCTCAAACATTTTTTGCCGATGACACAGGTCTTGATATCTCAGAAAATTCCGCTGGAGCCTTCGGGTCTGCTCGTGACATTGGGAAATTATTTGCGCATATTGTTGAAACAAAGCCACGCCTTGTTGAAGGCACGACGGTAGTTAGGGATACTTTTTTATCGCTCGATAATACAAAACATCGAGGAGCAAATACTAGCTCTGTCATATCCCTTCTTCCTGGTGCTATTGGTTCTAAAACAGGCTTTACAGACATCGCTGGAGGAAACTTAGCGGTAACTTTTGAACCACTACCAGGCCATGGAGTGGTTGCAGTTATCTTGGGTTCAACAAGAGAAGGGCGAGATGCTGATATGGTTGCCTTAACAAACGCACTGAAAACAAGCATGCGACGCTCTCTTATCTGCAATACAAATCAATAAAAAGAACCCTATTTAGGCTCTGTATAGTAAAATGAATCCCTCGACACAAATACTATGATTATTGACCTCCTTAAAGTTTTTGTTCCCTCTATAGTTGCTTTCTGGGTAGGCATTGCCATTGCTCCACTTCTTACGCACTACCTTTATAAGTACCGCGTATGGAAAAAACAACCCGGCAAGAGAACTCTCGACGGACAGGTGGCTGTGGAATTCGAGAGACTCCACGGAGAAACTGAAACAAAAACGCCACGCATGGGAGGTATTCTTGTGTGGGCATCAGTTATTCTTACTATCGCTCTACTTTGGGCTCTTCAATATATTTTTCCAAACTCATCAACCACAAAACTTCTCTTTCTTTCACGGTCTCAAACATGGATACCTTTCACAACCCTAATTCTCGGCTCATTAGTAGGTCTCATCAACGACATCCTTGATGTTGTTGACCGCAGGGGTGAAAAAGGTATTCCACTGAAAATTCGACTTTTATTCGTTGCCGTACTTTCCTTTTGTATTGGCTGGTGGTTCTATGCAAAACTCGACATAACTTCTATTAGTATGCCGTTTGGCGATCCTCTCTATATAGGATGGCTTGTCATACCATTCTTCATGCTGGTTTCTTTATTTCTCTACGCATCAGGGGTTATTGATGGAATTGATGGCTTGTCTGGGGCTGTGTTTGCATCTATCTTCACCGCATACGCCTTTATTGCATTTCACCAAAACCAAATAGACCTAGCAGCATTTTGTGCAACGATTGTTGGAGCACTCCTCGCTTTTCTCTGGTTCAATGTACCTCCTGCGCGATTTTGGATGACAGAAACCGGCACAATGGGTTTAACACTCACCGTTGCTGCCATTGCATTTATGACCGATACCCTTGGTGAAGGTAGGGGACTTCCTGCACTACCAATTATTGCGTTCTTACTTGTCGTAACGGTGCTTTCAAATATTATTCAGGTGTTCTCAAAAAAAGTTTTTAAGAAAAAAGTTTTTAAAATCGCTCCACTCCACCATCACTTTGAAGCAATAGGCTGGCCAGGGTCTAAAGTCACCATGCGCTACTGGATTCTTTCTATTATTTTTGCAATTCTCGGTGTTTCTCTTGCACTCCTCGGCTAACACCCTATGAGAAAATCGGCACGCCAACATCCAGACCGGATACTTCTAATGACAGTTGTGACTCTCGTAGTCAGTGGTTTATTTATTTTCCTTTCAGCCTCTTTAGGATTACTCGCATACGATGGTGCCAAATTTTCAAGTGTGGCGCGCAGTCAGCTAATCTTTGGGCTCGGCGGGGGACTTATTGCGTTTTTCTTTTGTTTAGCAGTTCCGTATCGCGTATGGAAACGTTTTTCTTTGCATATTTTTGGCGCATCCATCGTGCTCACGCTTCTTGTGTTTATCCCACACCTTGGTCTTACACTGAACGGCGCTACGCGTTGGATACATATTGGTCCAATTACGCTACAACCTTCAGAGTTTTTAAAAATTGCCTATATTTTGTACCTTGCCACTTGGTTTTCAAATACAAAATCAAAGATAAATACTATTGGTCAAGGCCTCATACCATTCGGAATTATTACTGCAATAACTGGAGCTGCGCTTCTTGCTCAACCTGACACAGACACCTTTGTTATTATTGCAGTTGCAGGTGGCGCCATGTTTATGGCTGCAGGCGCTCGTATTAAACATTTGGCAATTCTGGCTGGCGCAGGGATTTGTCTTTTGGTTATTCTAGTTTCTTTCCGTCCTTACCTAGCGGATCGACTTACCACATTCCTACATCCGACCTCGGATCCTCGAGGATCTAGTTATCAAGTACAGCAATCCCTTCTTGCTGTTGGCGCTGGTGAGACATTCGGTCGTGGTTTTGGACAAAGTATCCAAAAATTTGGAAAATTACCAGAACCTATTTCAGACTCAATATTTTCAGTCTTTGCTGAGGAATTTGGTTTTGTTGGGGGATTGGCGCTTATACTTGTGTATATTACCTTTGCCCTTCGAGGCCTCTGGGTTGCCGCTAGGACGCCAGATATGTTTGGGGGATTAGTTGCCGTAGGTATTGTGGTGCTTATTACGGCCCAATCATTTTTAAACATCGGCGCAATGCTTGCTCTCCTACCACTTTCAGGACTCCCGCTTGTGTTTGTAAGTCATGGAGGCACTGCACTCTTGGTGTCCCTCGGAGCTGCAGGAATCTTATTGTCCATTTCTCGCTCAATAAAGAACTAGAAGCTAGTGTTTAGCAAAAACTTCTCCGAACTCTCTAAACACTAAACGCTAGCCCCTAACCCCTGTTAGACTTATACTTTACAAGAGATATGAAAATTGTTTTTACTGGAGGCGGAACTGGAGGTCATTTTTACCCAGTTATTGCTGTTGCTGAAGCAATTCATGAAATCGTAAAAGAGAAAAAACTTCTCGATCCTCAACTATACTTTTTTGGACCCACGGCGTTTGATGAACGAGCACTGTACGAAAACAGCATTACTTTCGTACAAACACCGGCAGGGAAAATGCGTCGTTATTTTTCAATTCTAAATTTTTTTGATTTCTTTAAAACAGGGTGGGGGATACTCCAAACAACTCTTGCTCTCTACCAAATATTTCCTGATGTTGTTTTTTCAAAAGGAGGATACGGAAGCGTGCCAACTCTTCTTGCAGCAAAGTGGCTTCGCATCCCCGTAATTGCACATGATTCCGATGCAATACCAGGGCGCGCCACCATCCTTGCTCTACCTTTTGCAAAACAGATCGGTATTTCATACGAAGAAGCATACGATTATTTTCCAGAAAAGTTTCGACCAAAAGTAGCTCTCGTTGGCAATCCTGTACGCACTGAGCTTAAAAATCCTGCCCGTGAAGGAGCGCAAGAATTTTTGGAACTTGAACGCAATGTCCCTGTACTTCTTTTTCTTGGGGGTTCACTTGGGGCAGAGAAGCTTAACAACACTATCCTCGAGGCATTGCCAGAACTTATTGATCATTTTCAAGTTATACATCAGGCAGGACAGGTACACATCAAATCTGTTGCTGAAACAGCCCATGTCATTTTAGGAAAAAATGAAAAACGATACCGCTATAAACCGTACGGATATCTTTCAACCCTTGCACTCAAGATGGCTGCGGGAGCAACTGATCTTGTAATCACTCGCGCAGGATCAGGTTCTATTGCGGAGGTTGCTTCGTGGAAGAAAGCTTCAATTCTTATCCCTATACCTGAAGAGGTAAGTCGGGATCAGCGCTCAAATGCTTTCGCATACGCCCGCTCAGGCGCCGCAATTGTTATGGAGCAACAAAACCTTACCCCCCATCTGCTACTTGCAGAAATAGAACGCCTTTTTACTAATCCAAAAGCACGCAACGACATGGCAGAGGCAGCGGGAAAATTTGCAAAACCAGATGCAGCAAAAACAATTGCGCAAATAATTCTGGATACTGCTCTAGAGCATGAAAGCTAACTAGGTGCCAGAGTACAGGTTTCAGCGTTTTAAATTTCTTAAATCAAATAAAGCAAGAGAGCACTGTATAGTATAATTTAACGGTCGTTAAATTATACTACACAGTTACAAACCAAAAAAACTGGTACCTAAAACCAGTAAAGAGACTTTTCAGCCGTCACTCGCTCGAGAAAGAGTTAGCAGCCTCTTTCCCCTCGACTCGTTAGACTGTAAACCATAGAATGATTTTCTGTCAGCACTCGCTCGGGAAAGAGTTAGCAGCCTCTTTCCCCTCGACTCGTTAGACTGTAACCTATACACTAAGCTCTATGAAAGTAATTACCCGTTTCGCTCCCAGTCCCACAGGCTTTATGCATATCGGCGGTGTCCGTACGGCACTATTTGCCTATCTTTTTGCCAAGAAAAATGAAGGCACGTTAATACTCCGTATCGAGGATACCGATCAAGCTCGGGCAATAGAAGGCTCTATTCAACATATTCAAGACTCTCTTTCGTGGCTTGGTATTGATTGGGAATATGGCCCCGACAAACCAGGACCTTTCGGTTCTTGCATTCAATCAGAGAGAATGGACTCATATAGAGCATTTGCACAGAAGCTCATGGACGCGGGCCATGCGTATCCCGATCCGTACACTCATGATGAAATAACGGCATTTAGAGAAACGGCTAAAGCTGAAAAACGACCGTTTTTATTTCGAGATCATCGCCCTGAAACATTTTCTGTATGGGACGGGAAGGCACCACTTCGCTTTAAGGTACCGGAAATAAAAAGATACAAGTGGAATGACGCTGTCCGAGGTGAACTTGAAGCAGGCGAAGAAGCTCTTGATGACTTCATTCTCATGAAGGGCGATGGATATCCAACGTATAACTTTGCACATATTGTTGACGATCACCTCATGGGTGTTACTCATATTTTTCGTGCGGACGAATTTATTTCTTCAACGCCACGATTTCTTAGTTTGTACGATGCTCTTGGTGTTCCAGCGCCTGTCTTTGTAACACTCCCTGCCATACTTCGCGACGATCGCACTAAAAAATTAGGAAAACGAGATGGCGCAAAAGATGTCCTTGAATACAAAACTGAAGGCTATCTTCCGAGTGCTATGGTGAATTACCTCGCACTCATTGGATGGAACCCAGGAACCGATGAGGAAATATTTTCAAAAGACGAATTAATACAGCGGTTCAGCGTGGATCAAATCCAAAAGAGCGGAGGAGCCTTCAATGAGATGAAGCTCAAATGGTTTAATAGGGAACACATCCTAAGATTATCTTCTGATGAATTTTTGAAGCACGCCTCTCTGTTTCTTTCAAAGGAAACGTATACCGCACTTAATAAAAAGAATCTTCTTGAGAGTCTTGTCCCTCTTATGCGTGAACGCATACAAACCTTCTCTGAATTGAAAGACATGGATGAAGCGGGGGAATTTTCCTTTTATGCAGAGGCACCCACATACCCAGTCTCAGGACTATTACCAAAAGATGACATGGATAAGCAAAGAACTGCGACACGCTTGAAGCAGGTTATGTCACTCCTTAATACCTTGAACGATTCTGAATGGCATGATCAAAAAATTAAAGAGGTTGTTTGGCCATACGCTGAAGAAAAGGGCAGGGGACTTGTGCTGTGGCCGTTTAGGTTTACGCTTTCAGGTAGAGGTAAATCCCCTGACCCATTTACCATTGCGGGTGTCATAGGTAAGAAAGAAACAATAACTCGTATTGAAGACGCTATTCGTGCCCTCGGATAACAATGAAATGGATACCTCCATTTAAGAGTTCTGTTTCTTTTATATCGGTTTTTATCGGACTTTTTTTGTTTTTTGGGATTCTAGGATTTTCTCAAACTTCACCTACGATAGTTTTTGGTGATACCACCTCAGACATCCAAGAAAAAATAACTGAACAGAATGCCAAAATCGCAGCATTGGAAAAAGAAATTGCGCAGTACGAAAGCACGCTCTATCAAATAGCTGGAGAAAAAACAACACTGCAAGGCGAAGTAAACAGAATTGATGTTTCTAGAAAAAAAATAGGAGCAACTATTTCAGTTACAGAAAATAAAATTGCTTCGGCAACACTACAGCTCAAACGCCTCGGTGGGGCTATTGATGATAAAGCAAAACGTATAGAAACCTCAAAGAAAACAATGGAGCAATCTTTCCAAGCTCTCTATCAGATAGGTGAGACCACGATAGTTGAACAACTCCTGAGTGCAGACGGGATGATTGAGGCCTGGCAAGAAGTAGATCGTGTAGAACAACTCAGTAGTGTTCTCAGAAATGAAGTTATTGATCTTCAAAATACAAAAGAATCTCTTACGGTGGACTATAGCGCTACAGAAAAAGAGAAAGCAAAACTTCTTTCTCTGAAAAAGCAATTGTCTGATCAAAAAATACTTCTCGATCAAAACCGGAACGAGCAGGCCACACTACTTGCACAGACAAAAAATAAGGAATCTGCGTTCCAAAAACTACTTGCAGATAAACAGGCCGCAAAAGCTCAATTTGAAAAACAACTTAATGATTACGAAGCGAGTTTGAAATACACACTTGATCCAACGAGTATTCCAAAAGCGGGTAGTGGAATTTTATCATTTCCACTTGACTCCGCTTTTATGCTTCGCTGTAGAGATCGCGCTAATACATTCAAAAATATATATTGCCTTACGCAATACTTTGGCAATACTGCATTCGCTCAAAGTGGTGCATACAATGGCAAAGGCCACAACGGTGTAGATTTTGGAGCACCTGAAGGAACGCCTATTGTTTCAGCCTTGGGAGGTGTCGTTGTAGACACTGGCAATACCGACCTTTTCCCCGGCTGTTACTCATACGGTAAATGGGTATATGTACGCCACAACAATGGACTAGGCACTATTTATGCCCATCTATCAGTCATTAGCGTCTCTAAGGGTTCTACGGTGGGTACAGGGAGTCTCCTTGGGTACAGCGGTAAGACAGGATACGCCACCGGACCACATCTACATTTCAGTGTATATGTGGCAAGCGCCGTTAAAATCATCAAGCTTGGTGATGTGAAATCAATAACAAAGTGTGCCGGAGCCTATATGCCAGTAGCCCCTACAGAGGCGTACTTGAATCCGATGAAATACCTTTAGGTAGGGTTTAGTGGATAGGGAAATGCCCGTTCAGACGAAAACCCTATACTCCCACACCCTAAACCCTAGTGGCTAATTGAAGAAACAATCCACACTGAGAGTCTAAAAACTCTTGCGAGAGGTGTTTTAGGTGTTCAATGTATTGGTAAAGTCATTATTAATAGCTTTAGATAATTAATATATTTATATGAAGTATTTGCATATGCTTGCCTTCCTACTTCTTGTAGTGGGCGGTCTTAATTGGGGTCTCGTGGGCTTAGGTGGTTTTATGGGTAGCGACTGGAATGTCGTTGGTATGCTCCTTGGCACATGGCCAATGGTGGAATGGGCTGTATATGTCCTCGTAGGGCTCTCAGCGCTCTGGCTTGTGATAACTCACAAGAAGGCCTGTGCGATGTGCATGGGTAATGGTAACCCAATGGCATAAGACTCAACCAGAAAGTAGTAACTTTAAAAACCCTCCAAATTTGGAGGGTTTTTTAAATATGACTATTTTATTTAACGTTCATACAAGGGGATTGACAAAAACTATTAAACGGTGTACATTAGTTAAATGACTCCAAAGTACGAAGCAGGAAAGAATGTACCCGGTCGTTGGACCGGTGCCTCGGAATCTATAAAAAGAATTAGGGAGGGCAATCTTAAGGGTGTGACGTGGGCGCCTTGGATGTTTGCTGGCGGAGCCAGCTTAGTCGCAGGAGGTGCTCTTTTGGCTCCCTTTACATTAGCTGGTGGTCTTATGGCTGGCGGTCTTGGACTTTCCTTCATTACTCTTGCTGGACTCTACAAGACTTGGCACTAGATAGCTTGAGCAAACAACAGAAAAAACCCTCCAAATTGGAGGGTTTTTATTTTATGTTAAATATTTTCTGTATAAGTTTTTTTCCAGCTGTCGGATTAGCCTCCAGACAATCGAAAAAATTCCTCTGAAAAAATATAGCCCCGCATCTAGCAATGTGCGCATTCCGTATTTTTCCTATTTTTGTCCTAGCAGAAGCCCTCCTTACTATAATAGTCTTCTTTGATGACAAGCCTTCCAACTCCTCACGAAGAGCATCCAGTAACGGAGTAGCACCAGTGCGCACTTCTTTTATACGATTTAGGTTTGGTAACATATTTATATAACAACATAATATTTGCTTTTTGCAAGTAAGTACTGTGAAAAAGAGGGGAGCGAGAGATTTTAAATTTCCCTGACAATATAATCTTAATACTCCAGACTCGAGAGGAAGCAAAGAATATGTCACGATTAACGCAGAATGAAAGGACAGTGTATAAAAAAGGCTATCCGAAGGCGCAGGCTGAGAGTTCAGTATTTAGCTATATAGTAACTTCGTAAAAGATATATTGTGCGAAGTACTGCTAATCCTATTCCCTCTAGCAGAGCTCAGTTAAAAACGAACCTAATCTTCGTCGCCTTCTCGAGCGAGTCTCCTTTCATCTCGTTCACGAGCATTTTCAAGTCGAGCATTAGGGCCAATATGCTTTTGGCCATTAGTAACAACTCGACTTCTACGGCTTCTATCACCACTGAGACGTCGAAATCTTTTCTGTGTTTTCTCGTATTGGTTTGACATAGTGTAACTATTCTACGCCCCTTGAAATTAAGCATCACTCTGCCTGGCAGGTTCCATTGCAACGTGCACAGGATCTAGAGGACCCCTTACAGTGAGTACCTTCACTTTGGCAACGGCGCACCATATCAAATGATGAATTAAAAGGTTCAATATTTCCTTCTGTCGGCATACTTCAAATTCTTAGTGCTCCCGGGTTCATTAATGACTCCACACTCATCGCACATCCAACACCATCCTTTTTCGCGACCCATAGTCTCTTAACAATAATAACTACTCTTGTTCTTTTGTTTCTGCACCTTTCCAATTTTTATATTTCCTCTCTGTCAAATTCCCCATTCTTCGCCCATCTGGCCCGCGTGGATGTTTACTACGGTCGGCTCGAGTTTTAATAAAACGTCGTGCGTCGCGTCTAAGAGATTCCGGATTATTTATGCTTCCTGCAACCATGTTCGAAACAGTACCATTTGTCTACTGTATGTCAATAATGCACAGATTTTAGAGTCCAAAAAGCTTTACTGAATTCTTTACTTATGAGAGCATTAAGAATGATAGAAAATGATATAAGTCACTGGCTGAACTTGGCATTCTTTGCCATCGTCATACTCGCCTTCTTGAAGGATAGTAATAGTTAATTTTCATTTCAATAGCTCGAGCGCTATTTTGCTATACTGCATCTTATTCGTAACAATTACAGCTATGCCACAAGAATTTGATTTCAACTCTGTTCCTTCAAAGCTTTTCGTCGATACCGTTAATGTTCGAGTTATAAATGGACTTCTGCATCTTGCGGTACAATCAGGTCAGGCAACTTCATGTTTTCTACTTCCCTTGCCTGCTGCAAAAATGATCGCAAAAGCAATCACTAAACAAGTTGAAGAAATAGAGGAGAAAAATAACATCAAGTTTGATGATCGTCTTTCCAATGAGCCAGTACTCAGCCCTTGGACTTCAGGCCCTAACGGAGACAATCCTGAGCAAAAGAAGTAGCACAAGAGGGTGTTCGGCGCACTTGAAGCCCACCTGTTACAATAGAAGCACCTTATTATTTTAGTTTTTTGAGTATGGATAAATACGCATCCGCTTTAGCACTTGTTGGTCGCCTCGCTCTTGCAGGCATCTTTGTAATCTTTGGTTTTACTAAAATTTCTGGCTTTGCTGGTATGGTTGCCTACGCAAGCTCTGTTGGAGTCCCCTTCCCAGAACTTGCAATTGCTATAGCAATTATTGTGGAGCTTCTCGGTGGAATCATGCTTGTCATAGGATTCAAAACAAAGTGGGTCGCTCTCGCTATTACACTTTTTCTCATTCCAGTTACCTATTACTTCCACACTGACTTCACCAATCCAGTGAACATGATAATGCTCTGGAAGAATGTCTCAATTATAGGAGGCATGCTTGTGCTCGCGGCCAACGGTGCAGGCAAATACAGTCTGGATAGCATGCTCGCAAAAAAGAGCTACTAAATTCCTTTACAAAAAACCTCCCCGCATGGGGAGGTTTTTTGTACCCTCCTATTCTACAGCCTCTCCCTTCTTGGTCGACTGAGAAGAAAACGAAACCCCAAACTTCTTCTCTAGTGCCTCTTGATATTTAGACGAACGAGCAGGCCTCAAGAGCTCTCGGAAATAGTACTGCACCGCTGAATCGCTCATAATTTCCCTCATTGATACTTCCCGTCCCTGAGACGAAAGTTCTTGTTTGAAAATTATTTCCAAACCTTGCAAGGCGAAACTGAATGCTTTCTCAAGCGATATTGGTTCTTCTGCTTCACGCTGTATGCGTATCTCTTGGAAGAGTGCTTGTATTCCCTGAAAAACACGCGGGTGTTGAATAATTACTTTAACTTCATTAATTGGGATAGCCCCTCCAATAGAACCAGTAGAGTCCAAGTGGGCAAAAGTATTAATCCCTATGACCTCATCTTTTGCATTAAACATAACTCCACCTGAACTTCCTGAACGAATATCAGCATCTGTTTTGAAAGAAATTTGCTCATGATTATCAGGCACCGAGGTAACGGTCCCTTGAGAAAAACTTCCGCCTATTCCAAGAGGATTGCCAGCAATTGTAATTGTCGCGCCCCTCTTTACCTTATCGGAATCCCCAATAACAAGTGGTGGATGTTCAGATCCAGCTACTTTCAAGAGTGCGAAGTCACGGACAGGATCGATATAAAAAACCTCTGCCGTTAACTTTTTCTTTGAATCAAGTTGAACTACCAAAGCCTCATCTTGACTACCATCTGAGACGACATGTCTATTTGTCACAATAATTCCGTCCTTTGACACAAAAAAGCCACTTCCTTCAGCTGATGGAACCCAGTGAGACTCTTGTGTTCGCTCAGGATTCTTTGGATCCAGTAATCCCTTAACTTCTTTAAAGATTTTCACACTAACTACCGAGGGTGCCAAACGCTCGACAGTACGCTCCAATGGAGTTTTTTCTGTATGTACTTCATTCATAATTCTTTATATTGTACCTTATATATATCTATATGTCAATACCCGCCTAAGGGCGGGTATTGAGTAGTCAATTCTGTATTGAAAAACTTTATTTTTGAGCCAGTGTAGCTCCTTCTGTCGATTTCTTTGAGAGAGGTCCCCAACAAGCTTTAGAAGATGCCCAAGGCTTTGTACCCTCTTTCTCATATAAACGCTTAGCGTAGGCAAGGTTACCGTCAAGGGTGTGCAGATCGAGATTCATAGCCTCTGCTTGCTCTTCGTGATACTTGGTATTAATTTGCATCACACCTATATCCTTAGGGTTGACGACACCTCGCAATATATCGCCCTCTTTATCGACATGACGAATTCTGGACTCACACCATGCTATATCGGCCAAAATAGGCGTATCAGCGTAGTACTGCTTCACATACTGCCCTAAGGTTTCCACCTTTGGACCTTGTGGGTTTGTGGTCGTAGAAAGTGCTGTGGGCGTAGACATGGCAACGCTCGCTAGCAATAGCATAATTGGTAAGAACATACGATTTAATTATTTTGGCCCATAAGGGCCGTTAGTGATGATATAAACCTGCTTTGAGTTCCCCCTCATAACAATCGAGAGTGGGGTACTAAAAAAGCCGGCCCGAAAGCCGACTACCTCATTACGCTAGCACTGGGGACTTTTGGTGTCAAGGCTTGCGGAACGCAAAATCATCTTTGTACGGCTCTATAAAGCCATATAAATGGAAAGTGGAAAACAAGGTTTTTACCTCTTTTTGATGTTCGAAAGTCCTTCCTCTCTAAACACTAAACGATCCCTTCGTATCCGATGTGGCATCACCTCACCTCCTTCTTAGCATTTAACTAGAGTCAAAATTGCCTGATGAGCCTCTTCAGGAGTGTCAGCCACCACAAAAAGGTCTAAATCTTCCTTATTTATAGTCTTATATTTAAGAAGAAGATGGTCTTTAAAGAAAGCGATAAGTGGTGTCCAATATTCCCTATTGTAGAGAATGATAGGAATTCTTTTAATTTTATTAGTCTGAACTAGGGTCAAAATCTCAAATAGCTCATCCATAGTTCCAAAACCTCCCGGGAAGTAAATATACACTTCGGATGCGAATGAAAGGACGACTTTTCGGGTGAAGAAGTAGTTAAATGTGGCAGTTTCCGTAAGATATGGATTTGGCTTCTGCTCCATAGGAAGTTTAATATTTATCCCCACAGATTGTCCGCCAGCTTCAAATGCCCCCTTGCTTGCAGCTTCCATTACACCGTTTCCTCCTCCAGTGATGACTACAAAGCCAGATTGGGCCAACTTACCTGCAAGCAAAGTTGCATCCTCATATATATTTGGATCCATATTAGAGCGAGCTGAACCAAAGAAGGTGGCTGCAAGACGGTACTTTCGAAGCATCGAAAACCCATCAATCAACTCGCCCATTATCTTGAATATGCGCCACGACTCCATGTCTTTAGTATGGTCAGTTTTTTCAGGATCACAGATGCGAAGATCACCTTCCATGCGGTGCTCGTCTGGCGGATTCACTATTCTATATTTTCGTTGTGGATCAGACATGGTTAGAGTGTAACATCCTGAGCTAGGGGTTAGTGAATAGTGTTTAGGGGATAGGCGATGCCTCATCGGATCCGAAGGGATCATAGAAAATTAGGAAACCAGCCAAGGAATTGAAAAAGGAGAAAACTCTGGAAGAAGAGACTTGCCGTAGAGGAGCCGTGAAGCAACTTCAGCGTGTGAAAGGGCGCCAGTGAGAGCGTTATGGGGTTTTGGCTCTTCTGGGATGCCGACATATTTAAGTGCAGCGTCGAGAGTGAGCTTGGTGTGATGTTTTTCTTCATCAAACGGAGGAGTAATGCCTCGCTCCACCATATGCATGTAGGTAAGAGTGTGTGTATCCAAGGTGCGATGCGCAAAAGGAAAATTAATACCTCCCCTCTCGCAAGCGGCAATCAAGAAATCTCTATCAAAAGATGGGTTTTGTCCTACAAAAGTTCGATCATGGACAGCAAGTGTCCATGAAATAAAATCTTGCACCAGCTCTATTTCGCTTTTCTTTGAAAGATCAATGGCTTGTTCGTGTGAAAAACCATTAACCCCAAGTGCTTCTTCATTAATATGAGCTCCGTCCCACACCCTACACTCGCCATAAAAACGATTAACAGGAGTAGCAACATCGACTCCCCCAATTGAGAGTATCGAATTCTTATGAGGCTCTGTGCCTGAACATTCGATATCTAGAGCAATCATACAATTAGGGGCTAGTGTTTAGGGTATAGCGTTTAGGTTTAAATGTAAATTAAAAAGATGAAAGCGTAAGTCTATAAACTTTTGAAAGTTGCGATTTCAAATAAAATCTTACATAACATTAATATATTGGGAATTTTTTTGTGTTTTCACCTGTATAGTTTAATCTAACGGTCGTTAAATTATACTATACAGTTCTTTTTTCATCTTTCATGTGGTTATTTGTTTTCAAAGCTGAAAGCTAACACCCAAAAGCTACCAGCTAACTCAGAGTCCATTGCAACGGCCAGCGTGGTAGCCAGCATCCTCAGCAGAAGTCCTACTGTTGAAATAAATTCTGTCCGTTGAGGAAATCTTTACCGCAAGCGGGCACCATGGGAAAAAATAGGTACTGCCTGTTTTCGATGCTACAAAATAGCCCGCAGCCTGAGGTGGTGGCGGTAAGGTAATTTCTTCTCTCATGCCACCAACACCTAAAAATCCAGTCAGAGCTGAAGCACTTTGAGCATTTGGATAGAGCACCTTAAATTGACCCTTTTCTCCATAGAAAACAGACAATCTGCCAAGCCCAAAGGCCAACAAGGCAACTAACACAATAACGATGACAATTAGTGTGTTTTCCCGTACCCTTCCCCACAGAGCCTTGATTTTATTAGTGAAATCACGAAACATATTGAGTAGATTCCAGTTATACCCTGTTAAATCTGGCTCAAAGCCAGCCAACTTGAAATTTTCCCTGAAAACAGTTATATTCTATAGTATAGAGTACGCAATGAGCGGTTTTCTATACACCTAAGTCCAAGCTGGATTTAACAGGGTGTAAGAATTTCTAAGCTCGATACTCGCTAAGAACTTCTAACATGGCAACAAAAAAAGCAGCCGGCTCAGCAAAAAATCTTACCGATTCCAATCCGCAATACTTGGGCGTTAAGCTCTATGAGGGTCAGAAGGCAAAGAAAGGATCAATCATCATCCGTCAGCGCGGTACAAAATTCATGCCAGGAAAGAATGTTGAGGTAGGTAAAGACCACACACTCTATGCCGTTGAGGAAGGCACTGTCTCTTTCCGCCTTGCTCGAAAACTTCGTTTTGATGGCTCTACCATCAAGCGCAATGTCGTCGATGTAAAGTAAATACCTTTTCGCATGCAATAAACAAAAACTCCGCAGATCTGCGGAGTTTTTTAATTAACGACCGTTAGAGAAACAGTAAGTTCTGCAAAAGCGCTTTGAATTTTTACTTCAACTCGGTGAGAGCCGAGCTTTTTTATTGGACCATCTACAATCAAAATTGAATCTTCAGGCACTGACATTTTAAATTGCTTCAAAATGGCTTGGGCAACTTGTTTTACATGAATAGACTCGAAGAGTGTCCCCTTTTCATTTGCTTTGGCCTGAATTTCAATGACCTTTCCATCAATCTCAGCAAGTGTTTTTTTAGCTAAGGTGGCATCCATAGCCACTTTATCTTTTGCGCTCTGATTTCGTTTTTCAAAACTACGAACATTCTCAGCTGTAGCAGGCAAAGCCAACTTCTTTGGAATCAAGACATTCTGAGCGTACCCATCAGCCACAGTAATCAGAGTTCCTCGTTGACCTACCTTCTTAACATCGGCGAGCATTATGACTTTCATGTGAGCAGTATAAAACACCAGAGGGGTCAGTGGCTAGCGTTTAGCGTTTAGGGGGATTTCTTCCACTAAACCCTAGTCTCTAAACGCTAAACCCTTCTGCTTACTTTCCTGTAATCAAAAACTCCGCAGCCCTCTCTAGTTGAGGGTCACGCTTTGCGTCTATGTCTTCCTCGGTAACTGCCACTTCAATATCAGGAACTATACCCTCATGAGAAATAGAGACTCCATTAGGGGTTAGCCAGCGAGCAATAGTTATTTTTAATGAAGTATCTGCGGTTACATTAAAAAGTTGCTGTACCGACCCTTTACCGAATGACTTTCCACCAATAAGAGTTGCCTTGCCATGATCGCGGAGTGCCCCCGCTAGAATTTCTGATGCAGAGGCGGAACCTTCGTCAATTAGAATCGCAAATTTTACCTTGTCAGAAAAAACATCATACCCACGACTTCGGCTAACATCAGGAGCCTGCTTAGAACCAAAATCTTCGGTAACTATCACCTTCCCTACTGGCAAAAACCAACTAGCAATGTCAACGGCCACCTCCAAGTAGCCACCGGGGTTACCACGAAGGTCAATAATCATTTTATTGGAACCTGAATCAGCAAACTCACGAATAGCCTGACGGAACTTCTCGGGAGCATTTGCATTAAATGTAAAGAGACGGATTACAAACACACCATCAGGTCGCGATGTTGTCTTAATGGTTGGGAGATTGATAGTGGCTCGAACGAGCGTTACATCAAATGGAGCGTCCTTGCCACGAATCACTGTGATAGTGACCGGCGTACCAATTTCTCCTCGAATAACGCTGACTGCATCATCAACAGATATGCCAACAGTATCTTTACCTTCAATTTTTA
>JBBAAE010000006.1:0-52072 GCA_041658485.1 Minisyncoccota bacterium
CTTCAGAGCCGATTGCCAAAATTTTGCGATCATGGACTGACACAGCAACAACAGATGGCTCATTTAAAACAACACCGTAGCCTGGGACATACACCAAGGTTGTTGTGGTACCGAGATCAATTCCGAGTCTTGGAGAAAAGAATGACATGGCGAATAATTGTAGCAGACGGGGTGCAAAAACGACTCCTTGACAAATATATCTATTGGAGTACAATACACGTTGAATTAATTTTGTTGAGATAAATAAAAAATCATATGTCAGAAACTGGAATAGAGACTGTGCACGTACCGGAACCGAAGAATCATCTAGGAATGACTAGAAGGGATTGGGATGCAATAAATGATGAGCCGACGGATGGCGGTGAGAAAAAAGCGTGGGGGGCCCCATGGTTTGATTACCAACCAGACAAAAAAGGAGCCAAAGAAACGTCTGCACCAAAAAATCCAGGCTTGTTTGAATTGCTTATTGCAATGCTGATAGCAAATCGAATGAAGGGACATCAGTCAAAAAAATAAAACCAACAAAAACAACATGGGATTTCTTGACTTCGAATTCAAAAGCAAAAAGAGACCACCGGTAGCCCCAGTGGAACGTATACCCGATGTGAGACTTAGAGATAATGTCTGGGATGGACAAGAAAGACCTGCTGGTCCCCCTCGCTCACGCGTTGGAGCAGAGGCAGATGGTGTCGATGGACATGTTGCACCATGGCCCACACAACCAAACTTTGAGGAGCACGTGTAAAACTTGAACCACCTCACAGCGTACAAAGAAAAACATGAGCGAATCGGGAGAAGCATTGCCTGTAAGTGTAGAAAGAGAGCCGCATCTTCGCGGAGCTTCTGCTGAAGATCTATTAGGGATTCCGAAACTGGAAACACCTACTCATATGGGCGGTCAGCCTATGGGCACTCATGTATCACGAGCACCTCACCACGAACCATCGGTTACTTTTGTTAGCTCAGGGAAAAAAACGGTGGGATCTAAAGAAAGAAATATCCTCGGAAGTGCCGGACACGGACTACTTCGCTTTCTCGCTGCACCTCCTGGAGCAGTATTGTTTTCTGTCGGTATGCTTATTGATGCAGGTCTTGCAATAGGCATTAGTGCTGGCGGTACTCTTACAGGACCTCTCGCAGTTCTTGCGGGAGTAGCCACTACATCGATAATTGCAGGCATTGCACTGCTCGACTTTGCAACTGGAAGAAAGAAAAAATTTGTTTTTTAAAGACAGCAGGGATCAATGACCGCAAACCTCAACACCCGCAAGGGTGTTTTTGATTTGATATATCAAATCACCCTCACGCATTAACATTTGTGCTTACACCTAGGCGTAAGCACAAATTACTTTTCCCATTATAGAAATTGACAAAAAAATCCTGGAGGGTACAAAAGAAAGAGAGATTCTGCATGAATAACGAACGACATTTAGAAACAACAACTCCACCAAGACGAGAAACCCCACATATCTTTCACACTCGAGAAACTGGCATTCGAGTACCGGTGATCGAGAACCCTAACGTGCGCCGTCATACGTCTCATCCACCAGCTACCCTAGTTCTTAATAAAAGAAAAGAAACGCCATTTATTGTGGCGGGCGTGAAACCACACAAACCGCAAGACGTCGGACGTACGGCCTTGCGCATTATTGCTTTGCCGGCGAGTGGTATAGCGTTTATGGGAGGATCACATTTCATTGGGAATGGATCCATGGGAGTAATGGCAGGCACTATCAACAAAGAAAATATGTTGAATGCTCCGATCACTACCTCATCAGCTGTCGGAGGTATTATGTTTGCAATAATAGGTGCTAGGTTATGGAGTTTTGCACGGGGAAAAAAGAAATAAATCCTAATCTCGCAGGCATTAGTTTTTGAATTTTGGTAAGGAGGGCGATTTAGAATGCCCGTAACTTTTAAAGTACCGAGGTTTCGCCTCGGTACTTTATGAAATGAAGTGCCCGCACATTACCCGGTGCCCTTGACTTTTGTAACCTTTTAGGTGTGATGTAAGTACAGTAAGTGGTCGATATGGTTACTTAAATAAAATTCAAAAAAACAATATGTGGTCAAAACAAGAGTCTCTCAAACGTCATGCATCATATTATGACCTAGGAGGATTAGGTTTCTTCGAAGACGCCGCACGGGCAGAAAGAAATGGTGATCCTGACTGGGCAGAAGCATTGAGAAAACATGGGCGAAGACGTTTTGCATGGGCAGACCAGTTTAAAGTTGGAATTGTACCGGATGACATGATGACAATTAATTAGCTTGCTAATAAAATTTTATAGCAACTCCATCGCATTCAGAGTGAGTCCAAGGTATTGAAACGTGACGCATAGTTGACAGATATTTAAATTTATGTATACTGTAGCCATATGTCATTGCTACATGGAGAAGGAGAAATAAGGTCACTTAGTGGCGAATTAGATGCCTTAACTGACCCAAAAAAACGCTTAGCAATCGGAAAAAGAATTAAGAAAATTGAAGACGAGCAGGAACGATTAAGGCTCAAAGCAGAGCGGAAACGAGCGCAAGAATTGCAAGGACCAAATTTTTTGCAAGCTTTGTTCGGATTTGGGAAGGTTGAATAAAATAAAAAGGACGCTAAAAAACCGAGAGCATAAAATGCTCTCGGTTTTTTAATTGCGGGAAATTGAGAGTCCAACGCTTGCTAATCTTTTTTCAATAGCTTCGTATCCCCTGTCCATCAAATGAGCATTGCCAACATGCGATGTGCCGTCGGCAATTGCGGCAGCGAGGATATACGCAAGACCAGCGCGAATGTCAGGGCCATCAATGTCACGAGCTTTGAGTGGTGTTTTGCCTTTCACTGTCGCGCGATGCGGATTCACCACTGCAATTTTTGCACCCATACTCACAAGCTCGGTTGTGTAGTTGAGGCGCCCATTAAAAATAGTTTCTACTACTGTGCTTTCTCCTTCTGCTTGAGTGAGCGCCACCATCATGGGTGCTTGTGCGTCTGTTGGGAAACCTGGGTATTCGTGCGTGCGTAACTTTACCGAATTGAGAGTTTGAGGTGCTCGAATAGTAATTGAATCTTTCCCTATAGTAAGCATGGCACCCATCATGTGAAGAATTTCAAGCACGGCATCTAAATGTTCTGGAATAACACCGGTCACAGTGATTTCTTCTCCGGCAATAGCACCGAGAGCTAAAAATGTTGCTGCCTCAATGCGGTCAGGCACTATGGCAAACGCTGATGTTGGTGGAGTCAATGTGGAAGGATAAATGAGAATAGTTGGAGTACCTGCACCTTCAATTTTTGCACCACATGATTTTAGAAATTCAGCAAGGGCAACAATCTCTGGTTCCATTGCGCAGTTTTTTAAGGTGACAGGGCCGTTAGCAAGAGGTGCGGCCATCATGAATGTTTCTGTTGCCGTTACTGAAACAATTCTGAAAAATATTTCTCCGCCTGAAATACCGTTTGGCGCTGAGAGCGTGTACGAATCTCCGCTCTCCAAATAACTAGCACCAAGCTTTTGAAAACCAGAAATAAAAATATCGATAGGCCTCTCCCCAATCACATCACCCCCTGGATGAGGAAATGTGACACTTCCCAAGCGTGCAAGGAGTGGGCCAATGAGTACAATCGAGGCGCGCATTGATTTTGCAAGCGTGGCATCAAGAACGCTCCCGGACAAACCCTTTGCGCTTACTGTAAGCTCACTACCTTTGTGAGTAACAAACGCACCCAAGCCCTCAAGTATCCGGCCGAGTGAAGTAACATCTGCAATATTGGGGACATTAGTGAACTTGGACTCCCCCTCAATGAGAGTGGCTGCCGCCATTACCTTTAGAACATTATTCTTTGCGCCATACACAGGAATAGAGCCCTTGAGGGTTTTCTTTCCAGCTAAGCCCTCAATAACGAATGTGTTTTTTGGTGTCATTGGCTCTATTGTACAATACGTCAGCTTCGAACTTCCAGCTGTCAGGTTTCAGCTTTCAGCTTTTAACTTCGAGCTCCTATGGTCCCTACGGACCCGACGAAGCGTCGCCTAAACACTAAACGCTAGATGATCCCTTCGGATCCGATGGGGCATCGCCTACTCCATAACTCTCCACCCTATACCCTAAACGCTAAACGCTATACACTAATTAGATGTTCATCGTCCGTGTCATGCCCATAGCGCGAGGGGTTTTTCGGGACCACTTAACTTTCTTTTCTCGAGATGCTATACCCGCAGGCATGATAGTGACGGTTTCTGTTCGTAATCGGTCACTCCCTGCGCTTGTTATTGAAAGCAAAGACGTGCGTGAAGAGAAGCTTGATCTGCGCAACGCTGATTTTTCATTAAAGAAAATATCTCCAAACACAAAACCAAAGCGTATTGTTACGAGCGCGTTTGTTGCGGCCGTCAAAGACGCAGCGCTCTGGCACGGGGTACACGAGAGTATTATGTTTGCAACACTTACATCACAAGTAATTTTAACCGCCTCCAATAAACTCGAAGCTGTTCTTGAGTCAACAGCACAACTCAATCTCGAAACCGAGCCTGTCGTGCGTGCAGATCTTTTGGTATTACAGGCAGAAAAAGAAGAGCGTGTTCGTACCTATAGAAACCTTGCTCGGGAATCATTCGCGCGCGGTGAATCGGTCATGATTATAGTACCCACGGTTACTGAGGCAGAACAGATGGAAGAAAATTTGAAGCGTGGAATTGAAGACCATGTACTTCTACTTACCAGTGAAGTGAGTAAGAAAAAAATAATTGAAGCGTGGAATCGATGCAGTACCGACACCAAACCAGTGCTCATCATTGGAACCGCCTTCGCACTTTCTGCACCACGCACCAACATAGGCACAATAGTTGTTGAACGTGAAAGTGCGCGTGGATACCGAGGATTTTCTCGACCACATGTAGATGTCAGACGATGTGCGGAATCCCTCTGCAGAAGAATGGGTGCGAGACTCATACTTGCAGATTTTCCGCTACGCATAGAAACACGCTATCGAGTAGATGCACATGAAATGGACGAGCTAGCGAGGTCTCAAGTAAGACCGAGCGGAACTGCCGAGATATCAATTGTCGACACAAGAAAAAAAGAAATACCATTAGAGCAAACATCGAAAAAAGTTAGACGGATCTTTACTGCCCTCACTGAGGAAACAAAAGAAAAGATACATCGCGAAATACTTCGCGGTGGTCGTGCAATTGTTTTTGCAGCCAGACGCGGTATTGCCCCTCTCACTGTATGCAATGATTGTGGCACTCCAGTAACTGACCCTCACACTGGCGTACCAATGGTTCTCCACAAAACTGCCGATGGTAATCAATTCATGTCGCACCGAAGTGGCGCGACTTTACCATCGGAAACACCTTGCAAAACATGCAAAGGGTGGAATTTGATGACCTTAGGTATTGGAGTTGAGCGAGTCGCCGATGAGTTAGCGAAAGCATTCCCTGATTCCCCACTTATCACATTTACAAAAGATAGCGCACCAACACATCGCACAGCAAAAAAACTCTCGGAAGAATTTTTCTCTACCGCAGGGACAATACTCGTTGGCACTGAGCGAATGCTTCCGTATCTAAAAAAGCCAGTAGAAATTGTGGCGGTTGCTTCACTTGACAGCATGCTCTCCATCACCGCATGGCGCGCACACGAACACACTCTTTCTATACTGTTTTATCTTCAAGAACATGCCGAGTTAGAGTTTATTGTAGAAACACGAAAACCAGACAGTGAAGTAATGAAAACTTTTGCCTCTGGAAATCCTGCCGATTTTTACCGCGGAGATATTAGAGAACGCGAACAATATGGATATCCTCCGTTCACTACCTTTATAGGACTTCTATGGAAAGGAACAAAAGTAAGCGTAGAAAAAACAAGTCTTGCTATAACAGAAATGTTTTCCGACATTGACTTAGTTGGACCCCTTCCTCCTATAGCAGTTGGAAAGAGTGAGTGGAGTGCCCGCGCAGTCATCCGCATACCACGCAAGGAATGGCCAGATGCTCTCCTCATCGAGCGTATCCGCGCATTACCTCCTGATATAGAGGTAACCGTGGATCCTGATGAAATAGTTTAGAAAAATAAGAAGCGTAAGCGACTATATTTTTGTTAACCCAGCCCCAGTTTCACATATGCTGCAAGAACCAAAAATATATCAAGTTCAACAAGCTACAAATGTATCACTTTTAAAAAACTGGAGCTGGGTGTAAGATTTCCTAACTCGCTTCGCTCGTAACAAAATTTAACATGATTGACCCGATAGTTATCAAAGGTGCAAAAATCCTTAAACAAAAAATGAAAGAGGTTCCAAAAAATCTTTTTGGAACTGCGGAACTGAAGGATATATTGCATCGCATGTCACACTCGCTTCGTAACACCTCGCACGGTGTTGCGATAGCTGCAAATCAAATAGGTATTCCCTACCGTATCTTCGTCGTACGAGGATTTGTTCTTGAAAGCAAAGACAGAAACGATATCGCCCTCAAACCAGATGATGACGCCGACTATGCATTCATTAATCCTAAGATAGTAAAAATTTCGAGGAAAAAAGAACTCCTTGATGAGGCATGTCTTTCAGTACCAGGGTTTCATGGGACTATAAAGCGCTCTCTTCAAGCAACCGTACGTGCCTATGACGAGGAAGGAATTCGTTTTGAGCGAGGTGGCAGTGGTCTCCTTGCGCAAATATTCCAGCATGAGACAGATCATCTTGAAGGAATCCTCTATGTAGATAAAGCAGTGGAAGTGCTGAAAGCAAAAGAAGAAAGCGAGCTAGAAAAAGAAGAAAAATAAAAAAACACATCACCCTATACGATTAATCGTATAGGGTGATGACTCGCTGAAAATCGTATGACACAAAAAATACAGAAAAGTAAATTACGGATAGTTTTTTTTGGGACTCCTTCTTTTTCAACATTTGTACTTGATGAACTTGAGAGTGCTGGAATACTCCCAGCACTCATTGTGACTGTCCCTGATAAACCAGCCGACAGAGGACTCCTCATGAAATCCTCTCCAGTAAAAGCGTGGGGTGAAGAAAGAAGCATTGACGTGCTTCAACCTGAGCGCTTAGATTTTTCAGATCCTGCCGCAGACATTATTTTAAACAGTGAGTGGGACATGTTTATTGTTGCAGGATATGGGAAGCTCCTCCCGTCGGCACTTCTTGCGATTCCAAAATATGGAACCTTAAACGTGCATCCATCACTCTTACCAAAGTTTCGTGGCCCATCCCCTATTGAAAGCCAAATACTTGGCGATGCAAAAGAAGTGGGTGTATCTATAATTCTTCTTGATGAGGAAACTGACCACGGACCAATACTTGCACAAGCCTCCATTACTCCCGAACCATGGCCGTTTAGGAGAAACATGGTTGAAGATTTGTTATGGCATGAAGGTGGGAAACTTCTTGCGGAATCTATTCCACTCGTTGTCGACGGTTCCCTTACGGCAGAGGCACAAAAGCATACAGAAGCTACCTTCACTCCTAAACTAAAAAAAGAAGACGGACTTATTGACCTCAAAGATGATGCGTACCAAAACTATCTTAAGTTTTGTGCGTACGAAGGATGGCCAGGCACATACTTCTTTACAACAAAAGGAGATAAGGAAATACGCATCAAGATTATAGATGCAATATATGAAGACGAAACCTTCACTCCCACTCGCATCGTCCCCGAAGGAAAAAAAGAAATGGACTACGCAGACTTCCTACGCTCGTAATTTCAACTACCTTTCATTGCCTGAAGCTAAGAAACCTCTGTATAGTATAATTTAACGACCGTTAAATTATACTATACAGGCTTTTTTTGATGTTTACCGCCCTGAGGACAATAGGAATTCCCCTGCCTACGTACAAAACTAATGAAAAGAGTGGCTATTTTATCTGCAACTTCTGGATCAAGTTTGGGGTCAAACGGATTGAGAGTGCTTGGATCAGGTAACCCTTCTTTTTGTTTCTCTCCCATATCTCTACACGGTATCAATCAAACACCTATCGTCAAGTCCACTCAAAATACTCTTTCGTGAGATTTCGGATGCCGTCCTCTGTCACGAGCACATCGTCTTCTACGCGAACGCCTCCATAGGGAGCGAGACGGTCAATAAGCTCCCAGTTGAAATGCGAGAATGTAGTGCCAGTTCGGTGGGGACGGAGGAGTATCTCTATAAAATACACGCCTGGCTCTATGGTAAACACCTGCCCTACTTCCATAACTCCCTTCGTTCGTAAATTTTCCGTATCTGGCGTATGTTCTGGATCTCTCTTTACTCCACCAACATCATGCACTTGGAGTCCGAGCATATGCCCAACACCGTGCGGAAAAAATACTTTAGTAAGCCCAAGCTCGTAAGCTTCTTTCCCATCGATCTTGAGAATACCGAGTGAAAAAAGTAAATCTCCAATTTTGAGGTGTGTTTCTTTTTGTAAGTCAGCAAAAGAAAGCGCTGGCTTTACGAGACCACACAGTTCCTGTTGTATCTTTTCAACCCCCGCAAGAAGTTCAACAAAAAGTGGATCGGCATCAGGTGCCACAAATGTACGCGTTACATCTGATGCGTAACCGAGATATCTTGCACCCGCATCGAGTAAAAGCGATTTATTTACCCTGAGCGATGTATCCCGAGCATCGTCGAAGGAAGTCGAAAGGCCGTTCTTCAAATCACCACGTTTACCCTGATAGTGAAGTATTGAACCTTTCTCATTCAAGGCAACAATGGTTTCATACGGCAATTCATGCTCCACACCTCCCACCGCTTTCATATATGCCTGATGTATTTCAAGCTCTGATGCCCCATCAAGAAATGCTTGACAGGCACTCTTGTGCCCCGCCGACGCAATCCTATTCGCCTCACCAATGCAAGCAATCTCATATGGAGTCTTATGACTCCTCTCTGTATCCAAGCGAGCGATGAGCTCTTTCGGGTTGATACAATCCCCCTCAATCCCTTGTTTTTTTGGCTCTTCTGAATTATCTCCAACATACGCAATGCGCTGAATGTTCGACCTCGTAGGTCGTTCATTCAAAAGCTCTTGCCAGGCTGAATCGACATTCGGAACTTCACGGATGTCGAATTCTGAAAGCCAGAAAGGTTTACCGTGAGCAATGTCGAATGAACCTCCAAGAGAAACTTGCTCATGCCAATAATCATCAGACTTAACACGGACTAAAAGAGGTTTAGTGCCTTTTTGAATTAAAAGAAAATTACCTGGCTCATTCAAAGGTGCGAAATGTAAAAAATGTGGGTACGCACGAAACGGCGCATCTTGATCATCCGCATAGTATCGAAGTGGAGTGCCGGAATAAATAATAAGAGCATCAAATCCTGAAACAGAAATAATATCTAAAACCTTTTGTTTTTGTTCAGTAATGTGCGCAGAATAAAGAGAAAGAATCTCGTCTTTCATGAGCCTCCAAACCCTCGGAAAAAATCTTTTATTTTTGTAGCACCACGGCGCATGAGCGTGCGCTTACGCCCAAAACTCTTTCGGATTTCCCTTCGTGCTTCTTCAACTACTACTTCAACTGCGTGATGGAGTGTTTCTTCTATCGCTTCCGCACGCACAAAACCACCAGCAAACTGCAAATTGATTTCAGCACGAAATACATCACCGGTTTTTTGTCCGCGCGTAGTTGTAGCAAGTTCTATATCCGCCATCGTGCTCGTATCTTTAGAATCGAGAAGATGTTCAATTTTACGCATCTTTTCCGCAACAAACTCACGGAGCTCTTCCGTTAAAACTACTGAACCGCTGGCTTTGAGATTTATGTGCATACTTCCAAGTTATCTCTTATAAACTAATATCATCTTACTACGGGAGTCAGAACCTTTCGTAATCATCACATTTTTCCTTGGTACCCTAAAATGCTCGGCAAGTAACTCACAGACCCGTACGTTTGCGCGATTATTCTTAGCTGGGTCTTTCACGCTAACTTCAAGTACACCTTTCTTCCCTTCATTCACAGCATCCTTCTTTGTGTCAGATGTCACACGCACACGAACTATTAGAGGTTCAGTGGGGGTAGCCATATAAATCAATAGTTATCTTCAATATAGAACACTCAGCATATTGTAGCTCTCCACTACTAAAAATCGAATAGGTTGCATATGCAACCTATTCGATTTTTAGACGGAGAGTTTTCTAGAGTGTTACTTCCAGAAGTCAAAATGGAAACGGTCCTTGAAAGATTGAATTCTTCCCTTGAATGTTTTATGTCCATTTGCATCCTCTCGCACTACTATAACTTTTGTAGCAGTAAAAGTTTTCGTAGCACTGTCGTAGGTACCCGAAACCTTTGCTTGATCAGCTATCTTGATATTTGCGAAAGCAAAAGCAACATCGCCGTTAGTTATTACGAAGCTTGTTGCAAGCTTGACGGTAATAAGACCTTCAGCGCCTTTGCTATCCAATACGAATTTCATATTCGCTGTGTCAATACTTTGCACGCTACCGTTAAATGCTCGGGTATTTTCTGCCTGTACAGAACGCGACCAATCTTTAACTGTCTTAGCGTCTACAGTTAGTCCTGAGGTTCCTGTGTTGAGGACCCCTCTGAAACTCACGTAGTCACCAGGAAGAATCGTTGAGAGTGACGACGATCCATCAGCACGATGCGTAAAGACAGTACTTGCATTTGTACGAACAGTCCATGAGAGTACCGTTGCACCAAAAGCGGTCTCTGCACTAATCACTGAACCGGATACGGCAGTGACTTTTGCCCCGCGAACAAGCACCGAATTATTATCTTCGATACGAATTTCAAGAGTTGAGCCAACAGCGTGTGGACCTGACTTCTTATTACCTTCATTCCCATTTGCCGAAGCAAGAAAAGGGCTAATAAATAAAGAGCCGAGCACGAGTAGTGCCACTGGCGCTACGAGGGCGAAACGTTTAGAGATAGTGTACATAATTTTTATGTGTGCACGCATACTGCGTGTCTTTTAGAATTAACGGCCTGCCATTCAGACCTACATACTAAGACGCCCAACCACACAGTCTCTTACTAAACAAAACCGCCTTTAATTGACAGTGCCAATCTCTACACCAAGACTCTCTGTTGCTTTTCGTGAAGCTTGTGCAAAATCAGCTCCGCTCGATGCAAAAATAATACTTCTTGATGCACTAATCATCATTCCAAAACCCTTGCTGTCTTTTCCTGCCATGACTGTCTTTTGAATATCTCCACCTTGCGCCCCAACTCCCGGAATCAAAATGGGCATGTCGCCAATAACGGATCGCACCTCGGCAAGCTCTTCAGGGTACGTTGCACCAACCACAACACTGCAATTTTCATTTTCATTCCATGAGCTTGCGATATTTCTTGCTACCACCCTGTAGAGTGGCTCTCCAGAATCAGTAACCTTTAAATTCTGAAACTCCCCTCCTCCAGTGTTTGAAGTCTTCACGAGCACAATGACCCCTTTATCTTTACGATCAAGAAACGGTTGAACTGCTTCTTTTCCTAGATAAGGATGGATAGTGATGGCATCCGCTCCTAGTTCATCAAAAACGGCCTTTACATAGTAGAGGTTGGTATTGCCAATATCAGCCCGCTTTGCATCTAAGATAATTGGAATTTCTGCATACATATCCTTGATGTGTATCACTGTTCGCAAAAGGGCTCGTGCCCCAGCCTCTCCGTGTGCTTCATAAAATGCCACATTTGGCTTATACGCGCACACAAGATCAGCGGTGGCATCTATAATTTCTCTATTGAAAGTAAAGAGAACCTCTTCAATGGATGAATTTTCTGCCTTGAGAATGTCGGGGATTTGTGAAAAATCGGGGTCGAGGCCAACACAAACCATCCCAACGTGCGACCAGCGATTTTGTAGTTTTTCTGTAAAAGTGGCTTTTTTCATAAGTCTTTTGTAAAAAAGAAGGTTCATTATACGAGTAAGACCGTATACCTTGCGCCCATGATACTATGAATGAGTATAATTATTTAATAAATAAGCACCACACTATGGAGCCAGTTATAGGATATTGCGTTAAGTGTAAAGAGAAGCGTGAAATGAAGGACGCTGAGGAGGTCGCTATGGGTAAAACCGGAGACCGCCGTGCCATGAAAGGTACCTGCACCGTATGTAGTACGGGTATGTACAAGATTCTCGGCAAGGCAAAATAGTTTTTAACTCAAAAAACACCCGCACTTACAGTGCGGGTGTTTTTTGTTTATGCTGACTCAATAACAGCACACCTAAAAACATAGGTACGAATGCAAAAACTTGCCATACGGTTGGGACTGTATTCAAAAGTACATAGGCAAAGATTAATGTAACGAGAGGCGAAAGACTTGCTAGGGCATTTGCCTTCGTAACACTAATACGGTGTATACCTTCTATCCAAAGAATTTTGCTAAACCCAAAAAGAAAAATACCATTAATCAAAAGAATCCATACAATCCCGCCATCAAAATTAATACTGAGAGGATTTGTGCCAAAGACATACGCAAGACAAAAGACTGCGACAGTTGTAACAACACTACGGACAAACATAATACTTTCACTCGACACTTCTATCCTCGCCCTTCTTTGTAATAAATTACCGAAGGGTGCCATCAAGGATGCTCCAAGAATAAGGAGGTCCCCTATTTGGAACGCGTGTATATTAGGATAGAGAATTACTCCTGCGGCAAAAATCATTAACACAGCTCCAATAAGATGAACTGGTGGGATATGTTCTTTTCTAAATAAATGAAAAAAACAGTAACTAAAAAATAATTCCGACAGTGCAATAATGCTTGCGTTCCCTGCGCTCGTATACTGCAAACCAAAAAAGAAAAGTATATAGTAAAGGAAACCTAAAACAAATGCGGTAAGAAGTACATCTTTCATTGCACGAGAATTCCATACATCTGCCCATTTCCCACGTACAGTAAGTAGAACGCCAAACACAACAGATGCCAGAAGAGTACTCCAACCCAAAGACACTAGCGGTGTGAGCGAGGTGAAAGAAAGAATAGTAATAACAGGGAAAGCCCCCCATAAAACCGCTTCAGAAAGAATGCATAGATCGCCAATACGTTCACGACTAAGCTTCATAATCTCACTAGTATATATGGATACAGAAAGAAAATGATAGGATTAAAAAACATGGAAATAATCAGGAACCTAAACGAGGAGATATTGAAACAGGAAGCTGGTGCATATCTCTCTTCCCTACTCATGAAAATGGAGAGCGAGCCTGCTTTGATTCTTTTTTCGAGTGGCTCTGCCCTTGAAATCCTTATGCATGTCAAAGCGCCTGAAAACATGTCCAACCTTACACTTGGCGTTTTAGATGAACGATTCACGAAAGATCCAAAAGAAAATAACTTTGCAACTCTGAAGGAAACAAGCTTTTTTAAAAACGCAGTAGCAAAAGGCGCGCGTGCCATTGATACAAGTATGCGATTTGAAAGAGTCGAGACACTAGCAACCACTATGGAGCAGGCATGGAGAAAATGGATTGAGGAAAATCCAATAGGACATGTACTCGGAACATTCGGCATGGGTGTAGATGGCCATACCGCAGGCATTATGCCGTATCCGGAAGATGCAGGAATGTTTGAGATACTCTTTGAAGACGAGAGGAGGGCTGTTGTTGGGTACGATGCCCGTGGAAAAAATCCCATACCACTTCGAGCAACCGTCACACTTCCCTTTCTACGCAAACACGTTACAGGAGGAGTAGGCTATGTAACTGGAATTAGCAAAAGACCAGCCCTTGAACGCGCACTAGCCCAGAGTGGGACATACGCGGAAACACCCGCAAGAGTGTTCAATGATATACAGACATTCGCTCTCTTTACAGACATCATGCTCTAAAAAATAAGCGTGATATCATTATTTTAATAAAGCGATACGTATGGCTACTTGGCATCAAAAACATGAACAGGAACTGACTTTAGGAGAAAGATTTTCGGATACGGTGGCAACAGGAATGGGCTCGTGGAAATTCATCATCATCCAAACAGTCTTTGTTGCTACATGGATAACCTTAAATATTATAGGGATTATTCAGCGTTGGGATGTCTACCCCTTCATACTCCTTAATCTTATTTTCTCAACTCAAGCAGCGTATGCCGCTCCCATCATCATGATGGCACAAAATCGCCAGTCAGAGCGTGATCGTCATCACGCCGAAGCAGACTACGAAACTAATACAAGAGCCGAAGAAGAAATTGAAGCTTTGCAAAAAAACCTCAGCCGAATAGAGGTCGAAAAGCTGGACAAAATATTAGCTTTATTAGAAAAAAAATAATTTATATCCTATGGATTTCGTACAGTTATTCCAACAGTTTTTTTCTCTCATTGTGCAAATAGTTCAATTTTTTATAAACCTCATCCTGTTCATCCTTTCACTTCTCACACCTATCGTGAATGCCATACTTGCCGTATTCCAATAACACAAAACTATGTTTGACCTATTCGGCATAAGAAAGCGGATGGCACGCGAAAAAGAGCTCTACCTTGAAGAGCTAGCAGCTGTAGAAAATAGCGCTACACAAGTGAATGAAAAGACAGACACTCAGTGGTCTACAGTAAATCAGCTCGATGGACTTAAGTAGAGGTTAGGGTTTAGCGAGTTCGAAGTTCGAAGCTGAAACCTGACAGCTGAAAGCTCGAAGCTAACACCTGACAAAAAATCTCCTGACGGAGCTTATGTTTTATGTATTTGTGATTCAAGAATTTGCACATCAATACTGTATGGCTTTCTAAATGTAATTAGGTGATATAAAAAATAAGGCACCATGTCTAAAAAGAAATGCGGAACAGCCATAACAAAAAATTTATTAAGGTTTCCAAAATCATAGTGAATCTCAACTAAGGAACCAGATTTTATTGCGTGAATGTGTCTAAATGTCCCTGGTGTTCTATAGTTGGTTTTCCTATTGAGTGCATGAAAAACCTTCACAAAATGCACTTCGTATTCATCAAAAACTGTAGAATTCACAATCAATAGCTCTCGATGAAAAATGCGAGATGCCCCTATAGACTTTGTCTTTAACTCTCGATATACATCGGTGGCATTCATAGCGGTAGTGTCGATTCTATCACGAATACCCATACTCTAATTCCCCACCCCCTAGTGTAGAGATGCAGTTACTGAGATTTATAAGAAGCAACAACCGAATTGATTACACTAGTCGGTATGGTCTCTCTCCCTTCAAACCAGCCTCGAGCACGCTGAACCTCTTCCTTTGAAAGTGTTCTTTGAAGCTCATCAAAGAAGTTACTAGCTTTCCCTGCATGAATATCAGTAAGAATTTTTTCTACACTAGTACCAGTGTGTGATTCCTGCAACATGCCATCAACCGCAAGCATTGAAAGTGGGGCGAGCACGTAATGTCCATACTGATAATCGAGATTCGGAGAATTGGGCGCAACAATTACACTTTGCCTAATTTTCTCAAAGGCTTTTTGATTATTGAAAGGCGCTTCTTTTATAAGTGAAAAGTTTCCAGTTCGGAGCGCTGTATGAACACTGTAGAGATACACAATACGCCCCGATTGTTCTCTGGAAGTAGTAAATGCTGTTTCTGCCCAAGTAGCCTCAACCTCCTGCCAATCTTCTTCTGTAAAGGGCGACTGTAACTTTTGATAAGGCAGTGTGCCACTCTGATGCCTGTTGTAAAGGTGCATTACTGCGTGAACGAAGAGTTCCTCTCCCCGAAGAATATTCTGTGTGCGGACGAAAGCACTAACTCTTGCGCTTGGATCTGGATACACCTGCGTAATATCTTCGTATGCATTTCCAGCGAGGCCTGCAGTAATAAGAACAATATGTTGAACTCGTTGTTCTTTAGGAGCATCATTAAACAATTTTCCTGTGCGATTGAATGCATTCTCAATAATGGCAACATATCGCCGTATCGAACTTTCTGTTGTGGTTGCGGGATATAAAATATCTACCCTATATATGCTCTGTTTCGGCTGAATACTCTGTAGCGTGAATGCATCGGAGCGAATAAGGACGCCCGTCAAGTTTGTCTCAAATTTCGCCCATCCAGAGCCAGTCTCTATAGCACCAACAGCTTCCCAACCTTGCGGCACACACACGGGTCGGTTTTTGTGGTCAAAACTTTTGAGTATGTCGCCAGACCAGATGCGATACCCCTGCGAACCTGCAATAGGTTTTAAATAATCAGGAACTTTGTAACACTCCCCCTTAAGAATAGGTAAAAAATAAACAGCTACTGCCAAAAGTGCGCATACAGTTACTGCTCCAAGTACCATTAACACTTTCCTCATATAAAAAGTATACCCCGTGAGATACTCAATCGTACTATTGAAGAACAGTACTCCTCTCGTCCAGAGGTGGAAAATAGCTGTATAGTATAAAGTAACGGTCGTTACTTTATACTATACAGCCCTAGAAGCTCTACTCTAGATATTCGACACTGAACCCTAGAGCTCACCGAATCCCTTTGGTTTCACTATATTGAGAAACTTAAGAATGTATAATCCGTATATGCACTGGCAAGACATCGTCCTCTCCATTGGTCAGTATATTTTTGTCATTGCCCTACTCCCTTCCGTTTTCGGAAAAGATAAACCTGCCCTTTCTTCGAGCTTGCTCACCGGGACTGTCCTCGGTGTTTTTAGCGTCGTCTACGCAACCCTCGGCTTATGGAGTTCCACAATTGCATCAGTCTTAGTTACGGCAACATGGTTTTTGCTCGCATGGCAACAGTATAGAAAAAATAAATAAATCTACTTCATTAATCCTTCCAGTACTCCCTCAGAGGTGACCTTAAGAAGGAGAACAGCCCCAACAGACGGCTGTGCAGTCATTGGCTCGCCTACCTTTCGCTCTGCAAAATTTACATGAAGCTCTTTTGAATCAGTATGTATCTCAGTTGATTGGGGTGCAATTCTGTCGCCAACAAGGAATGCATTGGTAGTTTTGTATCCTGTTGGGTTTTTAAGTGCAACAACTGCGTAGTAAAAGAGTCCGCTACCTCCCAAGTCTTCGGTAATAAGAAAAGCAACATCCTCGAGACTATCTCCATTTAAATCACCTTTCGCCTCGTTTCCAAAGTATCGGGTAGTTGTTTTTGAAGCAGAGCCTTGTACTGATACTTCAGAAATTCCTTGTACTAACACAACCTCATTACCTTCAATGGTGAAGTGGGTGTTTTTTCCATCAAAAACAGTGGGGTCTTCTGAAGGTAGTGTAGGCACTACATCAGTGTTCCTTGTAAGAAAAAAAACTCCTACAACTACTACTGCAATAACAACAATGAAACTAATTAGTGTTTTTTTATTCATATATTTATTGAGTTGTCCACTTTTTTGTTACAGCATCGTACTCTGAAACAATTTCGGGCCACCCAGATTGAGGAATAACCATAATGCTAGTCACCTCTGAACTGTTCCCCTTCGAAAAGGTACCCTTTCTTTGATAGATGTACTCAGCACTGTCTCCCTCTACCTTACGAATCCCTGTAACTTCTAGAAGATATATTCCGTCTTTGTCCCTCAACTCCTTTGTTATTTTAAGATTTTCGCAATAGGTACTAATTTTTGAAAGCACCTGTTCTCGAGTCAGTATATTTTCAAAACCTCTTTCTGTAACATTGTCTTGTGGACCTTCGGTAACCATACAGATTAAGATACTACTTGCGTACAGTGTGCACAACGACGAGCATTTGCAGGTATTTTTGAGAGGCACTCAGTACATTTTTTTGTTGCAGGATCAGCTGGCGTATCTTTAAGTGCGTGTGCACTCAGTACATTCATCGGCTTGACCACAAAGAAAAACACCGAACCAGCCACCAAAATAAATGACACAAGGCTATTGATAAAATGCCCGTACTTAAACTGACTACCGTTGAGAGTAAAAACCAGTCCACCAAAATCAGGAACTTTTGCAATAGCGGCAATAAACGGAGTGAGGAGATCAGCCACCAAAGCAGTCACAATGCTCCCGAACGCTGCCCCCACCACAACACCGACTGCCAAATCGACTACATTACCTCGCAAAAGAAACGCCTTAAATTCATTAAACATAAAAATTTTGCATACATACGTTACACATCCACTAATAATAACAGATTTTTATAAATGAATACTCCCTATGCATGGCGAGAGTCTTAAAAAGTGAGATATAAAAAAACACCCCTTTTGGGGGTGTTTTTTTATATCTCAAAGTCAATCTCAATTAAAAGTAGCACCTGGTGCACATATACAGCACCACCTGACTATTTATTGTGGATTGGCGCCACCAGTAGTAGGAGCTGGCGTAATAGGGTTAGGAACAGTCACATTAATAATGGCATCCTTCGGTACAGCGGATCTAAAAACACCATTCTGATATAAAATCACACCACCAACGAGAACTACAAGAATAAGTACGACTGCCACAACCCAACCAGCGCCACTGTCACCACTACCTGTGTTACCTGGAGGAGTATTAATTACTGTTGTCATAATTGTTCAAAATGCCAGAGTTATTTAAATTAGTAATGCAACTCCGTGCATTCGTAAGGCCGTCTCAAAACAGTATCGATTACAAATCTTGTGTAAAGTATATCCATGTAACAATACTCCCTCCTAAACGACTATACAGAAGGCGCTGTTTTATTTATCTACTCTAAAAATATTCTGTATGTCACTACTTACTTTATGCGAAATGGTTTTCTTTCTAGGATTTGGTATTAATCATTTTTATCCCAATCGAATACTCGGGATTGTAATTGCAGTAGCCGCAATAGCTATTGGTGTCGTCCTATTACTTACTACTGTCATAGGGTTAAGACTAAGTTAATACAGCACACCATGGATGCAACAGAAATAGACAAAGTGGCAGCAGAAGCTGACGAGCAAGCACACCTCGCTGAAGAAAAAGCCCATCTGGCGCATGAGGCTTCCGCTCTAGAGCATGAGCGATTAGCGGAAGTAGAAAGACAAAAAAGCATCTCTACCTGAATAATCTTAGAGTTGTGTTGTACGTAGTGTGCTAAATTCTCAATTCGGCTTTTCAGTCACGTCGCACTACGGACTTTTTGCTCACATGAGTGGAAAGACTTGTAACAATTATAGGGGGGGTACGGCTATAAGAGTGCAGTCTTATAATCTTTTAAAAATCAACTTATTAGCCGTAATACAGTCAAGGGTGATACAACAGCGGGCAACAATTAATCAAAACCGGACTCCGAGTTAATAAAGCGTTACGTATATGAGTGACACACAAGCAAACACCAGTGGATCGAAAGAGTCCCAAGAGCTCGCCCTACACTACATGAAAACACTCGTCGAAGTGGCGAGAGAATCCTTCTTGATCCTCGACTCCAATCTTCGAGTTGTTTCGGCAAACCCTACTTTTTACCAAAATTTCCAAGTATCTCCTGAACAAACAGAGAATGTGCTTCTTTACGAGCTCGGCAATGGACAATGGACAATGGAACATACCTATTCTGAAGAGCTTATTGGAAGAAATTTTGCCAATGAAAAAAGTAGTTAAAGACTACGAGGTAAAGCACACATTCCAAAAAATCGGAGAAAAAACAATATTGCTTAATGCACGTAAAATAGATATTGATACGGCACACATGATTGTCCTCGCCATGGAAGACATTACTGTAAGAAAGGAGCTCGAACAAAAGCTGGCTGAATACACTTCAGAGCTTGAACTCAAGGTGGCAGAGCGCACAGGAGAAATTGCTGACCGAGTGAGAGACTTGGAATCTTTAAATAAGGTGATGGTCGGAAGAGAGTTGAAAATGATAGAATTAAAGAAAGAACTCGCTGCACTTAGACCTGCAACAATAAGTTAGTTAGGTTCCTATGACACCTGTTGCGACAAAGATTCTTATGGATAAAGAGTTAATGCACAAAAAAGAGCTTGAAAATTCTCAAGCTGCCATCCTCAATGTTTTAGAGGATCATAAACAAGAGTCAGAAAAAATACTAAAAAAGAAAGCTATAGACGAAGCAATACTCGCCAGTATTGGCGATGGACTCGTTGTGGTCGACAAGGAAGGACAAATAACCTATGTGAACCAATCATTCGAAAAGATGCTTGGTTGGTCATCTAAAGAAGTTTTAGGTAAACGCATTGTTGCCGTGGTTCCTCGAGAAGATGAAAAAGGCGAAGTAGTTCCTTTTAATGAAAGAATTCTAAACAGAGTACTCCGTGGAGAAGTGGTGGTCGCAGACCTCACCAACCCTTTCTATTATATTCGTAAAGACAAAACCCGCTTTCCCTCAAGTAGTATCGTTACCTCCATTGTGCTTGAGGGTGAAATTATTGGAGTGGTTGAAACATTTCGAGATATTACAAAAGAGAAAGAAATAGACAAAGCAAAAACAGAGTTCGTCTCCCTCGCTTCCCACCAGCTTCGTACTCCCCTTTCTACTATCAACTGGTACACAGAGATGCTTTTGACAGGAGATGTGGGGAAGCTCAATGCTGAGCAGGAGAAATACCTCAACGAGGTATATCGTGGCAATCAACGCATGGTTGGACTCGTGAATGCACTCCTTAGTGTTTCTCGCATGGATCTCGGAACATTCATTTTTGAGCCAGAACCAACGGACATTCCCCTACTCGTGAGAAGCGTTCTTGACGAACAAATGCAACACATTATTCAAAAAGATATCACTGTTTTCCCAGCACTCGGAACAAACATTCCCCTCATACAAGTTGACCCAAAATTACTTAGAATGGTAGTGCAAAACCTACTCTCAAACGCCATTAAATACACGCCCGAAAAAGGAAAAATAGAAATGTCTCTCACGCTTACCAATCAAAAGAAATGCTTACTCTTCACGATCTCCGATACTGGCTATGGCATACCTAAAAATCAGCAACATAAAATCTTTAAAAAGCTCTTCCGAGCAGACAATGTGCGTGAAAAAGATACCGAGGGCACGGGCTTAGGGCTCTATATCGCAAAAGCAATCATTGATAACTCTGGGGGGAAGATTTGGTTTGAGTCGCCCGCATCAAACTACACCGAAGGAGAGGAAAATGCAGGCACTACATTTTATGTCGAGTTGCCGTGCAAATTATTAGAAAAAAATAAATAATATATTTACGATATGAAACGTACATCTAAAAAAAGCAGGACGATATTAGTGCTCGAGGACGAGCAATCTCTACTTGGAGTTATCAAAGCAAAGCTCGAAAAAGAAGGTATTCGTGTCCTTACATCCCGCAGTGTCGAGAAAGCTTTTAGTGCTGACCTCAAGAAAAGTAAATCAGGGGGTGTAACTTTGAGTAGCGTTAAAACAGCACTCAAGCATGTAGAAGACTTAGAGCAGGTTGATGCAATTTGGCTCGACCACAATCTGGTTGGGGAAGAAAATGGACTTGATTTTGTAACAAAATTCAAAAGAAATGGTGGACACTGGAGCAAAATACCTATCTTTGTTGTCTCAAATACCGCAGACCCAGACTTAGTGAAAACCTACATACGGCTGGGGGTAAATAAATACTATGTGAAGGCAGAAAATCGACTCGACACCATTGTTGCCGATATACACTCCTCTCTCAGTCACGCATAAAAATGACCACGGAAATTACACAGCAGACAATTTTAATTGTTGAGGATGAAATTTCACTTCGCAATGCACTTCGTGACAAATTCACACGAGAAGGTTTTATTGTATTTGATGCCAAAGACGGTGAAATAGGGCTCGCCGTCGGCATTCGTGAACAGCCACAATTAATTCTTCTTGATCTCATGATGCCGAAGATGGATGGCATGACCATGCTTCATAAACTACGATCAGAAAACGAGTGGGGTAAGAGCGTTCCCGTTATACTCCTCACCAATCTTGGCGCTGATGACAAAACAATAATGAAAGAAATCGAGGAAGACACCCGAGCCTACTACTTGGTGAAATCAAACTGGTCAATGGATCAAATGGTAGAGAAAGTGAAAGAAACGATTGCTTTGACTCTATAAAAATAATTGTATTCATACACCATGCATCTAACCCCAGAACCCTCAAAACGAGGATCAAAGAATCCCCTCCTCTACTATTTTATTGCAGTGCCATTAACCCTGCTCATGATAATTCCTGTAGTCATAGCGGACATATTTTTTGAGATATACCACCACATAGCCTTCCCTATATACGGAATACCCCGCGTAAAGCGCTCTCGCTACATACGCATCACTGACAGAGAAAAGCTTCCGTATCTTTCATGGTTTGAAAAGTTAAACTGCGCCTACTGCGGATATGTGAATGGATGGTTGCATTATGCGTCAACCATTGCAGGAAGAACCGAAAGCCATTTTTGCGCAATAGCCCACCTAGAAACGCGTGGCTATATTCCATCGGAACACGAAAAATCTTTCATGAAATACGGTGATGATTCTGCACTTAAGAAGCGTTATTCTATGCACGACACAAAAGACAACTGAGAAATATATCAGTGTGAGCGCCTCCCTTTCGCAAGCATTTGGCAAGCTTTCATAATCCGGAGTCCACGTGCTTCTGATCCTTTAACCTCATCAATCCAGCTCACAAAGTCTCTACGCTCCGTTGGCGTGAGACTGCTCCACGTGAGTTTCGCTTGTGGACTCGCACCAAGAGCTTTGTAGAAGCTCATAGGCACCAATGCATAGCAACATGGGCGCCTTTTCCCAGACAGGAGTCTCGAAGGAATACTCAGGACTCTGCGCTTTCGAGTTTCAATTTGCTTTGCTGATTCTATCCAACTAATGAAATCCCTATGCGCTATGGGCGTAAGTCCACTCCACAGCATTTTTGCCTTTGGGTTGGTAGCAAGAATCTTTTGAAGATCAGATGGCACTTTTGGTTCTGGTTTTTCTTCAACCAAATTAGAGCTTACTTTGTTCATACTTTTATTCTACCTCAAGCAGTCAGAGCAAAGAAAATGAAACCCCGCCAGAATGGCGGGGTTTCATTTTCTTCTACATAAGAAATCAACTACGATTCTTTTTCAGAACCTTTGATGCCTAGTTGCCTCTATAGGCTTCTGCTGCTCGTTGGAAATATGTCTGTCCAGGGCCTCCTGAATGAGTAACAAGCGATTCGGCCTTATCTTTGAGCAATCCGTATATCCCCTTCAGCCCTCCCCAGACGATACCCTGCACGATTGCTGCACCAAGAGCGAGTGGCGCTGCAAACCAGGACACCACATGTGCTGCGTTTCTGCCCCACGGACTTTGCCATTCATTAATCACCCCTAGCACAGCAGGAAGGTATTGCTTCTTCGCCTTCTCAATTTCCGAATTTATAGTTGCCAGAATGCGGATAGGACCATGAATACTTGTACCGACAACCTCAAGACCAACTCCGACGACACGCGCCACGCCATCTGAAGCTTCACGCATCCCAAAAGATGTCTGCTGGTAATTATTTACTCCACTAGTTTCTCTTGGTTTCCAAACCAAATTATGCGCCTCCCTTCCTGCAGAAAAGCGTTCAAGTGGCAATGCAATACTTTGAGCTCGTCCGAAGGGATTCTCCTTTCGTCCTCCGTAAACTTCCCTATTAATGGTATGAAATCCTTCTAGTACGGACATAATGATCGTGCGGTAATCGCTTATATTAATTAGTGTGAATTATAATTTTCACGGTTTTTTGTTAAGGAGGTACTATACTCTCAACGTGTAGCCTGTCAAATGCAACCTGAGCATGCGCCGTCACTTATAGAAACCTTTCCCGCATTCACATCTAGGAAAATAAAAGTACCCCTTAAGTTAAGGTGTTCCGATTTTTTTCAAGAAAAACTTATCGCAAAGGATGCAAGCCGGCTTCACACATGACACACTTCGGTGAGTGTCTACACAAACATGCACAAGTATCCACTACCTCCACATTTTTTAGCACTCCTTCCATAAACACTATTGTTCCATGATTGAACGAAAATGTCAATAGATGTATTTCGCTTCACCTAGAGACCGTGTTAGTGGCACACAAGTGATGAGGTAAATCCTTGCTGATATATCAGGAAAAATGTAAGTTCGGCCATTCGTCTTCGAGTTTTGAAACAAGAAAGTCGCCGGATACACGCTCCGGGAAAATGACATAGTCAGCACCGGCATCTCGAAGTACTTGCTCCTGATCGGCTTCGTCGGTACGCACCACGATTTGCGCCTTCACGTTACTTATCCGGCATGCATCAAGAAGTGCAAGGTTGTCTCTTGTCCCACCTGCTGTTGAAATAATGAGATGGGCCGTATCCAACTGCAGGTTCGCCAGTATTTCAGAGTCACTCACATCGCCATAGAGCGCGTGGTAGCCTTGCCCACGCAGGCGTCGCACCGCCGTAGGATTATAGTCAAGAACGAGCACTTCTATCTTCGCCTTTTTCAAATACTCTATGACTACAGTACCCACCCTGTCGGCACCAACAACGACAACATGTCCAGACAACGGTGGAAGAATCGCATCGGGCAGTACATCAACCGCCTCTTTTCTCTGAAATCGTGCGACAAAGGGTTTCATGAATGTGTAGATAGACTCAGAATGATTCATAAGTGTTGACGAGAAAATGATAGAAAGCACGGCAGAGCCGGCAATAATCGCAAGCGCAGACTCCGAGGCGAAGCCATGCTCGACGGCCAATAGGACAACAATAAGAGAGAACTCGGATACCTGCGTCATGTTCAGAGACGTCTGGAAAAGAGTGTGTTTGCGGAATTTGAAGAAACTTAAACCAACCAAATATGCAAATGGTTTCATAAAAAGAGCGAGCGCGGTGAATCCGAAGATTATCGGCAGAGAATTTGTGATGCCCGCAAGGTCAACTTGGGAGCCGATATATATGAAGAACAATGCAACAAAGAAATCTCTGATTGGTTTTACTTTGGCCTGAATCTGAATCTGATACGGGGAAGAAGCGAGCGCAACACCTGCCAAAAATGCACCGATGACAACCGAAAAGCCAGCTAGGACCGCAATGGAGGTAAAGATAAAGCACCATGTAATAGCGGCGAGGAACAATAACTCGACAGATTTCGCCATCTTATTAAACAGGAAAGGTAGTACAAAACGAGATATGAGGAACGCTGCACTAATCAAAGCCGTTGCCTTAACCGTAAATATAAGGAGGGGTATAAGAATTGCAGTGCTCCACCCGAAAGAAATAAGGTTGCCAGTTATAGCAACCATCACGATAATGGCAACGAGGTCTTCAACAAGGAGAATGCCGATGGAAAGTTTCCCATATAAAGATGCTGTATCGCGTCTTTCAGAAAGCATCTTAGCGATAACAATCGTCGAAGCGAACGCGAGCGAGATGCCTAAGATTGCCGCCTCAGTTCCAGAGAAACCAAAAAACGTTGCCAACGCAAAACCGGCGATAGAAGAAACTACAATTTGGAAAAGCGTCGCTACGACAATAGGGCGCCCTAGAGAGCGAATCTCACTCAAATTGAGCTCCATCCCAATCAAAAACAGCACGAAGGCTATACCTATTTCAGGGAGGGTGTGTAAGACAACTGAATCAGAAAGATTGTATGCAGAAAGCGCCACTCCAGCTAAGAGATACGCCATGACCAAAGGAAGTCGAAACCGCATTGCCGTGTATCCAATGACACAAGCCACCGAAAGCATAATGGCAAGCTCCAAAAAAACGCTGTTCATAGAAAGAATTATACTCTGAACAAGGCTCTATTAATACCTAAAGGTATGCAAAAGGAGTTTACATTAACTCATTCGTCATTGGAGCGAACGCAGGTTACTTTCTTTTCTTTTTGCTTGTTTTTGCGGCGAGCATCACTTTCTTTGCCGCAAGGCGTTTTGCAGTTTTGTGAGGACTCTTGTGTTTCTTGAGCGAACTTACGCCATGGCTGTTATTTCCCATATGTATTTTTTATTAGTGAGTATGCCTCATAGTACTACGAACGGAGGCGAGAAGGAAAATGAAAATGTATTTTCATTTTCTTCGAACCGAACGCTTGAAAGCTATGCTTACGAACTAACGGCAACCGAGAAGCCACCGTACGCCATCCTTTTCATATCAAATGGCATGTCCTCGTGCTTTTTGTCGGCGTATTTTTTGCTGAAGTAGTCCATCACTTTTTTATTTACTGCATCGCGATGCTTTTTGTCTTTGAATACGATATAAGAAAACCAAACTGTGTCGGTTGATTTTGCCTTTGCCATTTTTGTAAAGGACAACACAGGGTTGCCTTTAGATGGTTTTAAATCTTGACCCATGCATTCTTTGTAATCAAGCGCGCCAAACTTTTTCCAGATCTGTACCCCTTCGGCAGCCATTTTCTTATAGGCAGATACATTCTTTTTAGGGATAATAAGAACGAATCCGTCTACATAGTTTCCTTTGTTCATAGGAGAAGAATTATAACACTCGGATTAGAAGCTCAGATGCTCCGCTTGCAAGCTTTTGTGAACTACACAAAAGCTTCCCCGCTGTCGCCGCGCCAAAAATAAAAGCGTCCCAAAAGACGCTTTGTATTTTCTGCCTCGGCTCCGTCTGCTGGACGAGGTTAGAAACTATTGCTTTTCAGTTGGATGAACAGCATTGTTATTCTGTCGAATGACGAGTTCATCTTTATATGTGAAGTACATCCGCGTTTGATTGAGGTGTGTGCCAACGAAATCAGATAAATCAGCAAGCAGAGAAACAACCTCCTCATCAGAGAGATGGGCACTATTAAAGTGGGTTCACTTCGCCAGAAAAGATAACGAAATACCTTTTAGAATACTTGCCTGAGCAAGTAAATATTCATTTAGATGTTCAGTTAGCGCCCTATCACCAAATATTCTTTTTCTTCGTTATTCATTCTTTGTTGGCATCGTTAACAACATTGTACACATTCTGTTACGGAAAAACACTGGCTTTTAATTTTCGTAAAATGTTATATTAATAGAGTTAGTTTGATAGCTCTTTTACCGTTACGAAATCCATGGCAAATATAAATATCGTAGAAGAAATAGTAAAAGCTTTCGCTTCCGGCAAAAAAGAGGAAGTTATTTCTCTACTGGAAAAGGAAATTAAGAAGCAAAGAGCTGGCGGTAAAGCCGTTGTTGCAAAAAGATTATCCAATCTCGTTAAGGACATCTCTAAAGGACACTCGTTGTCAGGTCAATCACTTTCAACAAAAGCAGTGCATATAAGCGACAACAATACTCTTTTTGAAAAGGTTTATTCGAACATCGAACTCGATTCAGTTATTTTAAACTCAGCCGCGAGAGCAACTATTGTTGAGTTCATAAAGCATTGGGAAGCTTTCGATAAGCTATATGCAAATAATATTGTTCCAATAAATAAGTTACTTTTTTATGGACCTCCGGGAACTGGAAAAACTAAGCTTGCGAGCGCAATTGCTAATAAATTAAATCTGCCTCTGGTAATAGTAAAACTAGACGAGCTAATTTCTTCCTATTTGGGTAAAACGGGAAAGAATATCAGTGAAGTTTTTGAGATAGCTCGGAAGGAACGAGTAATTGTTTTTTTTGATGAAATAGATACTGTTGCAAAACATCGAGACGATACCCGAGAGCTGGGTGAGTTAAAGCGTGTTGTTACCGTTTTACTTCAAAATATCGACGCTTTTCCTGAAACTTCAATCTTGATTGGAGCTACAAATCACGATGAACTCTTGGATAAGGCACTTTGGCGACGTTTTGGATTACGCTTAGAAATTGACCTTCCCACTGAAGATTCTAGGGCACTACTTTTTGAGCTATTCTTGGACGGTTTTAATAAGAGTGAACCATTGGATTACAAATTAATGGCAAGGGTAAGCGATGGAATAAACGGCTCGTTAATCAATGACATATGTCAGAATATAAAGAGAACATCAATCATTGAAAGCGTCCAGTTAGACAATGGTTTTTGCTTGAAGCACATAATCTTTTTCAATAATCAATTGCGTTCGAAACAGAAGATGAGCAAGAAGAATCTCTATGAGATTGCCCAAATCCTAAAGGATAAAGGGTTCAATCTTGTTGATATTGCAGAAGTTTCTGGCGTTCCGTACACAACGCTTCGCGACAACGTAAAATAATCCATATGAACTTCTCAATTGTAGTACCAAAAAAGAAGATAAATAAAGGTAAGAGAAGTGGCGGCGGTTCCGACTTTTGGAAGAAGTTTTGGGCCGAGCAAATTACCGACGAAAACCGCGAACAGTATTCTAGGATGTTTTCGCGACGCATTAGACAAATTGATACAACGGTCAAAAAAATTAAGACGGAAGCAAAGGCACCAGAACAACTTCTATATGTTGAAGTTAAGCTCGACGATTTAGCAAATTCAAAATCCGCTAGTCCTAGCGACGTTTGGACAGAGACGGGTCTGGAGATTGTTGGTGCCAAAGATGAGAAAACCATCATCGTTAGCGGTAAGTCAGAAGATTTCGACAGATTAACGGAAATCGGTTCAAGTGGTTCTTTTGAATCTGCCCTCACAGGCGAAGATTTACCCACCAGGAAGGGCAAGAACCTCCTGCGTGAGCTTTATGCTATGTCGGCTGTTAAGAACCGCAATGCGGTAGTGGAAGGTCGAGTAAGTAACTACATCTACTCATTGATTCATAACGATGTATTGAATGAGCCAATTGCAGCAATTGTCGAAATCTATCCGAACATAGGCAAAAATAAATACGACTCTCTATTTGATACGTTAAACGAGCAACCTGTTTTTGCGGAGAAAATTGTTAAAAGAAATAAGAATCTTTTCTTTAGCAACATCTCTTTTCTTGCCACACTCACTGGTAATGAAATTATTAGTATTTTGAGCGACACCGGATTCAATTACATTAGTAAAATCCGTGAACAGCCAGTATTGAGTTCACAGAGGTGTATTCCTGAAGTTAACCTCGGAGCCATAAATCTATTACCGCCACTGACTGGTGAGAAAGTTGGCCTTATTGATAGCGGTATTTATAACGCTACGATTCGTCGCCTTCGCGCGCACCACCATAACTACCTCAAAAGTCACCATGCAAAAGATGAGCATCACGGAACGACAGTGGCTAGTCGCATTCTGTTTGGTGATAGTTTTTTTGTGCAACTAACAGCCGGAAGCTCTATAGCTCCGGCGTGCAATATTTTGGACGTACAGGTGCTTTATTTGAATGGGATGGATTCGCTCTGCATACCACTTGAAGATTTAAAAGAAGCAATTGCAGAGGTTGTAAATAGATATACAGATGTAAGCATTTATAACCTCTCAATAAGTGAAAAGGGTCCGATTGACGAAGATGATGTGAGTGAACTGACCGAGTTCTTGGATAATATGGCACGAGAGCATGACGTTATATTTGTTTGCTCGGTTGGTAACCAGAAGGTATATGCAACCCAAAGCTATGGGAATATTTTTAAACAAAAGGAAGCCGTTATTGCTTCACCTAGCGATGCTCTAAACATAATTTCCGTAGGTTCGGTTTCGAACAAAGTTGATCCTGATTGCATTAATGTTGACCAAGGATTTCCGTCCCCGTTCTCCCGTGCAGCAGGAACGGGTAAGGGTATTAAGAAGCCAGAGTTGGTCGCCAGCGGTGGCAATGTAAAGAAAGATGTAACTCTCGTCTATGGTGATGCACACATGGTTGCATCTAGTAAGGTGTTTGGCGTAGAAAGCATCAATAAGGACGGTTTGAACAAGGATATAGGAACGAGTTTAAGCGCACCTCTTGTCACCCGTGAATGCGCCTTTCTTCTTGATTTCATAAAGAAAGCAAAAGCGTCGGACTTTATAGATTTGGATCACAACAAACTCAATCTCGTTAAAGCCCTTTTGATTCATTCAACGGCTAAGGCGACCCAAGCAGAGATTGATGATGAGCACGTAAAGCGTGCATATGGTTTTGGCGTTCCAGACCACAATGCTGTTTTGAAGGATGGAGAAAATGAGCTTACCTTGATGTACGCAGACAAAGTTAACTTCGTAGACAAGAAACATAAACTGGAAATACAGCTCCCTGAAAGCATCCTCGGAAAACCGGCCGAGTTTATCTTTACCCTTGCTTACAACCCTCCTGTAGATAAGAACTTTCCAAAGAAATATAAGATGATGGATATTGAGCCCAATGTTCGATTCCTCGTCCCATCATTAAATGCAAACGGAGAAGTCGAAGAGAAACCTAAAGTTAGTGGACTAATTAGCACCCCAACCTGGGACCATTACAGAAACCCTAACCACAACGTAATTCACTTCAGGAAGATAAGAAGAAAGGTTCCTTCTACCGTTCTTGAAGTGCTTCTTCAGCTTTCAGCGACCCAACCGTACGAAAGTAAGATAGTTGGCGATGGTTCATCAGAAAACCAGCCCTATGCTTTCATTTTGACCGTCCGAGACCTATCTGGTGCAGAGCACTTCAGACAAGAAATAATCGCTAAAAATGAATTCCAAGAGCTGATTCAGATTAAAGCACAGGAAGAAGTAATGACGTAGTGAAATCCTAACAAAAATGGGAAAATGGGCTCAGTCACCATTTCAAATCCATGCTCCACGGGTAGGCTCCCGATTTTGTTATTGCGAAGCAATATAGAAAATCGCAGTGCCTTAGGTAACTCGAACTACAACGTAGGACTCTCCGCCACGACCGAGTCCGATGCTCCACTTGCAAGCCGTGTTAGTTGCACACGACTTCCCCGCGGTCGCATCGTAAAAAATGAAAGCCGCCACGAGGACGGGATTCATAGGCTCCGCTTGCAAGCTTTTGTGAACTACACAAAAGCTTCCCCGCTGTCGCCGCGCCAAAAATAAAAGCGTCCCAAAAGACGCTTTGTATTTTCTGCCTCGGCTCCGCGGGTAGGACTCGAACCTACAACCAACTCCTTACACGTGATCCCCTATTACGAAGGGCGTGGACTATATCATCATCCGATCTGGATGCGAGGCGCTTCGACCTTTCGGTCTACTCCCTTTTGGGATAGTCTCTACACCTTCTCCAACAAATCGTCAGAGCTTGGCTCGGGATTGCCCATCCTTTTTATAGGATTAGGGTTTCCCCGAATTCACCTCGTTTTTCAATCCCGATTCCTCGGGAAGGCTGCCTTTGGACAGGGAGCTGCTCTACCATTGAGCTACCGCGGAATATATAGGGCATATGTATGCCCACTGTTTCGCGGAGCTCAAGAATTGAGCTACTTCCGGAGGAGCCGAGGGTCATAGAAAGTTTACTTTCATATGACCGAGGCGACGACTGGAAGAAAGGATGGTTTTCTTAAAACCAAACTTACCGCGGAATGTACATAGGTCAACACAGTTGACCGTTGATTATTATATACCCTGACTGAATGATTCAGCAAACCTAACACTAAGTGTTATAATGCTTCTAATGATAAAGGCTTGCGCTAAGCACGGACAAACAAAACATTTTCCACGTCCTGACGGAGCCTTTCGGTGCGGTAAATGTGCCTCCCAATGGGTAATACAAAATAGACGTCGAAAGAAAGAGAAACTAGTTGAGGAATTCGGCGGAAAATGCGCCATATGCGGATACAAAAAATATGCAGGGGCATTAGATTTTCATCACCTAGATCGTAAAACTAAATCATTCGCCTTAAGCGTTAAGGGCTTATCCTATTCATGGGACAGCATTCTTCAAGAAGCTAAGAAATGTGTTTTGGTATGCAAAAACTGTCACACCGAAATTGAAGCGGGCATTATAAAGCTCTAAAAAGAGCTCCATTTATTAGCCCTTATGGAGCCAATTCCAGATTTTTGCGAAAATAAACCCAACAACTGCACCCATCACAAACGTCATCAGTATGAGCGAAAGTGAAGCGACGAGATTGAAGGTGTCTACAAGATACACCGCACGAATCATGTGTGGCCAGAAAATGAAATCAAGCACTGCCTGTGCCACACCAAATACTACGAGCGTGGACCAGAGAAGATGTACACCTGCAAAGAAAACGCCGAGAGTAAGTGCTGTTTTTTTAGGATCTAGATGAGACATATAGATAGAATCTTATAGAATTTTTCTTAGAGTATCAAGCTGATTTGCTGAACCAAATACTTCATTCTTGTGAGCAATGAAGTCAGCATACTCTTTCATATAGACTTTCCCCGGAGTACGTAAATCGATACCGTTCAACGTATCTCTGAAGTACTCACGGTGTACACGAGTCCAAATCAGTCTGCCGTCGCTATCAATATTAATCTTGGCAACTCCATACTCATGAACTTGTCGCAAATCATTTTCATCAACCCCCTTAGCTCCCGACATCTTGCCTCCTGCAGCATCAATCTTTCGTACCTCTTCTTGAGGGATTGACGAAGATCCGTGCATGACCAATGGAAGATCAGGGAGAATTTCATGAATTTCTTTCAATCGATCAAAATGAATAGCCTGACTTCCTGCAAATTTATATGCACCATGCGAAGTACCAATTGCCACAGCTAAACTGTCACAACCTGTTTGCTCTACAAATTCTGCAGCTTGTTTCGCATCAGTGAGATGTGCATTTTCTTCTTCCACAGCGATATGCTCTTCAACTCCGCCAAGTTGCCCTATCTCCGCCTCAACACGAATTCCTTTTTGGTGTGCATGATCAACGACTCGTTTAGTGATTTCTACATTCTTCTCAAACGACTCCATAGAGGCATCAATCATCACCGAAGAATAAAAACCTGAATCTATACAATCGTGACAACTGGCTTCATCGCCATGGTCAAGATGAACTGCAAAGATAAGATCAGGAAACAACTTTTCTCCCTGACGAATAAGAGCCTCTAACATACTCTTGTCAGTGTATGATCGTGCGCCTTTTGAAATTTGAACAATGAATGGTGCTTTCGATTGATTATTGCCAGCAAACAAACCCATAATCTGCTCTAGGTTGTTGATGTTATACGCACCAATTGAATATTTTTTGAACGCTGCCTCAAACAATTCTTTTGTAGTAACAATCATAGTGTGCAGTTAAAATTTCTAATTTGAATAAAAATCTCCCCGTGGGTCGCGTCGGTGATGTGTTGTCATATAGCGCACCGTACCCGACTTTCCACGAATTACTAATGAATGCGTAACCGCCTTACTCTTCGTGAAGCGAACACCGTCTAACAGCGGCCCATCAATTACGCCTGTTGCAGTGAAAGTGAAATCATCACTCTTCACTAAATCATTAGTGCTATAAATTTTCTTTTCATTCAATCGTGCTTTTTTAACTAACTTTCTCTGATGCTCATCTTTTGATTTGAATCTGCACAAGAGCTCTCCCCCGAGGGCTTTAACGGCAGCAGCCGCAAGCACTGCTTCAGCAGAAGCACCAACACCCATAAGAATATCGATTCCGGAATCAAACATCGAAGGTGCAATGGCACCAGCTACATCGCCATCAGTAATAAGGCGCACACGAGCACCCGATGCACGAATCTCCTTTATAAGCTGCGTGTGTCTTTCGCGGTCAAGAACAACAACGGTAATATCACCTACTTTCTTGCCGAGTGCTTTTGCAACTTTTTTAATATTTACTGACACACTAGCGTCAAGGCGAATTACTTTTCGAGCCTTGGGCCCTACTGCAATCTTTTCCATGTAGGTGTCAGGCGCTCCGAGTAATGTACCTTTAGGACCTGCCACAATAACAGAAAGTGCGTTGTATCTTCCGTACGCAACACTATCGGTGCATTCAAGAGGATCAACCGCAATGTCCAAGACTGGTTTTCCTCCTTTTCCCAATTTCTCACCGGTATAGAGTTCTGGCGCTTCATCTTTACTTCCCTCTCCGATAACAACACGGCCAGTGAAATTAATTTGATTGAATGCATCACGCATCGCATCAACTGCTGCACCGTCAGCTTTGAGTTTGTCACCCTTACCAATCCAATGTCCTGAAGCAACAGCAGCGGCTTCAGTCACTCGTACGAACTCAAGGGCTAAGTTTCTATCCATAGAGAGCAGGCTTTAGTGGTTAGCGTTTAGGTAAAAAATAAATATGAAAAAAGAGTGGCACGGCAATCATACCATTGGCTTATCGTTCAGGTAACTGCTCGGCGTTTGAAGAAAACAAAGAGTGTTGCCCATGCGAACAGTGCAAGAGCCATGCCTACAACAAACGGCATTTGGAGTCCAAAAAAACCAGCACCAACGCCCGCTACCACGGGGGCTACCCCTTGAGCGAGCGCTTGAAGCGAGCCGTTAATTCCCATTGCTGCACCCTGCTTTTCACCCGAAACCCCCTTACTCACCAAGGCCGAAAGATTTGCGACAGACAATCCGTTGCCTATGGCGAGCAATGGCAACACTACATACAAAAGTGCACTGGTAGGCACAAAACCGTACGCAAAAATTCCTAGGGCAACAAAAATAAGAGACACCCGAAGAATTGTTCGCTCGTTATACTGTTTCGTCACAATACGGAGGACCACCACCTGCGTGAAAATGATCCACCCTCCTACGATGCCAAAAAATGTTCCTACCGCACCCGCGGTGAACCCAAAGCGGTTCACCAGCAATATGCCAATGAATGCCGTAAAGAAGCCAAAACCAAGCTGAAGGAAAAATGATGAAAGGTAGATAGGGCGCGCATCCAAATCTTTAAAGGCAGTTTGAATATTTCTAACACCTTTAAGAAAATGGAAATCATGCGAACCATTCCCCTTTCTTGTTTCAGGAAAGAATAGTGAAATAAAGAGTAGGTTCACAACACCGAGTGCTCCTGCAAGCCAGAAAGGCGCAGAAGCAGCACCAGTAAGATGCAATATCCAACCTCCAAGTATTGGTCCAATAATAAAACCCAGTCCAAACGCTGCGCCTACGAGACCGAAGTTTTTTGCTCTATCTTTAGGTTCGGTTACATCGGCAATAGCAGCTTGGGCTATTGAAAAATTAGCGGCGGCGAGCCCTGCAACAGCACGCGATAGAAATAATAATGGCAATGAACCAATAACAATGGCAAAACCAAACATAAGCTGAGCAACAGCGAGTACACCAACACCAAATGTAAGGAGACGCTTCCGCCCATAGGCATCAGAAAATTCTCCTAAAATAGGCGCTGCAATGAATTGCATAAGTCCAAAAATCCCAGTGAGCAAACCTGCAATAAGATACTGCGCGCTCGTACCAAATCCGTGGAGAAGAAATGATGGCGAGGATGGGTCAGTAAGAATGATAGGAATGATGGGAAAAATCATCCCTATGCCAATCATGTCGAGAAGAAGTGTAACGAAAAGTATCGGAAGAACATTTTTACGCATCGACATACTATAGCAAACGCAAAAACCCCTAAGGTTTTACCTTAGGGGTTTTAAATGAGAAAAAACTCAATGAAAGTACGGATTAAGATTTTCCAATCAGCTGCATGATGAAAGACGGAAAACTCTTTTTCTTCGACTCCCCGATGCACAATGTTTTCCATGCAAGATTCGATGCATCTATAAACTCCCCTGGATTCTTCAACCCATGCAGAAGTGCAAGTTCATAGGCGGATGCAGATGCGTGTTCGGGCTGATCGCCATCTTGCTCATGCTCAACACCATTCTCTATAGCATCAATGGCAGGTCGATTCGTAAGCACTATAGCTCCAAACTTTTCTGCATCCTTCCTTGTTTTGCCAGAGGCTTGAAACTGATCTCTCGCATCAATCGAAGGGAATAGTAGTTCAAATGTAATACGCGTATCTGATTCTGGAAAAAATATTCTTACCGTATCACCATCTACAAAATCTACTTCGGGCATACAAATGAGACCCCGTCTCTTCTGACGGTCTCGTTTCATTACCCCTTGGAGAACTTTCCAGGCATCCGGAGGTGGATTGAGTTGCTCGCTTGACATAACGTATATTATAATATATTTAAATCCTTTTGTCAATTTCTTCACCGAAGCCCGTATACTGTAGTCATGTTCGACCTTACAAAACAAGAACTCGCTACTCTAAAAAAACTTTCAACACCAATTAAGATTCAGGATTTTTTGGATACCCTTCCTATTAACTACGAAAAGAAAGGAGAAACACATATGTCGCCACGGAGGGTACTTCGTGAGAAAAAAGCGCACTGCATCGAAGGAGCGCTCTTAGCGGCTACAGCGCTGTGGATTCACGGTGAGGAACCCCTCCTGATGGATCTCACTGCAGCGCCCGAAGATGATGACCATATTGTTGCTCTCTATAAAAAAAACGGTTACTGGGGTGCAATTTCAAAAACAAATCATGCAACACTCAGATTTAGAGACCCTATATACAAAACACTTCGCGAGCTAGCTCTATCTTATTTTCATGAATGGTTTCTCGATGAGAACGGACTTAAGATGCTTCGAAGTTATTCAAAACCACTTAATTTGAAACGGCTGGGCACTACTTGGGTTACCGCAGAAGAAGATTTGTGGTACCTCGATGAACATTTAGATACCTTGCCACATTTTTCACTTCTACCAAAAGAAAATAAAAAACACCTCCGCCCTGCAGACAAAATGGAGAGGACTGCTGGCAACCTTCGTGAGTGGAATAAGAAAAATAAAAGAACATAGAATAAATCATCAACGAAGATGTGGATACATATAGGATTGGTTATTTTTTATAGCATGTATACTAGCTACTCATGAGCGAACTACAATTTCCTGACATACAGCCAGACATTCTCATTCTTGATGATTCACAAGATACTGCAGAACAATTAAAACAATTTGTTTTTCATGTTGAAAATGGTGATTACTTTGCGATGCTTGCAACACTCTTAGGATTCGTTGAAGAAACAGCTAGTAAACTTGAGGAAAAAGATGAGGCAATGAAAATTGCCGAGATGCAGATTGCACGTCTCCGCAAAAACTTGCAGTATCTTCACGAAAACTACAACATCACACCAAAAAAGAAACCTGTTACAGCTGAACCAACGCTCGACCTCTAAGAATCTGTTTAATACTTTCTAATCACGCCACGCACAATTGCCGCGATAGTGAGTTCGTCTTCGGGATAAATTGGTTTGTAGGCAGTATTTGCTGGCTCTAAGTATGGCTTACCTTTTTTCATACGGAAGTATTTCATGGTCCACCCTCCGTCAACTTCAGCAATAACTATCTCCCCTTCTTTTGCAACAGTCGCTCGTTCAGCCACCACCATATCGCCTTCTACGATACCTGCGTCTTTCATAGAGTCGCCTTTCACCCGCAACAGATATGTCTGTTCACGATCGCGAATAAGATAGTCATCTAATGAAATGCTATCAAGTATCTCCTCTTCAGCAGTTGTAGGCATGCCGGCCTCTACAAGACCTAAGATTTTTATTTCTCCCAAAACTGTTGTAGGAATGAGGCGTCCTCGGCGGTCTTTCTTTAACTGTCCTCGACGCACTAAACGCTCAACTAGCTTAAATACGGAATCCTTAGAACGGAGACCTGTTATGTCCATTATTTCCGCGTACGACGGCATGCGCCAACGCGACCTATAAAACTGAAGAATCTCTCTCAAATATGAAGTATCCATTTACATAGTATAAGCGAACGAACGTTCGCCGTGCAAGAAAGTTATGCACTCCTCGCTTCTTTTAACTAAAAACCCTAGAAACAAGCTTCTTGAGCTGGGTGCGGAAATTCACCGTAGGCATAGCTACGCCTACATAACGCTCAACATTGCCCGCAAACATATCAGCTGAATGTTCCCACGAAAATGTAAGTGCTTTTTCACGACACGTCTCTCGCGAAAGTGTTAAACACTTTTTAGCAGCCTCAGTGAGATCATCACTCAAAAATCCATCGATTCCATTTTCAATAACATCCTTTGGTCCCATAACATTGTGTGCGGCAACTGGAAGACCGCACGCAAGTGCCTCAAGCACCACCAGACCAAATGTTTCAGTACGCGAAGGGAAAACAAAAACATCAGACGACGAAAGAATGTCGATGAGCTCCTGCCCTCGCTTGTAACCAAGAAATATATTTTTCTTGCCATGCCTTCGTTCCAATTTTTTTCGCTCTGGCCCATCCCCTATCACCAGTTTTGTACCAGGAAGTTCCATACTCAAAAATTCCTCAACACTTTTCTCTTTTGCAATTCTTCCAAAATATACAAACACCGGGTGAGGAAATTTTACCTCTGCTCTCTTTTCTTCATTTGGCTTGAAAACAGTAGTATCAATACCTGGTGGCCATAGAACAACATTCTTAAAATTATGCGCCTCGAGTTCAGCCTTTAAAGTATCATTGCTTGCCATAACCGCCTCGGCCGCACTATGAAACCAAGACATGTACACTCGAGAGAAAACGGCAAGGAGTGTCCCTCCAAATATATAATGCGGGAGGTATCGGGGAAAATTGGTGTGATATGAGGTAGTGAATGCAATACCTCTCCTCTTTAGCAATGATCGGGCTGAGAGTCCCAGTGTCCACTCAGTTGCAATATGCACATAGTCCGGCTGGACTGAATCAAATATCTTTTTCATTTTCCTATCAGGGAAAAATGTCATAGAGATTTCTGGGTATAGTGGAAATGGGAACGCAATAAAAAGCCCCGGATGCACAACAGTGACTTCAAAATCACGTTCTTTAAGATACGGAATAGTTCGCTCAAAGAGCGTTACCACTCCATTCACCTGCGGCGCCCAAGCGTCAGTGACTATAATGAGTTTCTTCATGCAGTAGAAATTATTTCAGAAAAAATACCGCCAACGCGTTTACTTATTCAATGATACCTTGAATTCTCTTAGAAAAAAATGATTAATCTTTCATTCCCAAACTCACCTATGTTATACTTCGGTTAATGTCTGACTTGGGAGAAAAGTGTGGCGTTTTTGGAGTTTACGGGAAAGGGATGGAGGCTGCGCGTCTCACCTTCTTCGGACTCTACGCCTTACAGCACCGAGGTCAAGAAAGTTCTGGGATTGCCACATCAAACGGAGAAACTATTTTCTGTCATAAGAAAATGGGCCTCGTCGCTCAAGCATTTGCTGAGAAAGATATTCAACGTCTCGTGGGTCACATTGCTGTTGGGCATAACCGCTACTCAACTTCAAAATCTTCACAGCTAAAACACTCCCAACCTACACATATAGAAGACGTTGGCCTCACACTAGTACATAACGGCAATATTCCCTCTACTACCCTTCTTGAAAACTTCCTTGCTTCAAAAAATATTGCCTACAAAACACTTTCCGACTCTGAAATGATTGCAGAGGCCATTGCGGTCCACATGCGCGAAGGGTCTACCCTAGAAGACGCCGTTCCAAAAGCATTCCCCCTCCTCACAGGGGCGTTTTCTATTCTATTAATGGATAAACATAATCTCGTCGCCGTCAGAGATAATTATGGTATTCGTCCACTCTCTATAGGTACCTTAAATGGTGGGTTTGTTTTTTCATCGGAGACATGTGCGTTCCATCCCATTGGAGCCGAGGAACTTCGTGATGTACGCCCTGGAGAAATGATTATAGTGAACGAGAGCGGTATGCGTTCTGTTCAAATTGCGATAGGCATTCAAAAGCTTGATATATTTGAATTCGTGTATTTTGCACGACCAGACTCAGTACTTCTTGGCAAGTCAGTCTATAGTGTTCGAAAAAACTTTGGTATTGAGCTTGCGAAAGAGTTTCCATTAGACGCTGATGTAATTATTCCAGTTCCAGAAACAGCAATGCCTGTTGCAATAGGCTACTCTCAAGCATTAGGGATTCCGCTTGAAACAGGACTCATAAAAAATCGCTACATACACCGCACATTCATTCAACCAGAACAACATATTCGAGAACAAGGTGTGAAAATAAAACTCACTCCACTACCAGAGATCATCAAAGGTAAAAAGGTTGTAATTATGGATGACTCTATAGTTCGCGGAACAACATCAAAACAAATTGTACAAATGGTTTTTGAAGCGGGCGCGAAAGAAGTAAACTTCCTCGTCAGCTCACCTCCAGTACGATTTCCTGATTTTTACGGCATTGATACGCCAACCCAAAAAGAACTCATTGGCGCACAAAAAACACCTGAAGAAATACGAAAATACCTCGGGGCAACACGATTACACTTCCTTTCATATGACGGTTTGATTCGTGCAACAGGTTTACATCCCGACATGTTTTGCACTTCGTGCTTCACTGGTGAATATCCAATAGATATTAAAGAGCGCACCAGTGAGATTCACTCACTCCCTACCGCCAAACTTTTTTGAATAGACTTGAGACTCAGAACTTACGACTTAAAATATAAAAAGTATTTTATCTCATAGGCATATTCGTGCGAATATGCCTATGAGATTTAGTAATGGTTACTATCGTTTCTAGTCAAAAAAATTAATTTGACCACCTCGCAAAAATTCCTGCAGGCAATAGGCGTCCACTATCTTGCTCTCCGCTTACTTGTCGTGAGTCTATCGAACCGATCGAACGGGCTGACTCTTCAATAGTTAATTCTCCTGCTTCCACACCTCCGCCATTTTTTTCAATAACTGATTCTAGGTTGTGTGCAAACGCAAGCGATGAATACCCCGCAGCGTATCCGCTCACCAATATGAATAGGGGCTTGTCTGACAGAAGTGCTTTACAGAGTTTCATCAGCGTAAGAAAGTCTTCTTCTATCTTCCACAGTTCGTCCTTGGGGCCATGCCCGAACGCAGGCGGATCCATGATTATCGCGTCGTAAGTATTCTTTCGCTTTGCTTCCCTCTCAACAAACTTCATTACATCCTCCGTAACCCAACGAATTGGTTTTTCATTCAAACCAGAAAGTTTTGCATTCGCCTTTGCCCATTCAATCGCTGTTTTTGATGCATCAACATGTGTAACTTGCGCACCAGCTTTTGCGGCAGCGAGCGTTGCCCCACCTGTGTATGCGAAGAGGTTCAGAACCTTAGGAGTGTTTAGTGGATAGCGTTTAGCGTTTAGGTTTTCGGAGATCCATTGCCAGTTAGGAACCTGCTCTGGGAAAAGACCAGTGTGCTTGAAAGAAGTAGGGCGAATAATAAAATTCAACTCACCAAGTTCAATGTGCCATTCTTTTGCAAAGTCTTTGCTTGTATGCCAATCACCTCCCTTGGCTTTGCGTTCATACCACGCATCTGCTCGTTTCCACTCCTCATCCCCTAGACGCTTTTCCCACAATGCCTGCGGGTCAGGCCGAGCCAACACTATGTTCCCGTATCTCTCGAGCTTCTCTTCCCGACCAGAGTCAAGAAGTTCATAATCTTTAGAGGGCTTCGTCGTCAATATGCTGTGTAACATTTCCTCCATGCTACCCCATGAATGCACCAATGGGTAGACATCTGGAAATAATTAAATGAAAAAAATATGCATATGAGCGGGATGTTTTGTCTCCTCATAAGTACATAATATTCTGTATAGTTTAATTTAACGGTCGTTAACTTAAACTATACAGTCCGGAGAGAACAAAAATAGCTATGTTACAGTAATGAAAATCACCACTATGAACGAACCAGCGCTTACTATCAATAATCTCACAAAAACCTACGCGAGCGGAACGGTAGCACTTCAAGGTGTTTCTCTCACTATTCCCGCAGGCGATTTCTTTGCACTTTTAGGTCCAAACGGTGCAGGCAAAACGACCATAATCGGCATTGTCACAGGGCTGGTAAACAAGACGAGTGGTGATATTAAAGTCTTTGGCGACGATATAACCACGAGCCCTGAAAAAGCAAAAACTCACATCGGACTTGTGGGGCAAGAAGTAAATTTCAATCCATTTGAAAAACCCTTCGACATCATAGTGAATCAAGCTGGTTACTACGGTATTCCCCGCTCTATTGCTATTCCACGAGCTGAAAAGTTACTAAAAGACCTTGGACTCCATGAAAAAAGAGACCAACGTGCCATGACACTCTCTGGTGGAATGAAGAGGCGTCTCATGATTGCGCGAGCCCTCGTACATGAACCAAAGTTTTTGATTCTCGATGAACCAACGGCGGGTGTTGATGTAGAACTTCGCCGTAGCATGTGGGAGTACTTAAAAGGCCTCACTGCAAAAGGGGTAACTATTCTTTTAACAACGCATTACCTTGAAGAAGCAGAGCAACTTTGCAAACATGTTGCCATCATAAACAAGGGATCTATTGTTGCCTCGGGAACCATGGCTGAAATTCTTGCAATGCATGATGATAATGATCCTAAAGATGGCGCGTACCGCGCAGGAAAACTTGAAGAAGTATTCATTAAACTCACGCAAAATTAACATGCCACTCAAAAGCACTTGGACATCCTTTTATACGATTCTCCGCAAAGATGTCGTACGAATCTTTCGAATATGGCCACAAACATTTCTTCCCTCTATCGTTACCTCAGTTCTCTACTTTTTAGTGTTTGGCACTATTATTGGGTCCCAGCTTGGAGACTTTAACGGTGTTTCATATATACACTTCATTATCCCAGGGCTTGTTCTGCTTGCCGTGGTAACAAACGCATTCACTAATACTGCATCGACATTCTTTCAGGCAAAGTTCTTCTCGCGAAACATTGATGAAATCCTCGTTTCCCCAACTCCACCATGGGTCATCATTGGTGGCTTTGTTGCAGGAGGAATGGTGCGTGGCATTTTAGTGGGACTCCTCGTTCTTACTGTGTCAGTATTCTTCGCGCTTCCCCCTCTCATGCATCCTTTTGTAATTTTACTCTTCCTCATCCTCTCTAGCATGATCTTTGCTCTGGCAGGACTAGTGAACGGCATCTACGCAAAAAGTTTTGATGGCATTACCATAATCCCCACTTTCGTCCTCACGCCACTCATTTACTTGGGCGGTGTTTTCTACTCAGTCGCATCATTACCTGCCATTTTTAAAGGCTTCACACTCGTCAATCCAATTTTCTATCTCGTAAATGGTTTCCGTTATGGATTCTTAGGATTTTCCGATGTATCTCTTTCGCTTTCAATTAGTGTCCTTCTTGCACTTACCGCCATCCTCATTGCAATCAACTGGTATCTCCTCCGAACAGGCCTTGGACTGAAACAGTGAGTGGCGTCCTTGATACACTACCAACAACTACATGCATTGGAAGTCTTTCTATCGCCTTATCCGCTATGTCGTAGTTGGTGTTTCAACATTCCTCATTGACCTCATTATTCTCTTTGCGCTCACCAAATTTTTTAGCGTTCCATACACCTACGCTGTCGCCATAGGATTCATCATCGGCATGACACTCAACTATGCCATCTCACGAGCATGGGTATTTCGTGGGACTGAACGACACATTCATCATGGATATGCGTATTTCTTAGGTGGAGGATTAGTAAGCCTCACTGCAATACTCACATTAGTTGCTGTCTTTGTGGAGCGCTTTGGTATACCGCTCATCTTCGCCCGTATAGTAGTTTCAGGAATTGTGGGGTGTGGTAATTATCTCTTTAACCTCTATCTCAATTTCAAAGTAGCAGGAAAGCATATACACTAGATACACATGCTCCCCGACTTACCATCTCTTATACAAACAATTGGCTATGTCGGCATCACTGTAATAGTATTTGCAGAGTCTGGGCTTTTCTTTGGATTCTTTTTACCTGGCGACAGCCTTCTCTTCACAGCGGGATTCCTAGCTTCACAAGGATTCCTCAACATTTTTATTCTTATTGCACTCACTACAACAGCGGCTATTCTCGGCGACTCGGTAGGATATTGGTTCGGGAAAAAAGTAGGGCCCTTTATATTTTCACGCTCTGACTCATTTTGGTTCAGCCATAAGCGGGTCGAAGACGCCAGCGCATTCTTTGCTAAACATGGCCCAAAAAGTCTCATCCTTGCACGCTTCATTCCAGCGGTGCGCACCTTCACACCAATTCTGGCAGGAGTGGGTCAAATGAATTACCCCACCTTTCTTAAATACAATGTCATTGGCGGTATCCTTTGGGGCACTGGTCTACCTATTCTTGGATACTTCTTGGGTCGCCTCGTTCCCCACCCCGACCGCTACATTATTCCTATTGTTCTTATTATTGTCGTCATTTCCATGCTTCCAATACTTCGAGAGGTTTTTCGCAAGAAAAAAAGCATTTCTTAAGTTACCCACAAGGGACTTCTCTACATTGCTTTTATGTGACTTTCGTGTCATCATAGTGGTAAGGGTACGATTGTCTTCAACTCTCCATGGAAGCGCTCACGGAAGGCGCTTAAAAGGTTAGGCTAAGCATCAAGCTCTTGCATTAATTAGGTTAGTATAGAAAAAAATATTGTGGCTAAGAAATTATATTTCGGTGGCTTGTCTTACGACACCACTGATGACAGTTTAAAAGCAGCGTGTGACCAATTCGGCGCCGTATCATCTGCAAAGGTGATCATGGACCGCGAAACAGGTCGCTCACGAGGTTTCGGTTTCGTTGAAATGTCTTCGGACGATGAAGCGATGGCAGTTATCTCAGGGCTTGATGGTAAAGATGTTGATGGACGCACCGTTCGCGTTTCTGAGGCTCGTCCTCAGGAAGAGGGTGGTGGCAACCGTGGCGGTGGAAACCGTGGCGGAGGTTTTGGTGGCGGAGACCGCCGAAACAGCTGGTAAACTTTTGAGCAAAACTCAAAAGTTTTCTGTCAGCGCTCGTTCGGAATAGAAAATAAGATTTCTCTTCCCTCACTCGCTCGACAGTAATTCCTTGAACGAAAGTTCAAAAAACTAAACAATTTAAAAACCCGAGCATTCCGAGCTCGGGTTTTTTCTTATATTAGAGCTAGTCGCCTTCAAATTTTTCCGCACTAGGGCACCCTGGAAAACCAAGATTCTTCCCAGAATAAAATTCATTCACGAAATACGGTACGTTCACATCCGCAACAAGAGTGCAAACATCTGCATTAGAAATACCAAGCTTTTCTATAAGATTCTTAGTTGCAATTCTTCGCACTTCACCTATAGGTTCTTTAAGAATGACCACAATAAAAAATGTGCCTTCAGGGGAGTACAAAATTTCATAAGCGGATTCGGCGGTGGTAGTGCCGACTTCTGAATTAGGAAACCACGATAGAAAAGAACTCGGTGGTGTGGTGGAGGCAACACCAGCGTCTTTGGTAAAATCTCGAACGAGTATTTGGCCGTTACTGCTCGCTATTTCAAGAGTGTTTGGAGGTGGATTCCCTGTGTTCCCCGCAGGTGCTGTGTTGCCACCCGCTCGAGGGTTCCCACTCGAAAGAGTCCCAAAGGGTGGAGTCCCATTTTGAGGGGATGATGCTGGTGTTTGTGCAAGAAAATACAAAGTGCCAGTAAACCCTATAAGTGCAAGAGTTGCTACGGCGAGGACGAGAGTAAATATGTTTCGTTGGTTCATATGTACGCTAGTGCACTTCAGAGTGTCATTCGTCTTTTTTATGGCACCTACTCACAGTATATCGGCAAATAACAAAAGGAGGGTGTAAAAAAATCTTTGGTAACAATCCACATGTGAATTCACGAGTGTCTTGACTTTTCTTCCCTGAGGCACATGCTTAAGTGAGTTAAGGTATGATTATTCACTTTCTTAAGAGAAACTGAAAAGTATGGATCGAAGATCTTTTATTGAAACAATGGGTGCGTTAGCAGCTTCTGCTCTTCTTGTGGGAGGTGCTTCTGCGCAAGATCAAAGACCGAGAAGACTCATTGTAGCACCAGTTGAATTTGACGTGCCTCTTAGTCCAGAAGCTCGAGCGGAGCGAGACAGAAATCGTCGGCGCTGGGCTGCGACTAATCCTATGCAACCACAAAGAGAGATGGACGAGAGTGAACGTCAAGCTCGAAGAGACTGCGCAGTATTCCGAAGAAGAATACTTCAAGGAGACCCTTCCGTTGAACCTGGAGAGTGGAATGAAATGACTGGCTTTTGTTCCGATAAATAATGATTAGTTTCCGCAATGCTAACCTAAATGGCTGGAAGTTTGAAGGAACTCTTACAATTACAATCGGAAACCCCATGTTTTTTGCAGAATAACTCATTGATGTAACATTGGGTATTTTCGTCTTGATAAAAATCAAAACGTGCAGAGTCTCCCGGCTATTGCTTCAATATCCCAGTGAGGCTGTGGACCAGATTCTCTAGCATACACATTGCCACATCGATCATTATAGAGTACTGCCCTTTGCCCTCCCCACGGAATAGCGACACCCCTAGGTGTCCTAGGGTCATACTGAAAATTTTGTTGAATATAATTATTTAGGGCAGGGTTGTTGTTGCTACGAACATCTACTTTAAAGCCAGTTCGATGAGCCCCACCAGCGCGCACAGCAGAGGTCACAGTAAACTGACACCCGCATCCCTGACGCAGTGCAATTAACTGGTCAACAGTTTGCTTGCGTATACCTGCAAGTGATGCGCCGGATGTACAGGGAACAGCGCCACCACATACACCAGCACCTTCGAGTCGGCGAACTGCCTCAGCGTTAGTGAGCGTACCCCCAACCGATGCTGTTGGAGAAGGTTGTCCAGCTCCTCCACGTGTACCACCTGTGACTTGAGGACGAGGCGCTGGTGCACCGGGTGCATCGGGAAACGCGTCAGAAACAGGAGCAGAAATACAATCAATGTGAGTCCAAACACTAATACTTTTCCCCGTTAACACCGAAAAAGTAATATTAACCAGAAGCCATGCAGTGAGAACAATACATAAACCAACAAACACATTCACAAACACCCCGTGTGCTTTCTTTACTTGGTCTGGCTTGCTGGCGGCAGTTACATACAGAATACCTGCGTACGCAAACATGAGAGTTGCTACAATAACCGAGAATGCAATGGCGAAGTTAATGACATTGTTTGCAAGTTCGGAAAGGTCGCACGCCCTGCACTCTGCTCCCTCACACTGAGGAACTAATCCCCCGCCACTACCGCTTAAGAGTGCTGAAGGGTCCTGCTGAACTGCAGCAAATGCCCAGAGTGGCATGAAGAACACTATCGGGAGAAGGAGTATCAGTATCTTTCTCATCACACAATGAGTATACTCTTGAAAAGCTATTAGGAGCCTGTATATATGACTGTGTGTGGGATTTTTAAACTCTTCTTTGGCAGTCCACACCTCGAAGAACCACATATTGACTTTCCTCATAGGAAGCACATGATTTAGTGAGATAGCGCACGATTATTGGTTTTCTAAACAGAAACTGAAACATATGGGATCGCAATACGAAGGCCGACATCGTACTCAAAAGAAACCTTGGGGTGCAGCACTGGCTATTGCTGGTGCCTTATTTGGTGGTGCAGGTGATGCGGGGGCGCAGAGTGCACCAAGAAGATCTTGGGAATATGGAGATATGAGTCCTGCAAATGCAGAATACTGCCGAAGAGCGGCAATAGAAGAAACTAGAGCAGTAAGAGAAGGTAGACCGCTGAATGGGGGAAATTTATGCAGTTCCGGCGATATATCGGCTGAAATCTATGCATTAGATCTGAGACGTTGGGAAAGGGAAGCTGCGGCAGAGAGCCCGGCAGATAGAGCGCGCAGACAAGCTCAAGATGCGAAAAGGCAAAAAGAGGAGGATGAACTTGTTAGGTACTGCGTGAGTGTGAACTATGTAGGCGAGAGATGCCGTGGTATGTAAAACTTTAGTTAGTTGCTGTTTATTTAAGAGGGGGCTTTGTGGCGGTCTTTCGAATTGCGTTAATCAAGCTGGCGGAATCAAAATAGTTAGATAGTTTGTTTTCCCATCCAGCCTTCGAAATGTCTACATCAGGATCAACTCCCCTGCCTTCAACAGGCTGGTTGTCTTCCCGAAGAGTAATAGAGTTTACGAGAAGAAGTGAGTAGCTCGTAGTAGGGTCTATAACGGTCTTCAGTGGATAAGTATTTTCAACAGTACCCCATCCTCTAGTTGTGGCACCGACCACATGAGCACGATTAAACTTCTTGAATGTTGAGGCGGTCAATTCTGCTGTGGACTGCGTCATTGCATCAGTCAGAATAGCGATTTCAGAGTAGCGTGATACGAGTGGAAATTTTTCTTGAGTTGTTCGCTCTACTTGATAGTCTCCTTGATGAAATAAATCAAAAGTATATTGATTGGCTCCAACAAAAAGACCGAAGAAAGCAGGGAGAAAGTCTAGTGATCCACCAATGTTCCCTCTCAAGTCTAAGACCATACTGCTAAGCCCTGGTGTTGTTGATGCCGCATCAATCGCAAGACCAAATTCCCGAAGAGTTGTTGGGGATATTTTATTAATATGAAGATAGAGCGTGGATCCGAGCGTATGTGGAAATACCGTAGGCTCTATACCTGCTGAATCATACAATTCTTTTGAATTTACATTTGTGAGTACGGATTTTGCGTATACCGCTTGAGCAAGAACGGCCTTGTCTTCAGTTGAGGTCGCGTTCGCAAAAATTGCCGCCTTCTTCTTATATGCTAGCGTTACCTCCTCAGGAGTGGCGCCTTTCTCAAGTCCAAGATTTTGATATAAATCTTTTGATGTATCTATGTTGCTTACATTTTCTCGAAGCGCTACCTCTTCTTTTTTTGAAAGAATCCCATCGCGACCTGCGGGAGGAAGATTATACAAAACAACGGCACCGATATTCAGCGCTATTTGTCGTTTATTTTCAGTGGAAGTTGCCAATCTAAAGGCGCCCTCAAGCATCTTTGAGGTGCCCGCCCTGTCAGGAGTAACTAATACTGTTGTTGTGGCTGTGACTTTCTCCACGGATAGTCGAAACAACTCTGGCAACTTTAAATCCTCAGACTTCATCCAATAATTAGTAGTTATGGAATCGTATACCTCCATATCAAAACGGACATACACATCTGCCTCTTCTGGTGTTTGGTAGTGTATTGCTGACTCAGCTGACTTCACCTGTGCCCACACATATGCACCGCCAGAAGAAAGTGCAATAACTATTGCGACCAATATAAGAACCAGCTGATGTCGGAGAAAAAATAACCTCACTGTATGCACTTGCGGAGTATTAAAGCTCATCTGTGAGATACTACCATGTGAATCATGGATTATTCTTCAAATAGAGCAGTGGAAAAAGAATTTCTTCTTCGAGAAAAGTATAACGGCGTAAAAAATTCAGCATACGATGCTGATGTTGTACGAATCGAGAACGGTGAACCACTCGCCTACGTGATTGGCTTCGTTCCATTTTTAGATTGTAAAATATTCTTGGACTCACGCCCCTTGATTCCCCGTCCTGAGACAGAGTTTTGGGTCGAAGCTATTTTACAAAAGCTGAAAGCTGAAAGCTGGCACCCCCCAAGGGGACTGCAATTTGTATCCAATCGCTTTGCTCTTGGACAAATCGGGAGCCTTAAAGCTGTCCAAAAACCGCTTCGGTTTTTGGATCTATTTGCCGGATCGGGATGTGTTGGTGTGGCATTGCTCAAGCATATCCCTGATGTTCAAGTTGATTTCGGAGAAATCGATACAAATCACTTCTCTACAATTACAAAAAACATATGGGAGAATGACATCGAAGAAACACGAACCGCTGTGATACGCACCGACGTTTGGGATGGCATCACTAATTCATATGACATTGTGTGCGCAAATCCACCGTACCTATCAGAAAGTCGCCTTAACTTAATTGAACCCTCAGTGCTCGCCTATGAGCCTAAAAAAGCACTGTTTGCTGACGAGAATGGCTTTGCGCTCATACGAAGATTAATTCTCAAAGCAGGGGCGCACCTAAACCCTAAGGGACTTATGTATATCGAACATGAACCTGAACACGCAGAAATGATTCAAAAATGCGCCAAAGAACATGACTTTAGTGCTGAAACCAAACAAGATCAGTATGGTGTGTTGCGCTACAGCATCCTCAAGAGGGTTTAGCGTTTAGTGGCTAGGGTTTAGTAAACTCCGCTATACGCTATACCCTAACCCCTACCTCGTGGCATAATAGTTCTATGCCTCCAGTAACCACATTGCCTACAGATGCTGGGATGATATTTTGGTTTTTCTTTGCAATTGCTCTGGTAGTAACCGCGTACTTCGTTTTTGCGGAACTCTTCCACTGGCTCCGCTTTGGGTTCATGTACCCTTTAGTATGGATTGCCATACCGGTATACCTGATAGGCATTGTTATCCTCATCGGCGGCATGCTCACAGGTATTGGAGCTCTATAACACATGTCATACAACCCATTTGAGCTCAAAGATTTCAGAGACGGCGAGCGTGTCGTCGCGGTGGTCCGTCACCACTGGTTCGTACTGTTCCGTGAAGTTTTCTGGCTCGCCGTTCTATTTATTGCTCCATTCTTTTTAATACCAATAGCATTTGGAATTTCTGCACAAGGCGGAGGATTTCCACCTATACCAGGTGGCGCGGTAATCTTTTTTGCTTCTCTTTGGACACTTATTATTTGGCACCTCTTATTTGCACGCTGGACAGATTATTACTACGACCTCTGGATAATCACTAACTGGCGTATTATCGATATAGATCAAATCGGATTTTTCAACCGTAATGTTGCGACCCTTCTAACGCTCGATCATATTCAAGATATAGAAACGCATGTTGATGGCATTGTAGGTACCGTACTCAATTTCGGCAGTATCAAGGTACAAACAGCCGCAGCAAAAGCAGAATTTCTCATGAGTGAGATCCCAAACCCTGTGAGTATAGAGAAAATTATTCGAGAGGCACAAGAAGAAAAACTTCGTGTATTCGGTGCAAAACCTGAGGCGCATGGATAAACTAAGATGAATATCGATCCTTACAAAGGCGTTCGGGACTTTTATCCTGAGGACGAGCGAGCACAAAAACACATTTTTGGTGCTATGCGTCGTGCATCAGAGTCTTTTGGCTACGAGGAATACAATGCATCTATTTTGGAGTCGACAGAGCTCTATATGGCAAAAACAAGTGAGGAGATAGTAAATGAACAGACATATACATTTACTGACCGTGGCGATCGCTCCGTTACTCTGCGCCCTGAAATGACGCCAACAGTTGCCCGCATGGTGGCGAGCCGTAAACGAGAACTTGGCTTCCCTCTTCGTTGGTACTCCATTCAAAATTTCTTCCGCTACGAGCGACCACAGCGAGGACGACTGCGCGAATTTTGGCAGTTGAATGCTGATCTTTTTGGTGTCACAGGAATAACTGCGGATGTAGAAGTCATTGCGCTTGCCCACCGTGTGATGATAGAACTCGGTGCATCCGACACTGACTTCGTAATAAAAATTGGAAGCAGATCAGCATTGAACGCCGAACTTGCTCGTCGTGACATCCCCGCAATAAACCACAAAAAAATTGCCGCGCTCATGGACAGGAAAGGAAAAATTCCGCACGAGGAATACGAAGATGAGATGAGCGCTCTTGCTGGTGGTGTATTTGAGATCAATGAGAGTCCCGACATTGCAGAAACTCGGAGGCTTCTGGCAGTACTCGGCATCACTAATACTGAGTTCAATCCTGAAATTGTGCGTGGTTTTCAGTATTACACTGGCATCGTTTTCGAAGTGTTCGATACTAATCCTGAAAACAAGCGTTCTATGTTTGGCGGTGGCAGATATGACAACCTTGTAGGTCAGTACGGCTCTGAAGAAGTACCTGCTGTTGGATTTGCTATGGGCGACGTTATCGCCAGAGATTTCTTAGAAACACACGACCTTATGCCTGCCCTCACTCCCGCAACACATCTCTATCTTGCACCGGCAGGTGAAAGTGAATCTGAAAATTTTGCGAGTGTCGCAGACACTTTACGGAAGAGTGGGGTAAATGTCGCCGTTGGAATGAAACATGAAAAAATAGGTGACCATATAAAAACAGCACTGAAGCTTGCTATACCCTACTTTGCAGTCTACGGAGAGAAAGAAAAAGAATCTGGCACGCTCACCATCAAAACCCTCGCCACTAGTTCCGAACAAACCCTTCCTCTTTCCGAAATCCCATCTTTCCTAAACACTAAACCCTAAACGCTATCCCCTGCTCTCCATGCGAAGAATCACTCTCGACATTGAAACCACAAATGCCGCCATAGGTGGCGCATTCGACCCATCAACCATGAACCTCACGGTGGCCTGTATTCACGATACAGAAACCGACCTATTTACTTCGTATGAAGTGGAAGAACTACCCAAGCTCTGGCCCATCTTAGAGCGCGCAGATTTGCTTATCGGCTACAACTCAGACCATTTTGATATTCCAATTCTCAATAGGTACTACGCGGGCGACCTTACAAAAATTAGAAGTTTAGACCTGCTGGCGGAAATAAAGAATGTCCTCGGAAGACGCATCAAACTTGATTCAGTCGCTTCGGGAACCTTGGGCAAAAAGAAAAGCGGTAACGGGCTCGATGCCATAAAATGGTGGAACGAGGGCAAGAAAGAAAAAGTAATTAAATACTGTATTGATGATGTACGCATCACAAAAGATATTTA
>JBBAAE010000007.1:0-39156 GCA_041658485.1 Minisyncoccota bacterium
TTATTGAGCGTTATGTACCCATCCGCAGCAAAAAATCCCAACACATACGCCATCTCAGCACTCCACTTTTTGAAAAAATTCTTATCTACTTTTTTGTAGACAGGCATGAATGTATTATATCTTGTGATAGGTTATTATACTAGACGATTTATGCACACAATTAAGTAAGGAAAGGTTTTTGCAGATGCCGGGGGAGACGATCCCACCTCGTCTGTCGCCAAGCGACATGAACCCTCACAAGGGAGACGTGGCGTCTTCCGGTATGCAAGTCCTCACGTATCGCTCTGCGATACTCTCCCGCTCCTGCGCTTCGCTTGGTGTCGGGAGGAGGACTTGCACCTCCGACCTAGGGCTTATGAGTCCCTCGCTCTAACTACCTGAGCTATCCCGACAATGAGACTAATCTATCATTATTTAGGCCGTCCTCAAAAGTGTTTCTGCTACCGCAACATCTTCAGGATAGGTAACGGTAATCCATTGATTCTGCTCAACGACGTGGACAGGTTTTATTTTTGCAATTTCAGACACGAGATCAGTCATAAAATATTCACCTAGGCGGTCATTTTTGAAAAGTTCTACCTTAAAGGCATCAGGTGAAAGAATCCACGCCCCCGTAGTCACAAAATTCCCCGATGGATGCTCGGGCTTCTCCACGATACATTTTAAAGTACCGTCTTCGTTTTGCTCTACGACACCATAGCGTTCTGGATGTTCCTCATGCATCGCGAAAACAGAGTAGTCGTATTTGGAACCTTCAGTAAATGCTTTCTTATCACCAATATCATCACATTGGACCATTATGAATTTTTCTTTGATGAAATCTTTTGCGAGACGCATTGCATACCACGTACCAAACTGACCTTCCTGCTGGACGTAGCGGATAGGACGCCCATTCCATGAATCTCCAAAATGCGCACGGAGTACATCGTCGCGATATCCGACGCTCATGACAATATCCGAAACCGTATCAGGCAGTTCATCAATGACGTATTCAATAAGCGGACGGCCATTTAAAAGCACCATTGCCTTTGGCTTGTCGTCCGTGAGCGGACGAAGTCGCTTCCCTTCTCCACCTGCGAGTATTAATGCTTGCATGAGCTAGTATAGTAACCGTAAAAAGAACTGAAGGAAATGGAGTGACTTACTAACACTATTTACCAGTGAGTTCTTTCAAGCGCTTTTGAAGTTGCTCTACTTTCCAAGGCGCCATTTTTTGGAGAATAAGCATTCGTTCAATTCGTTTTTGCTCAATGTCTGTTCTATGCGGAGCATATTTTTCTTGAAATTCAGTACCGTTCACTGAAGGCTCCGCAATAAAACCACGTGTAGGTATCTGCTCAACGATAGCGGTCCATTGTTTTTCTATCTCCTGCAAATCAAGGGTTAATGGTTTGAAATGTAATGAAGTGTAGTCGGATTTTAAGAACTTCAGTCCAGTATCTGCACCAGTGAGCACTTCAACTCCCATAGTTTCCAAGGTTGCTTTAGTTTTTTCGTCCAACACAAAGTAGCCATCAATAGTCTGACCCCCATCCAGCCCCCCAAAACCCGATGATGCAGTTGAATACCCCTTCCGACACAATTCCATTACTGCATTTTGTACTTGAGGCTCAATCATTTCTTTGAAAGCACCTATCAGCAATTCTTCTTCTGTCGGGGTAGGATTTTCCTTTATACGCCGTGCAATTGCAAGCTCCATATCAACATGAACTTTTTCCCGCAATTGTTCAAACGGATTGTCTGTAGAAATAACTGCACCTTCTTGTTTCATATAACGTAGTGTATAGAAACCTAAGAAAAAGCCCAGCGGGGCCAGGATTCTCTCCCTACAGGAGCTGTACACCTTTGCTATTTTTTCAAAGCAAAGCTTCTCAAAAATATAGCAAAGGACTTCGAATCCTGACGCGAGACGAGCAGTCGTCATCGGAGGATTCGCCTACAACTCCCGCCTCACCCATGTTCGGCTCGGTCGCAGGCCCGGCTCGCAGTTTTCCGGGACGGAAAACATTGCTCCGCCATTCGAATCCTGACGCGAGACGACCGCTCGTCTCGCTGCCCTCGCAAAAGCTATGAAAAAAGCCTAGCGAAAGCCAGGCTTTTTTCATGCTTGTTGCGGGGCCAGGATTCGAACCTGGGTCTGGAGGTTATGAGCCTCCTGAGGTACCACTCCTCCACCCCGCTATAGTAATCAGCTTTTAGCTTTTAGGTTCCAGCTGTCAGCTTTAAAGACAATAACTCATTCCAACATCGATTTCAAGCCACGCCTTCATTCTGCATTGACGCTTTGCGTCAAATAAAATTAAATTCCTGAAACACCTGCTCGTAGAGTTTCATCACACGAAATGCTTCTTGTTGCGTAAGAATATAATTTGAAGAAGACGCACTCACAAAGTTTCGAATACGATGAGCTTCCCATGCAAAAGGAAGTGTCACAAAAGCATTTTCAGGTACCAACAAAATTTGACCTGAAGTTGTTTTTCCAATATATCCGACACTAGTAAGAACTTCTCCTAGAATTATGTCGGCTTCCAAAATCCCTTGTCGCCAAAGCTTTGGATCGTTAGAGCGAGTGCCGTTCAAAAGTAATTGCCATCGGTCTCGAAGCGGGTGCACATTAATTGATTGCGGTGGCAGTGAACCATACAGTGCTCCTTCACTGAAGCGAATAGAAAAAAGATACACAAGAAGACCTACGATGGCGAGAAATAGAAGCCCTGAAACAGTGTATGCCAAAAAACTATATATAGACCAAAGAAAAGATATAAATGCTCCAATGAGGTTACCGAAAAAGAAAATGGTATCGAGCATAGGACCAAACAAGCCTCCATGCACTACTGGCGCCGATGCGGATACAACATCAGTTGAAGCACCCCCACCAAAAAGCCAACTCCAAAAATCAACCTTCCCTGATTGAGCGCCAACATTTGCGCCCGCACTAAGCGTTGCCTCTACATTGCCATTAATTGAATCTACTTCTGTACATGTCCCACCAAAAATTGAATAAATAACACAGTACCAATATTGAATGTTGACATACGAAAGATATACAGGGTCGGTCATAGAGTCTCACCTATGAGGTCTCGGGCAATATCAAACAGCGAGCTTTCAGTGCGCTTCGGACTCATAAACTGAACACCGACCGGCAATGACACTCCGTCACGAACCACCATATTCATTGGAACTGATATTGCAGGGATGCCTGTTAAGTTTGCTGGGGCGGCGAATATATCTTCCAAATACATAGACACAGGATCACTTTTCTCCCCTATTTTAAATGCAGGCCCCGGTGTCGTTGGAGTTGCAATAAAAGAAACATCTGCAAATGCTTTTGCTAAATCCTCTGCAATGACACTTCGAAGTGCAGTCGCCCGTTTATAGTACGCATCGTAATATCCACTTGAGAGCACATACGCCCCTAACATGACACGGCGTTTTGTTTCAGCGCCAAACCCCCTCGCGCGCGACTGCTCGTACTCATCGAGAAGATTTTTTCCTTCATATGAAAGTCCGTATCGCACACCATCGAGTCGCGCCAAATTTGTAGACACTTCTGCTGGCATCACAATGTAATACGCCGCGAGTCCGTATGGAGCGGAGGGAAATTCTATATCAACAATTTCATATCCTTTACTGCGAAGTGTATCTAACGTCTTTTCAAAATTCTCACGAACATCAGGCTGTGCATCTTTTACGAATTCACGCGGGACACCAATACGCTTATTAGAAACCCGTGTCTCTCCTTGATTTGGCAATGTCGTACCGTCGAGAGAATCCTGTCCGCGAATAGTGTCAAATACAAGTTTTGTATCGTACACAGTTCGGGCAATAGGGCCTATCTGATCCAAAGAAGAACCCATAGCGATGAGCCCTGAACGTGACACTTCTCCGTAGGTTGGCTTTAGTCCCACAAGGCCACACAAGCTCACTGGCTGACGAATTGATCCACAGGTTTCAGAACCAAGTGCAATCGGCGCAAGATGCGCAGCGACGGCTGACGCCGAACCCCCAGATGAACCCCCTGGCACTCGTGTGATGTCATGTGGATTTTTTGTTACACCGTACGCTGAGTGCTCTGTAGAAGAACCCATAGCAAACTCATCCATGTTGGTGCGACCAAGGAAAAAAGCTCCGGCATTCTTAAGGTGAGTGATTGCTGTCGCATCGTATGTTGCAACATAATTCTCCAACATTTTTGATGCCGCACTTACCCTCTTCCCTTGTATTAAAATATTATCCTTCACTGCTATAGGAATACCCGTAAGCAAATGTGCCCCAGCCCCCTTGTCAGCAAGAATTTTTTCAGCACGCTCGGCTTCCGCAATAACATCATCAAAAACTTCTAAGTATGCATTGAGCACAGGATTCTCTTTCTCAATGCGAACAAGATGTGCCTTTGCCACATCAACTACAGAAAAAGTCTTGGCACGATAACCCTCTCCTAATTCCTTTACTGATAAATCTGTAAGCTCCATAATCAACCCAACACTTTTTTAACCTTTACATAATCACCCTCTCTTCGTGGTGCTTGTACCAAAAGAGCCTCGGTGTATTTACCAGCTTCGTGAGGATTCTCGTCTTCTCGCATTACATTCTCTAAATCGAGATGAGTTGATGTGTTAGATGTTTCCGGTAGTGGCACTTTTTGTATCACATCAACATACGCAACAATAGACTCAATCTCTCCTTGGAGTTTAGTTATTTCCTCATCCGTGAGAGAAAGGCGTCCTAAAACCGCCAGTTTCCGTACATCATCAGCGCTGATTGCCATCAGGCAATATCGTAGCATCAAGTAGAAATTATCAAAGCAGGAAATTCTTGAATACCGAAATCGGAATTTAGCTATCTCTCTTTCTTTGAACCAGCCAAGGATATTCAGTAACTGTACCCGTACCCGTACGCCCAGAAAGTGCATCGAAAGCACCAAAGACGGAAGTTAGGTCCCTTTTAGGATTTTTTCTTACTCGAAATTTTTTCCTATCGTAACCCTTAATATAGGTTAGTGCTTCCGCTTTAGTATTAAATCCAGCATAAAAAGCCCATTTTGCCCTTTCCGGGGTTTTGCCGCCAGCTTCTATTTTTCCGTCTAACACAGTTCAATACTATATACTATTTATTATATTTTGTCAATACCTTTTCTTATATTTCGGATTCTTATAGAAAGAGTTGATTCTAGCTCAAAAACTTGAGGAAATCCCTCTCGGTAAGCACCTTTACCCCGAGCTTCTGTGCCTTGTCATATTTCGAGCCCGGATCCGTGCCTGCCACCACGTAGCTCGTTTTCTTCGAGACAGAGCCCGAGACACTTCCTCCTCGCTCACGAATTTTTGCTCCAGCCTCTTCCCTCGAAAGTGCATCGAGCGTACCCGTAAGAACAAATGTTTGACCACTGAAGGCGCCAACTTTGCGTGTCTCACCTTTCTCTACCGTCACTTCTTTGAGTAACTGTTCCAACTGCTCGACATGCTCCTTATTCCTGAACCATTCATGAAGTGAGAGAGCAACGATATCGCCAACCCCCTCTATTGACTGCAATTCTTCAACTGAAGCACCTCTTACACGTTCAAGTGTTCTAAAATGTGCCGAGAGATCGCGTGCGGTTTCTTCGCCAACCTGACCAATCGAGAGCGCAATAAGAAACCTGTCGAGTGAAATTTTCTTTCGTGCTTGAATACCTTCAATTAAATTTTTCGATGCGAGCTCGGCAAACCCCTCAAGTCCTTCGACATCACCTTCAGTCAAGGTAAAAATATCTGCGTAGTTGGTCAACAATCCTTCATCCATTAAAATATCAACGGTGCGTGGTCCCATTCCCTCAATATCAAAAGCGTGTTTACCAACAAAATGATAAAACCGACGACGTTGCTCCGCTGATCCGGTTCTATTAACACACCGCCACGCACTCATCCCTGGCACCCGCTCTATCGAACCGTCTCCCCCACACTCAGAAACTTTTTTTGGAAAACAATACGGCTTTGAATGCTCTGGCCGAAGCTCTGGTACCACCTGCACCACTTCTGGAATAACATCGCCCGCTCGCTGAATCACTACGGTGTCGCCAATACGAACATCGAGACGATTAATTTGATCTTCATTGTGCAAAGTCGCACGCGACACAACGACACCCCCAACAGAAACAGGCTTCAGATGTGCAACAGGAGTAAGAATGCCGGTACGACCTATTTGAAGTGCAATTTCCTCGACGACAGTAGTTACTTGCTCTGCAGGAAACTTGAATGCAATGGCAAACCGTGGAGCTTTCCCCGTGTATCCAAGAAGTTCTTGATACGCACGTTCATTTACTTTCGCCACGATGCCATCAATTAAATAATCCTGTCTGTCTTTCTTTGTATGCCATGCCTTCCAAAATGTAATTACTCCGTTCGAATCCGCCACCTGCACTGCATCCTTACTTACTTTGAAGCCAAGCTTTTTCAGATATTCAAGTTCCTCAATTTGAGTATCAGGAATATGCCCAGTGATGTGCGCAATATCATATATAAAAGTATCAAGTTTGCGTGACGCAACAATCTTAGAGTCAAGCTGACGAATGGTTCCTGCCGCTGCGTTACGTGGATTTGCGAAAACTGCCTCGCCGTCCTTTTCTCTTCGACGATTCAATTCCTGAAGTGCCTTCTTTCCCATCCATACTTCACCCTCAACAACAATGTCGACAGGCTCATTCAATACAAGTGGGACCGATTGGATAGTGCGAATATTTTGAGTGACATCCTCACCTACTTTTCCGTTCCCCCTTGTCGCTGCTGTTTCTAAAACTCCATTTTTGTAGGTGAACACAATCTTGAGCCCATCGATCTTCAACTCAATTGCATAGGTAGCTTGCGCCTGTTTCCCAAAACTCCCGGTAACCCCCTTTTGCACTCGTGCATCAAACGCACGAAATTCTTCTTCTGTAAACACATCATTGAATGACCACTGGGCGATTGAATGTTTTATTTTCTTAAATTCAGGTAGTGGTGCTCCAGCAATGCGTTGCGTTGGAGAATCCGATCTCACTAATTTTGGATACTGATCTTCTAAAAGTGCGAGTTCGTGCATTAAGGCATCTCTTGCACTTTCAGGAATCTCCTCCCTATCTTCTACATGATAGAGATAGCGATAATGATTAATCGCCTCACGAAGTTTTTTCACTCGCTCTAAAATTTCCTTAGGAGCTTGTGCCATAAAGCTCATTGTACCGAAGCCAAGAGACCTAAGCTAGAAGTATGTTTGTCGTTCACTTAGCACTTGCGAGCTATTGAACAAAGAACGCAACATTTATTAGGCATACTGAGCTTGCCTCCGCATCCTCCGATGCACGGATACTCACCACCTGGGCCTGTCCTATCTATATTTACTACCTCTTTCATAAATGAAAGTTACACCTTCTCAACAGGGGCGGTGTTTGCAAAAGAAGGACCATTCTCTGTATATGCATCAGTTTTATGTTCTCCTGAAATTGCACGCATAAGCCACAAGCGCTCTTGTCGGACAAGGAAGCCAAGCACCATAACAATAATTCCGAACAAAACAGTAAAGGCCAATTTAATACCATTTGGAAAACCCGTGAACGGCAAGAATGCGAGGAGAAAACCGAGAACTAAAATAGTGGAGCCTTTTGACATAGAAAGAGTATAGCAAGACTAGCCAATCGCCACTAGGGTTTAGCCACTAGGGAAACAAAAAAGAAAGAAGTCACGCCCCTCCCTACACCCTAATGGCTAGGGGCTAGCCAAGATGACAACAAACTCCCCTTTGCCTGAGATATCCCCATTTTTTAGGCGTTCCTGTACCTCAAGTGCTGTGCCTCCTGCAATATGCTCAAACATCTTCGTAAGCTCCTTGGCAATAACCACATGCCTTTCAGGAACACGGGCGACAAGCTCTTCCAAAAGCTTCATGATGCGATGTGGAGATTCATACATCACAACCGCACGCTTCATAAGAACAACTTCATCAAGTAGTTTTTGTCTTCCTTTCTTATGCGGAAGAAACCCTAAAAAAACAAACTCATCGGCAGGTACTCCAGAACCTGAAAGTGCTGTTACCACGGCAGAGACTCCAGGAATTGGTACAACAGATTTTTCACCGCACCTTTCACGGACTAACCTGACAATTAATGCACCGGGATCTGAAACACCAGGAGTTCCTGCATCTGTTACTAGTGCAATATTCTCGCCTGAGGCCACCATTTCTGCAACCTTATCAAATTGCGCTCGAGATGAGTGAGCGTGCAGTGGGAAAAGTGGCACATGAATATCATGCCTATCTAAAAGTTTTTTTGTGACACGCGTGTCTTCCGCAACAATTCTGGTAACACTCTTCAATGTTGAAAGCGCGCGGAGGGTAATATCCTGCAAGTTCCCTATCGGAGTCGCAACTACAAACAAGGTTCCAGCCATGGCTCTACGGTATCACAAGGACTCTATGAGGATACGCACTCAATTTAAAGATTTCCTAGGGTGGGATAAGGGCCTGAGTTAGACTTTGGCACAAAAATCTTCAGAGGGTTCCTATCAGATTGCCGAAGTCGTTTCTCGCGCCTAATACTACTCCGGACTATTTCGACTGCACAGCCAGCGACCAGTCTGCGAAGTGGCCCTCCGTGCATAAAAGATTTTCGCCTCGGCACATGTTGTGTTTTTTCTAGCATAAAGAAAATGTACTCCCTCAGCACTCATTGTCAATTCAAGGCGAGCGCATCAGCCACCTTATAAATGTCTCCTGCCCCCATCGTCATAAGAATAGTGTCCGACGCAGATACTGAACGAAGATATGTTTCAACCGCTTCAAGCGAATTAAACGCTTGTGCAAATTTACCAGTGGCGCGGATTTTCTCAGCAAGCACATCACTGGTTACTCCTTCAATTGGTTCTTCACGCGCAGGATAAATTGGAGCAAAAACCACTTCGTCAGCATCAACAAAAGCGTGTACAAATCCATCCATAAGGTCACGGGTGCGTGAATAGAGATGAGGGTGAAATGCAACTATGATTTTTTTATCAGGAAACTTTGCACGCGTAGCTTTGAGGGTCGCTTCAATAGCGCTTGGATGATGTGCGTAGTCATCAATGACTACGGCACCTTCTTTTGTTTCCCCTTTCACTTCAAATCTTCTCCATGTTCCTTTAAATTCTGAAAGACTTTTATCGATAACTGAATCAGCGATATCTGGGAACAACGCTTTCACTGCAGATTTCGCTGCACGAGCATTCATTAAGTTAAAGTCACCAATAAGCTGAAGCTCCGGTACGATTTCATCCACATAGGAAATCGCTCGCGCTTTCGTGCGTGCCACAACGGGCGCAATGTTTGACCCTCCTACATTCGTAACCAATGCTCCACCAGCGGGAAGTTTCTCCCCTGATTTTGCAAATGTTTCAATCTCGGATTCCAACGTTAGAAACCAATCGGTGTGATCCCACTCAACATTCGTGAGCACCAACACTGTGGGAGAGAGTTTCAATAAGTGGTCTTTATACTCACATGCCTCAACAACAAAAATGTCACTCGTACCTGAGAGAAAATTACTACCAAACTCAGGAACAATGGAGCCGACTATTGCGGTTGGATTTTTCCCTGCGTCTTTAAGAATTTTTGCAATGAGTGCCGTCGTCGTCGTCTTGCCGTGTGTCCCTGTTACTGCAATGGTTCGCTTCCCTTTTGAAACTTCACCGAGTGCTTCAAAATACGAAATTTGTTTCAATCCGAGTTCTTTTGCACAAATGCGTTCAGGATTGTCTTCCCACACCGCATCCGAGTACACAATTATTTCTGCACCCGCTGGAACATTTTCAGATTTCTGAGGAATAGACACGCGAACACCTTTCGTTTCTAGAAGCTCGGTGGTTGGTGACACTTCTCTATCGGAGCCACTCACCGTATGCCCATCACGAAGATACAGCTGTGCCAAAGCAGACATACCAATTCCGCCAATACCTATCATGTGGATGCGCATAGAGCTTAGAGTATAGGGTTTAGCGCTTAGATTCAAATAACCATCAAACCGAAAGGAAGTTGTCGAGAATTTTATAGCAGTGCTCTTTCATGAGGGGAGCTGTTTCTTCTGCCTCTCTCAAAATACGCTCTTCGTCCAAATCAAAATCGGTGTGCGTCCATTCAGAATCTCTCTCCACCCATGTTGCAACCATCTCTGGTGTCGCCTCAACATGGAATTGTAATCCGTGCGTGCTTCCTATCGAGAACGCTTGATTCTTGCATGTTGGTGTCATCGCGGTATGAATGGCACCTTCTGGAATATCGAATGTGTCACCATGCCACTGCAACACCTTCATCTGTTCTGGTAAGTCTTTGAAAAGCGACGAATTTTTTCCCTCCGGAGTTTGCCGAATGGTATAGTAGCCAACTTCTTTTATGTTTTTCCCATCGATAGTATGAGGATACACTTTCGCCCCCAACGCATGCGCCAATAGTTGCGACCCTAAACAGATACCTAGCATGGGTACGGTGCCAACATGTTTTCGTATCGCATCCAATTCTTCTTTTTTGCCTGTGTATTCTTCATACACACCCATGGGACCCCCAAGGACAATGAGTCCGTCATACAAAGAAACATCAGGAATCGGCTCCGACTTCCAAAGTCCTATCACATCAAGAGTAACGCCTCGGTCTCGTGCATACTCTGCAATATTGCTCGGATGCTCGCGCAAGATGTGCTGAAACACGAGAAGCTTTTTCATTTTTAAATATTATAGTTTTTTAACCAACTCAACAAATTGATCTCCTCTATCAAACTCATTATTAAACATACCAAATGATGCGAAGGCGGGACTAAAAAGTATTAAATCTCCTTCTACCGCAGAATCCATAGCGTCTTTAAGTGCATCTTCCAGTCGGTCATATACTGGAGCGTTCATGAATGTTGCAATGTTAGATGTCACAAGTCGTTCCGTTCCGCTCCCCGTAAGAAGAATTACTCTTTTCGCATAGGCAGGAACAAAAGACAATAACTCTTGCATACTAAGCCCCTTATCCGCTCCACCCATTATTAAAATGGCACGGGATCCAGGAATAGCACGAAGAGCCGCAAGCGTTGCCTCGGGAGTAGTGGAGCTGTTGTCATTATAAATACCGACTCCATGAATCTCTCGTAAAAACTCCAAACGTCCAGGTACCCCTTTAAAGGTAGCGACGGATTCTTTAATAACTTCCTCATCAATACCAAGCGCTCGTGCAGTCTCTATGGCGCACATAGCGTTCAGGAGGTTGTGCACACCGAGCATACTTATTTCCCAACCGCTCGGGAAGTACGCAGGATCAGCTACAACAACATGGGAGAGAATTTTCGATCCGTATTTTTTCTTAAGTACAGGCGCCACTTGAGCGCCAACTACCAGCGTGTCATCAGGTTTTTGATTAAGAAAAATTTGAGCCTTATCGTTAAGATACAAATCCAAATCATCTCTGTAATAGTTCATGTGGTCAGGCATGAAGGTGGTAAATACAGCGAGAGTGGGACTGATACCTGCATCTCCAAAGCCTTGGCACTGCCACGAATCAAGTTCCATGAGCGCTATAGAGTTTTGTGTTACCTCCGGCAACAATGCCAATGTTGAAACTCCCCTCACATTACCTCCAAGCAACACATGCATTCCCGCACGCTTCATGATGTCCTCGAGCAAATGTGTGACAGTGGACTTCCCTCGTGTACCTGTCACACCAACAACCGGAATCCCTGAAAGCTCGGCAAACCACGACGCACTCATTTTGATAGGAATTCCATTCTTGCGTGCCTCCTCTATATAAAGAGAGTCAATGGGTACTCCCGCTGCCTTTAAAATAAAATCTCTGTCTCTAAAATCTTCGAGCTCGTGTCCACCAAGACGGTAGCGTATGTTTGAAAACTGTTTCAGCTCATCGAGCGATGCACGTAGTTGTTCATCATCTTTGAGGTCGGTAATGATGAGCTCTGCCCCTCGTTCAGCTAAAAATTTTGCATCCCCTACTCCACGACCCAAGAGCCCCAAACCCATGAGGGTTATTCGCTTCCCTTTGAAAAACTCCGACGAATCCATTCTGTGCATTGTACTATTAATGACTGTTATTAGGTGCTAATCTTCCGATACCAGATTCTTGACATTCTGGTAGGTTTCTTTAAAATAACGCCCTCTAGAAGAATCCAATGCCTCGATCTAAAAAAAACTACAAGCAGTTCTGGAAACTCGGCCAGGACGAGTACAACACGCAATACTTCGACATCACCCCTGATGGCGATTTGATGGTGAAGGAGGGCAACTACCAATACAACATCCCGAACCTTATTAAGAAGTACGGCTCCCCTTTGGAGATTGTCTTCCCTCACATTCTCGAAAATCGTGTTCGCAACCTCATCGATATCTTTGATGCGTACATAAAACTCTACGGCTACAAGGGTAAGTTCTACTACCACTACGCGATGAAGGTAAATCAGAACAAGGAGTTCGTACTTCCTGTCGTTTCAGAAGGTGGGCACTTTGATGTAGCGTCAGTCAACGAACTCTGGCTCGTAAAGAAGATGCTCTTGGAACAAAAGTTCAATCCGAAAATTCGTGTCATCTGCAATGGACCAAAAACTGAAGCCTACATAACCCTCATTGAAGAACTCAAAGCAAAAGGTCTCACCGTCATTCCTATTATTGAGGACTACAACGAACTCGAGCGTTTGAAAAACTTCAAAGGCGAAACAGGCATTCGTCTCAACATGAATATCCGTGTGCAATCACACTGGGATAAACGATTTAACCGCTACGGCTTCCGCGAAGACGAAATAGTGAAGCTTGGTAAAATCCGCAACCTCAGTGTTCTCCACTATCACATCTCTTCTCAGCTTGAGAAGGTAGACGGCCTTGTAGAACCATTGAAGCGTGCACTCGAAATCTATGAGAAGCTCCGCATAAAAAATCCTGGCCTCGACACCATCGACATGGGTGGTGGTGCAGGAGTGCCATACGAAAAGAAAGGAAAATTCTACACAGGAAAGTCAGCAATAAATAAAATAGTTCGTACCGCAAAAAACTACTGCGACAAAGCAGGCATCAAGCATCCAAACCTCATTGTTGAGTGGGGTCGCTATGTTGCCGCACCTGCACAAATCACTCTCTATAAAATATTGACCGAGAAAAGCGTGAGCGAAGACGGCAAGCGCAAGTGGTACATCATTGATGGTAGCTTCATGAACGACCTTTTGGACACATGGGCTTTGAAGCAAAAGTGGCATGTCACACCAGCCAACAATATGAAGAATAGAAAGCTTCAGCGCATATGGTTTGCAGGCTCTTCCTGCGACTCTGACGACAAGTACACAGCAGGTGGTGGCAACATCTCAATGCCTCGCCTTGAAGATTTGGATGCTAACGACCACCAGTATGTTGCCTTCTACGATACGGGAGCGTACCAAGACGCGCTTGCCTCACACCACTGTCTCCTTTCCTCCCCTGCAAAAATAATCTGCCAAGACGGCGAAATAAAACTCGCACGACGGAGAGAGACGAGCGAGGACGTTGGGAAGCAGTTTGGTTGGTGAGTTTCCTCTCGCACCTGCTTTCTGGAATCTCAAAACCTGTCCAGCTACAGGTTTTGTTCGTCCTCGGCGCAGTTTCGTCGAAACGACGAACCATGCAACTGCGCCTGCGAATGTTCCAGAAAGCAGGCACTCGCTCTTAAGTGGGTTTTTGAAACGATTTTCTCATTGCCCGTGGCAGGTTTCATTAATTGGAATTTCGTGGGATTATCTTAATTATGGATGAAAAGGGTGTAACCATTCAAGATTTTCTACAAATTTATCAAGCGGCGAATTCACAATTCGATACCCTACTGGTATTTATTGGAACCATTTCTACTATTTTTGGAATTATTGTAGCTATTGTAATTGCGTTTTTTGCTATACGACAAATTAATGTTGATCGGGAAATTAGGAAATATAGGGATGAAATTAAAAAGCAAAAAGAATTGGCGACAGAGGAAGTAGAAAGAATAAAGGTACAGCTAGAAGGCGCTTCTATATTAATTGCAGAAGCAAAAGAAACCAAGAATAAATTGGAAGAGGAAATTAAGAAGCCCGCGAGTACCGAAACAAAAAAGGAAATTGAAAAACTGCAAGGGAAAATAGAAAAACTAGAAGAAGATATTACGTACAAACGTGGTGCCTTATCCGCATCTCCGAGCTCTGTAATGAGCGGAAGTGCCTTTATGGTTAGTGATTCGCTCTATTCTGCCTCGGTAGCGGGTTGGCAAGAAAAATGTAAAAAATGTGGCAGAACATATCAAAAATCTATTGGTTACCATGATACATATGCTGTACTCAATTCAGTAGTTCAGGAGCCGCAGAATATAAATGAGTGTCCGTATTGCGGAAATATAAACTAAAGGAAACGGTACCGGGTACCTTTGATAACTAAAATTCAATAAAATGAAAAATGCCATAATTCTCCACGGCACCAAAGATAAAAATACAGACTTTTGGTTTCCGTACTTGAAGGAGAAACTTGAAGAAAGAGGTTTTGAGGTGTGGCTTCCTGAATTACCAAATTCTGAAATCCCCAACCTGAGAGATAACATGACTTTTGTCTTAAAGAATGGAAAATTCACCAATGATACAGTTTTAATCGGCCACTCGTCTGGTGCTCAGTTAATTTTGAGTATTTTAGAAAATATTGAAAGCCCAATTAAACAAGCAATTTTAGTTTCAGGGTATGCGAAAGCGTTGCGAGCAACTCCCGAAGACGAGAAGAATGTAAAAGATTTCAATTGGGAAAAAATAAAAGGAAAGGCCGATAAGTTGGTTTTTATTAATTCAGATAACGACCCGTGGACATGCGACGACAAGCAGGGACGAATCATGCTCGATAACCTCGGAGGGGTACAGATTATTCTACATGGGGAAGGGCACATGGGTTCAACAATGTTTAAACAACCGTACAAAGAATTTCCTCTTTTGGTTAAGTTGATAGAAGAATAACTTAAATTTCTTATTGTCTAATTCCCGGGAATAGTAGAATAGTCTCTCAAAACCTATTCTAGCTTTTTGCAAAAAGCTAGAATAAGAAAAGTCTGATAGCGGTGTGAGATATGGAGTGCGGGTTCGCTACCATGTATGCGGTGAAGATGAGTATAATAAGTCTATGCAGTTTTTAGTGATAGGAATGGATGGTACCGACAAAGAAGCGGCTAATCGCCGATCAGCGGTTCGTGAAAAACATATTGCACTTGGAGATGAGTTGGTTGCGTCTGGAAACATGTGGTACGGAGCAGCGCTACTCAATGACGATGGAAGTATAAAAGGCTCAATGCTCATGATGTCCTTTTCGTCAGAGGTTAAATTGCAAGAATGGCTTGATAAAGAACCCTATGCCACTGGGAAAGTATGGGAAAAGACGTATATACACAAATGCAAAACTCGTGACCCTTGGCAATTCAACAGACCCAAAGAATTCTTTGGAATAAGTGGCTAGGTCGTTAGGGAAATGGGAACAGTCACTATTTTTATCGCCCAATCATTTTTAGGAATTCATTCCACGGAATGTGCGCCTGTTTCAATATGGACTTGAGTGTTTTGAGCGGGAGTTCTTTCGAGCTTCTTGGGATGGTCACTCTAAGTGTCCGATCAATAACGTGTTGGAGTTGCGCATGACCGCCCTGTTGGCGGATGATATAAAAACCTCGTTTCAACAGAAGTGCGATCAGTTGTGCGGCTTTAACAGCAATCCCCATTTTAGGTTAGGAAGCGTGCGAGCGTATTTGTGGAGTGACGTATGCAACTCCTTCCGAGAGTAGTGTTTTACAGTGAAGTTCGATTGCTTCTGTGGCGTTCTCCTTAGCTTCAGCGAGGGTGTCGCCGAATGTCACTATTCCTTTCAGTTTCGGAACCGTAACGGTGTATCCCCTTTGCGGTGTATTGGGAGAAAAAACAGCATCATATGTGCCCATTTTTGTCTTGATTGCTATCTTCTTATCCATGGGAAAATTATAACATAACAGTCTTTTTACAAAAATGAGGACTAACCTCATTCCCCCATTCTCTAATTCGTACGAATGGGTAAATAATCCATCGAAATCTATAAGTCGATAAGGATGCGGCAATTTAGAGAAGGCGACGGTTCGCTGACTAACTGCTTTTCTTTTGCACAAGCACTTTTTTAAGCCGCTTCAGAATAGTCTTCATGATCTGCTCTTCCAGATCAAGAAACCGGTACGTATTTTTATGATACACCTTCGGACTCCAGCGTTTTTTAAATGCTCGTTCGACTTTTTGAACCTGAATGCTCTCTTCTAAATACCGCTCTACATCTCTTGTTACTTTCTTTGAAAATTTTTCCAGATTAAACGAATGCAAAATGCGGTTGCGTGGGTACAGTGACCACTTGTGCTTATCGGCGCGCGGTGGCGTGATTTTTAAGATTGTCGTCCAACGAGGGTCAATGCTACGTTTGGGTTCCATTGATTCTGTGATTATTACAAATCCAAAAGGACAGCGGCGATCCAAGGGAAAGCAACGGTCACATCACTCTGAATGATGTTGTAGTAGCTCGTTGTTGAAAGCTTATCCCAGGTTATCTTCTCTTTACCACCTGCACCGGAATATGAGCCGTACGACATTGGAGACGAACCGATCTCAACAAACCCTGCCCAGTCACGCACACCTTTCAACTGTAAGTCGTGCTTGAGTGATGGCACAACGCAAATTGGGAAGTCTGCTGCAATACCACCGCCGAGTTGCAGGAATGCTATTGGGGCATTTTTGGACTCCTTCATATACCAGTCGTACATAAGGTGGAAGTAGTCCAAACCTGTTTTCATGACACTTGCCTCGACACTCGTGTCCCCTTTCTTTTTGTGTGGGCCGTTGTAGGTGTAACTTGCAAAAATGTTACCCATCGTTGAGTCTTCAAAACCTGGCACTACAATAGGAATGTTTTTCTCGTATGCGGCGAGTGTCCAACAATCAGCAGGGTTTGCTTTTGCATCAGGTTTGATTAACTTCTCTGCAAAGAGTCTGCGGAAGTATTCATGTGGGTAGTGGCTCTCCCCTTTCTTTGCAGCCTCATGCCACATCTTCAAAAGGTGCGGTTCCATAATGCGTACGCTTTCATCCTCAGGGAGGAAAGTGTCGGTGATGCGCCTAAGCCCTGCGTCTCGAAGTTCTGCTTCTTGCTGAGGCGTGAGTTCGGTATAGCGAGGAATGTTGGCGTAGTGTGAATGCGCCACATAGCGGTAATAGGATTCTTCGTGGTTTGCTCCTGTTGCAGAAACCAAGTGCACTTTGTTTTGGCGAATCAATTCGGCAAGCATGATTCCTATCTGGAATGAACTAAGTGCTCCAGCGAGAGTCACCACCAACTTTCCACCATTTTTCAGGTGGTCTTTGAGCCATAATGCTGCTTCCATCGTCGCTCCCCCATTGGTGTGATTAAGCGTTCGCTCCGCAAATGCGCTTACGGGATTTTTACTCTTTTTGATGTTTGCCGAAAGAGTGCCTGAAGTGACCCTCTGATCAGGCTGAATAAACTTCTTCAAGGCTGGAGAAAGCTTATCTATCTTCTTTTTTGATGAGTTTTTTTTCATAGTTGAAATCGTGCTAATGGTATCTCACATGAGGGGTGTGTCAATTCTGCCTCCCCAGTTGGACAGGTTCAGAACTCCTGACTGGATTAAAGTATCCAAGGAATTACAACTTTTTCAATTCCTATAAAAACTTACTCTTTATAAATGTCTCAACCAAGCATGGCCAGGGTTTGTTATTTCCAGAGTTTGTTTCAACCAACCTCGTTGTTTTTCGTTGAGTAGCGGAAGCACCTTATTAAAATCATCTTGATCTTTTTCTAAACCACGTTCTTTTGCTTTATACGAGAGAACTATTTCAGGTAATACATATGGAATGCCCGATGCGGTTGTCGTACCAATCTTGTTTAATGGAAGTGTAATGCTTGGATCTCGTCTGCTTTGCCAATGGTCCTCATTTGATTCCGTTAATAAAAATTCAAACGCCCACCCTTTCTGCTCCTCTTGCTTGCACCAAATGGCAGGTACTGGGACCTCAATATAAGTTGCGCCATCCCACTGGGCATCGCTTATTTCCCCGTTTCCTAGTCCAATCCGCATTTCCCAATTTCGTAGATAATCACGTACCAAAAACTGATCGCGCCGAAGGATTGCAATATCGAGGTCCTCGTGATCTCTCGTTGTTTCTCCTATAAACAAATCAAGCGCCCAACCGCCTGCGATCCACCACGGACACTTTAAATCTTTTAGGAGTTGAAAGGCCTGATCCGGAGTATAGGTAGAATGTATGTTCATCTCGGCATTTTAACGGCTTACACCGGCTTGTCGAATGGCTCCGCTTGGGCGCACTGTTACTTGCACAGAGCTTTCCCGCAACCTCGAGTCTCTACTCCGGTAAAGGGAATCCAAAACAGTGGACATCGGAACTCTAAAATATATAATTAAAAAATGCAAAAGAAAGTCACTGTCGCCGCGATACAGAGCAAGGTCTCTGCCGATATGCACAAAAACCTTACGCATACGCTTACGCTTGTGCGGACTGCTGCAAAGAAAGGTGCAAAAATAATCTCTCTTCAAGAGCTCTATCGAACAGAGTATTTTCCTCAATACAAGAAAAACAGCTTCGACAAGTACTCAGAAACCATTCCTGGTGAATCTACAAAGGCGTTCAGCACACTTGCGAAGGAGCTTGGCGTTGTAATAATCGTTCCTCTATTCGAGAAAACTCCTAACGGCCACTACTACAATTCAGCGGTTGTTATTGATCACACTGGAAAAATATTGCCGACCTACCGCAAAATCCATATTCCACAGGATGCGCTTTTCTACGAGAAAAATTATTTCAAGCAAAGTACTGACGGCTACAAGATTTACAAAACAAAATTTGGCACCTTTGCTGTTCTCATTTGCTACGACCAGTGGTTCCCTGAAGCTGCACGCATGGCAACTTTGGCAGGCGCCGACATTATCTTCTACCCTACTGCCATCGGTTATGTGCAGGGCTACAAGTCTCCTGACGGCGATTGGCACGATGCATGGGAGACAATCATGCGGGGGCACGCTATAGCAAACGGGGTTCATGTCGTTGCCATCAACCGCACAGGCAAAGAGGACAAATTAAATTTCTGGGGGCAATCATTTGCATGCGATTCATTTGGCAAAGTACTGAAACGAGCAAGCGCTACAAAAGAAGAAGTACTCGTTGCAACGCTCGACCTGTCACATAACAAACGCATTCGTGAAGGGTGGGGATTTTTAAAAAACCGTCGTCCCGACACCTACCAATGGGTGCCTGAATGAAAATTGCGATCTGCTTCGTTGCGAGTTCCGGTGCTCCCTCGTAATATGCTCGATATGACTCAGTTTGCTCCTCACTCGCGCCTTGCATCTCATCGATTTTCATTCGGCACCAAGACATATTTTTGAACCATCTATGGAAAACAATACTCCAAAAAACTTAGGTTTCTCTATGCCCGCAGAGTGGGAAAAGCACTCCGCTGTGTGGCTCTCATGGCCTCACGACACCACCTCATTCCCCCACCTCAAAGAAGCAGAAGAATCTTTTGCTGAATTTATAAAAGAAATCTCCACTTCAGAGAAAGTTGAACTACAAGTTCTGAATGAAGTGATGCTTGATCATGTGACCGAACTATTGGAAGGAGAAGGTGTAGACATGGAAAGAGTTACATTCCATCCCGCTAACTACGCTGACATTTGGTTCAGAGACTACGGACCAATCTTCATAACAAATCCAAAAACAAAAGAGCTCGCCATGGCGAAATGGACTTTTAATGCGTGGGGCAACAAATACAAAATACTCCTGAAAGACAACGAGATTCCCTATGCGATGAATGCAAAAATGAACCTCCCTATGTTTGAGCCAAGCATTGTTATGGAGGGAGGCTCTATTGAAGTAAATGGTAAAGGCACTTTGATGACTACTGAGCAATGCTTATTAAACAAAAATAGAAATCCAAACTTGAGCCGTGAGGAAATAGAAAAATACCTGAGCGACTACCTCGGTGTTCAGCACTTCATTTGGCTGAAAGAAGGTATTGAGGGCGACGACACCGATGGGCACATCGACGACATCGCACGCTTTGTAAACCCCACAACGGTGCTGTGTGCATATGCAGAAGATGCAGGATCAGCCGATCATAGAGTCCTAAAAGAGAACTATGAGATTCTACAAAATTCAAAAGACCAAGACGGTAATCCCCTCACTGTTATTAAACTTCCGACTCCGGGAAAGATATCTGCACACGCTGAACCTTTGCCTGCGAGCTATGCAAATTTTTATATCGGAAACACGAAAGTACTGGTGCCTACATTTGGCACCGAAAACGATACAAAAGCACTCGACATAATTCAATCAGTTTTTCCTGACAGAAAAGTAGTAGGGATTGATGCAACCTATCTCGTCTACGGCTACGGCACCTTCCATTGCATGAGCCAGCAACAGCCTCTTCCATAAAAGCTCTCTCCGAGAACTTACAAGGACTCAAAAAAATCTCTGTATGATATATCATATAGAGATTTTTGTTTCTATGGAGTCTACTGAATAATATTAGAGCCTCTCTATTGGGAAAAGGGAAATACGCTGCACACAAAAGCTTTTGTAGAATTTGCAAAAATGTGGGGCGAAAGAGCTGTCTAGACCAGACCACAGGACTTCAGTAGAAACTCCTCAAACTGGTGCTACACTTTTGCTATGCCTCCCACAAATTCGACAGTACAAAATATCCCTACTCAGCAAGGCCCTTCCGTTGGGCATAAAATTCTGCACTTCTTTTTATGGTTTTTCGCCGTCATCGGAATGGTAAGTGCTCTAATTTTTGGGTTTATACTTTTTAAGTTTCTCCCCATGATAGGGAATGTTGCTCTAAATAATGCAAATCAACCACAAAGTGTGCGCACAAATAGCTCTTCCAGTTTTGACCAAACAATCAATTCGACCTTGCTTCATGCCGCACTAAAAAATTACTATAACCACAATAACGGAATGTACCCGCAAACTTTGAACGAACTGGTTCCAAACTATCTCCCAAATATGCCGACTGATGTAGGCGGTGTGCCATATCAGTACCGCACAACAGAAAACGCTAAGGGCTACGAACTTTGTAATATGAAAAATGGCCAACCTCGGTGTTTAGGTAAAGATTCTACAGGGAATAGCACTGGAATATAAACTCAAAAAGTTTCACTCATCTTGTTCTCTCTAGTGCCGAGGAGAGGACTTGAACCTCCATGCCCTTGCGAGCACTGCGCTCTGAACGCAGCGTGTATACCAGTTTCACCACCTCGGCCTATGTAATGTGCCCAAAAGATTTTTGAATTTTTTGGTATTTCCGCTCTAAACGAGGGAGTCTCTTATCATAATACATAGCCTTACTAATAAGAATTGCTTCCTTTTTTGAGTACTTCAGTTGAACATACGAGTTGTTGCGATTGTGACTGAGGTACCCTTTTACCTTGATGGCGGTATGTATCTTATTTCGCAACCAGTCAACAAACTTGGGACTTGCTGAGGTAAAAGAAATATAGAACCTGAAACTATTTTTAAATACTGAGTCATAATAAGAATAACTCGAACCATCGCCGTCAAAATATCCTCTCAGAAAATCAAGAAAATATTTATCGGGAATCGCAACTTCAGTGATTGTTTTAGATTTAGCGGGCGTTATTCCAATACCAACAAGGAATGCATAAAATAAAACATCACCAAATTGGATACGGAATGCGAGATTGCCACTACCCGACAGCTTTGTACTTACTTTTGTATCAAGACCGAGACACTCACTAAAAACAACGATCTGGGCTTTATCTTTGGAAGTTAAGTCTATATGTCGCCCGTCTTTTGAAAGACATCCGTCAGCAACGATCAAACCAATCGCATATGCAAATCGTGGCGACCATTGTATAAGAACTTTTCCTTTAGGTTTCGGTCCCCTCTTCATTAAAATAATTATAACATTGCTGAGGTAGAATACGTATACCAATTTATCCACCTATCAGTAGATAAAGAACTAGCACATGCCAATGCCTTGCTAGCGCGCACCCAATAAAAAACACCGCCTTCCGGCGGGTTTTATTGGGTGCGCGCTCTAGGATTCGAACCTAGGACCCTCCGAGTATCAGTCGAATGCTCTACCAACTGAGCTAAGCGCGCAAATGCCTATTATATGTACCAAGAAACGCTTGCTAAAACAAGCCGACAAAAAACCAAAATGAACAAATTAAGATTCTACTCTTTCTGTTAGTTTTCGTGCTCTAAAAACATCCGGAATTATTCTACCTTCGTAATCTACGTTTCGTACCCCGTCCAGAAGCACAGCGACCAATGATCGCCTTAAGCCGGCACGGCTTCCGCCCCAATTGACAACTTCACCCGGCACGGTACGCCCCTCAGCCACTCTTGCATTCACACGAGTGCCGGTAGGCCAATTTCTCCATGACTCTCTGTTTACTGGTGGCATAGAGCAAATATATAGAACAAATAAAAAATGTCAAAAAGCCACCTCTTTCGGGGTAGCTTTTCTCAAACCAAAGTAACTAATCAAGTTCCTCTCTTTCTTCTGTTCCGCATATCCCCGTTTCGACAATCGGGGTGCCGGATACCATTTAGAGTTGTGTATCAATACTCTGTACCTGACAATCGACCGGATTAATTTTGAACAGAATAAATTCTGAGCAAAACATTTTCCGCATGGAATTGTTCCACGACCAGCTTCCGCTAGCCGTGCCTTGTTACAACTTACTCCCTGTTACCGAGCTTACCGTAGACCGTGATAAACACGGGCGTCGGGTCCTCCCGGCTCCCTTGAGTTGATGGGCGGTGAGTACAAAATTCGAGAACGTATTCACCGTAGTATAGCTGACCTACGATTACTAGCGATTCCAGCTTCAAGAGGTCGAGTTGCAGACCTCTATCCGTACTGAGGACGCGTTTTGGGATTTGCTCCACCTTACGGTATTGCTTCCTTTTGTCGCGTCCATTGTATCACGTGTGCAGCCCAGGGCATCAGAGGGACATGCTGATCTGGCGTCATCCCCTCCTTCCTCTCCCGTGAGGGAGCAGTCTCGTCTGACATATAAAACAGACAACGGGGGTTGCGTTCGTTTCCCCACTTAAGGGAACAGCTCAAGCCACGAACTGACGACGACCATGCATCACCTGCCATACACCCTCGAAGGCTCCCAATGTTTCTACTGGGATGCAGTATGGTTTCAAGCCCTGGTAAGGTTCTTCGTTTACCGACGAATTAAGCCACATGATCCACCGCTTGTGCGAATTCCCGTCTATTCCTTTGAGTTTTAGTCTTGCGACCGTACTACCCAGGCGGTTCCCTTAACGCGTTAGCTACGCCACGAAGAGGGTCGATACTCCTCATAGCTAGGGAACATGGTTTAGGGCGTGGACTACAAGGGTATCTAATCCTTTTCGCTACCCACGCTTTCGTGCCTCAGTGTCAGGAATGTCCTAGTATGCTGCCTTCGCATTCGGTGTTCCCCATGATATCAACGGATTTCACCCCTACACCATGAGTTCCACATACCTCTTACATCCTCTAGCGTTACCGTTTCCCCTCGAGCCTCGGAGTTGAGCTCCGAGGATTTAAAAGAGGACTAATAACGCCACCTACGCACCCTTTACGCCCAGTAATTCCGGATAATGCTTGGGGCCTCTGTATTACCGCTCCTGCTGGCACAGAGTTAGGAGCCCCTTATTCATGAGGTACTGTCAAAACTTCATCCCTCATAAAAGGTGTTTACGTCCCGAAGGACTTCATCCACCACGCGGCGTCGCTCCGTCAGACTTTCGTCCATTGCGGAAGATTCTCGACTGCGGCCTCCCGTAGGAGTAAGGACCGTATCTCAGTTCCATCGGTGGGGGTCAGCCTCTCAGCTCCCCTAAACGTCATAGCCTTGGTGAGCCATTACCTCACCAACTAGCTGATATTACGCAGGCTCCTCCTAGAGCGAATTGCTCCTTTACACCTTAGTGACTATCGAGAATTGCGCCATCTTTCGATGGAATATGCTCGACTCTAGGGTAGATTCCTACGTGTTACTACCTCGTCTGCCGTGGGTCTAAACCCACTCGACTTGCATGCCTTATCCACGCCGCCAGCATTCATCCTGAGCTAGGATCAAACTCTAATTTAAGATCTCATGCCTCCAATTGAAGGGCACGAAATCAATACACGGAACAGAAGAAAAAGAAGAAAATCTTTTATCTTCGGATCTTTTGATTTCTTGGCTCTTGATTACTACTTACTTTTTTGTGTTTTACGATTGGCTCCTATGCTAGTCGTAAAACTTACTGGTCTTCGTACTTTTACGTACGTATTCAATTTTCAAAGATCTCTGTGGTATTCGAGCTGAAGCTCTCAAATGACTGCACTCGCTCGGAAATGAAAAATAAATTTTCCTTCCCCTCGCTCGCTTGTCGATAAAAAAAGCCGAAGCTTTTCTTTACTTCGGCATACGGGTGAATCGTCTTTCGTTGAATCAGTTTGTTCCCATATGACAAATATAACCGCATGCCACAGCAAGCGTTTGTCTATACTACTCCCCCGCCCTAAAGCCGTCAAGGAGGGTCCGAGCAGGGGTTAGTGGTCAGGGTTTAGCGTTTAGGGGGAGGATTTTATGGCTTAAAATAAACCCTATACGCTATACCTTCTCGTATGTATAATGAGACAAATGCAAAACACTAAGAAAAAGACAGTTAAGACTTCCAAGCAAAGCAATATAACAGTCATCTCTCTCGGTGGCTCAATGGTCATACCCGACCTGCCAGACCCAGTGTTCGTAAAAGAGTTTGTGGAAGCAATCGCAGAGCGAGTAAAAAAAGGCCGTCGATTCATCATCGTTGTGGGAGGCGGGAAAACCTGCCGTAACTACCAAAATGCACTTGCCGAGGTGCGTTCTGTTTCTGACAGTGAAAACGACTGGATGGGCATCTACACCACACACTTCAACGCCGAATTCATGCGCCTTGCTTTTGGTAAGCTCGCTCACAAAGAGGTGGTCGCAAAGTATGGAAAAAAGATTACATTCAAAACACCTGTCTTAATTGGTGCAGGAGAATTGCCAGGTCACTCAACAGATTTTGATGCAGTACTTCTTGCAAAAATGTTTGGTGCAAAAAATGTAGTCAACATTTCAAACATTGATTTTGTATACACAGCAGATCCCCGAAAGAATCCCGATGCTGTGCCACTACCTAAACTTTCATGGAATGAGTACCTCGCACTCCTTCCTAAAAAATGGACCCCAGGCTTCTCTTCCCCGTTCGATGTAAAAGCATCAGCTATCGCCAAGAAAACAAAACTGACTGTATCTATCGTGAATGGCAACTCACTGACTGAAATTGCAAAAGCCCTCGATGGAAAGGAATTCCGAGGAAGTATAATTAGTTAAACGATCAGCGTTTTGATTGTCTTGGTTTGGTTTTTGTCTTTTCCCACTCAAGCTCAGCAACAGTGAGCGCCGTGGTAATCGTCGGAGCTGTGTCGAGAAAATTTATGATGCGTGTGCGTATCATGTCTGGATCAATCAAAAAACCTGCCTGTCCCTTTATCATCTGCGCCACATACCCTTCGATTTGACGGCGCAACATCGGTAAAACTACATTGTACATATTTGCAACATATATCATTTCCTGTGCTCCTTGTGCGTGAGGTGCTTCAATGGGCTCTAGAAAGCGCGCGACACTAGCGGTGACATACCCATCAACACCTTGTCTCGATGCAGACTGGAGTTCTGGTTTTGGCGCCTGCGGACCTTCGGCTACACCTTGTCTTACTTCAACATCAGTGGCTTTTTCTATCGAAGTGAGACGCTGATCTAATTGCTTTCGACTACTTATATCTCTCACAAAATAGCCCCATACTGTCTTGAGAGCCCTTCGTGCTTCTCTCTGGTTTTCGGAACGATAGATATCATGTCCTTGAGCAGTTAGTCGATTAAGGGTGTTCGACAGACTTCCGAACGCAACGGAATATTCACCTGCTTCCATTAGGCGCTTAGAGCTTTCGACATCTTCTCCAAAATATGTCCCCATCTCGCTTCCTTTTGGAAGGTCGCGCTCAAACGGAGTTTGGGGAGCTTCGGACATTTTTTAAAAACTACTTTCTCTCTTTCTTTAACTCCTTTTCTTTTGGCTTCTGCATTTTTTCTAGAGTCACTAAGAGTGGCGAACCAATGAAGACTGAAGAATAGGTACCGGTAACAACACCAACAAGGAGTGCGATAACAAAGAAGTGAACTGATGCGGGACCGAGGAGAAGAAGTGCCACAAGTACCAAAACAACGGTAAGGGATGTGTTGAGCGAACGATTCAATGTCTGTCCAACCGACTTACCTACTGTATCTTCAAACACTTCCTTCACATTTTTCTCCTGATTCTTCCTCAAGTTTTCACGAACACGATCAAACACAACGATGGTGTCGTGAACAGAGAAACCTAATACCACTAAGATGGCCGTGACAAAAAGAGTATCCACCTCGGCTCCAAAGAAATGCCCGAGTATTGAGAATACGCCAATAGGAATAATGACATCGTGCGCCAAGGCAACGAGCGCAACAAGGCCATACTTCCATGACGAAACTGGTTTCGAGACCTTTCGAAACGCGAACATAATGAAAAGTGCGATAGCTAAAAGAACAAGTGCGAGTGCGTATATGGACTTTGTCTTAAGTTCAGAGCCGATGGTGGGGCCGATGGAGTCAAAGCGTTTCTGATCGTATTGCCATGCTCCTCCCTTCGTGAGCCCTACCTTCAAAGAATCGTATTCTGCAGGAGTGAGGAACGGAGTACGAATAAGATATCCCGTCTCTCCAGTTGGACGAATCGACGAGCCAACAACTCCAGAATCGTGAACTGCCTGTCCAACCTCATCAGCCGAAGGCGCAGGTGTACTGGTGTAGGAAATCTCAAGCAACGAACCTCCATTGAAATCAATGCCGAACTTCAAACCCCACAGCAAGAGCGAAGCAAGCGAAACTACAATAATCGCCACTGAGAATGAGTAAAACAGTTTTCTATTTTTTACAATAAACATACTATTTTCCTAAACCATTACCGAATAAGAAATGTGCTGCCTTTGAAGTAGACTTGCCAAATCCAAGGGCAAGCAACAATGTTCTCGTTACCGTAACAGCAGTAAACATTGAAACGAGGACACCAATGATGAACACGAGCGCGAAACCTTTAATCACCGCAGTGCCACCAAGCCAGAACAAAATAACGCCAGTGATGATTGATGAGAGGTTTGAATCGCTGATCGATGACCACGCACGCCTGAATCCTTCCCGTATTGCTTCACCGAGAACCTTCCCACTCTTCAGCTCTTCTTTCATTCTTTCAAAAATAAGAATATTTGCATCAACTGCCATACCAATAGAGAGAATGAATGCAGCGAGACCTGCGGTTGTAAGCGTTACCGGGATGAGCTTAAAGATAGCGAGGTTCAAGGCAACATAGAGTGACAGTGCAACGACTGCAATAACCCCAGGAAGTCGGTACCAAAGGATGAGGAAAAGCGCGACGAGCCCAAAGCCCCAGAGGCCTGCATCCACACTTTGCGTTAGTGCCTTCTCACCGAGCGATGCGCCAATAGTCTGAGAAGACACGAGCTCAATTGGCACTGGTAATGCTCCGAAATTGAGATTGCGGACCAATTCACGAGCCTCATCTGGAGTAAAGGTACCTGTAATATTTGCCTCTCCATTTGGAATGGCCTCTTGGATGACTGGCGCTGAAATAATTACATCGTCGAGAAATATGGCGAGCACCTTACCAACATTTTCTGATGTAATGTCCTTGAAACGCTTAGCTCCTTCAGGATTGAAGGTTAATACAATAATCGGCTGATTGGAGATTGTGCCTTCGCGACCTGACGAAAAATCAAGCGTTGCGTGATCAAGATACTGGCCCGTAAGTCCCATATCTTCGTAAATTTGAGCCCCTGTCTCATCGGTCTTCTGAAGACGAAAATCTAGTGTTGGAGTTTGACCTATTGCTTTCACTGCCTCTGATAAATCAGTAACGCCGGGAAGTTCAACGATCAATCTATTTTCCCCGCCACCAACGACTCCTCCGCGCTCTACCTGCACTAATGGCTCCGACACTCCGAAAATATTTACCCGCTTCTCAACAACATCACGCAAACTCTGCATTGCAGAATTTACATCACCAGAAACAACCTTTGATGTGTCGGCACGATATAAAAGATGTGAACCGCCAGCCAAATCAAGACCGTAGCGAAATGGAAATTTTTGACCTACCTGCTCTGAGTTCACTACAAACCAACCAATGCCTGCGCCAATCAAAAGGAGGACAACTGCGACAATTCGTACTTTCCACATAATGTAGAGAGTATGCCACGAGTAGGGTTTAGGGGCTAGCGGCTAGGGTCTAGAGAGGAAAACAGCCAATAAGTGCTACACCCGGGTTTAGCACAATTTATGGAATCAAAGATTTATACTGAGTTTTTTAAGGGCAAGGAGATTTGTGAAAATTTCAACTACTGCTATGGGGCCAACACCTCCAGGAACAGGGGTGAACACAGAGGCTTTTTCAGCACACAAGGGATCAGCATCCCCTACCACCATTCCTCCTGACTCACTTGTTCCGCCATCAATAATCACAACCCCATCTTTTATCATGTCGGGCTTAATGAGTGCTGGAACACCTGCACCAGAAATAATAATGTCAGCATTTCGTGTTGCTGATACGACATCGTCACCCTTTATGAGTGTACGGACATTGGCACCGAGGCGTTCAAACAGAACTCCTGCTGGCTTTCCTACTAATCTTCCTCCGCCTATCAAAACCATATTTGCTCCTGCAATGGAGACATTATTTCGCTTCATGATGTACCACATGGCGGCGGGGACTGGAGGAATAGCTGGGAAATTATTTTGTGCAAACAGTTCAAATGCAGGATCACTCAAAACATCAACATCGAGCATTGTGGGAATTGCATTTTTTGCTATATCAACATCAATACCATTAGGTAACGGGAGCTGAAGAATGACGCCGTCATGCTTCCCTGCTTCCTTAGTTGCATTCATTATTTCTTCAAGTGTGGCAGTTTCAGGTAGTCGATACTCAACGACATCTATATTTAAATCCGTCGCTGCACGCTTTTTAATGCCGACATAGGACTGAGTCACGGGACTTGTTGTTGCAATAACGACCCCCAAAGAAAGCGCGCCAAATTTTTGGCGTTCGATTTTCAATTCTTCTTTTCGCTCTGCTGCAAGTTTGCGACCGTCAATTATCATGCTGGAATCATAACTCAAAAATAAATGATTTTATAGTAACAAACCAATCCTATAAATTCTGTATGATATATCATACAGAACAAATGACTGAACATATTCAGCCATTTCAAAAAAATCAAACCCCAAACAGTTTCTTCAATTCAGCTACCCCCTCATCAAGAGACACCTCGGGTTCCCAATTTAAAAGATCCTTAGCGCGACTAATATCAGCCCGTGTGTGGCGAGGCTCTAAACGCGGGTCAATATGTGTAACAGCTCCACCAATTAACTCGGCGAGCGCATTCACTGATGTTTCCTGTCCTCGTCCTAAATTAATTATTTCTCCCTTCCCCACTTTCTCGCTTTTTACAGCGAGTATCATTCCACGAACAATGTCTCGCACATGGGTAAAATCACGCGTTTGCTCACCATCTCCCGTAATCGTAAGAGGGACCCCTTCTTTTTTTTGTTTCAAAAACTTCCCTATCACCAATGCATATGCACCCTCTGGATCAAGTCGAGACCCATACACATTAAAAAACCGAACTGATACAGTTGGAAGTCCATACACATCACTGAAAACACGACAATACAGCTCGCCAACATATTTTTGAAGTGCATACGGGCTCAGTGGTTGTGGCGGAGCATCTTCAGAGAGTGGAAGAGTTTCCTGATTGCCATACGCTGAACTTGAAGCTGCGTACACAACACGCTTTACTCCAGCATCTTTTGCCGCCTTCAAAACTGCCAAGGTACCTCCAACATTCACTGAGTTGGTCTCTTCGGGATATTCAATTGAGTACTGAACCCGAGGAAGAGCGGCAAGATGAAACACAAACTCACTGCCTGCAATAATTGGAGCTATCGCCTTGGAATCGCGCACATCTACAACATGCAATGTTGCGTCTTGATGTACATTTTCTCGCTTTCCTCCAGATAAGTCATCTATGACAGAAACGGCAAACCCCTCTTTAATAAGCGCGTCAACCACATGGGATCCTACAAACCCAGCGCCACCCGTAACAATCGCTTTTTTCATACTACTCATAATGCTTCAGTGTACTGTACCTATAAACCTAAAGAAAGGTTGCTTATGTCTCTCTTAGCGACTTGCCCGACCTAAAAGAATTTTAATGGTGCGCAGTACTATTTCCATATCGAGAGCAAATGAGCGATGCTTGAAATAATATAGATCATAAGACAGTTTTTGCTTTGTTGCCTCAACATCAAGCTTAAACTTTGGCGGAGACGCGTGTTTTATTTGTGCCCACCCAGAAATACCCGGCTGTATAAGATGTCTGGTTTCATAGTATGGAATTACCCGTGCATATTCAGTAACAAAATGAGGAATCTCAGGGCGTGGTCCGATTAACGCAATGTCCCCTCGAAGTACATTCCAAAATTGCGGTATCTCATCAATTTGAGTTCGTCGCAAAAATGCACCCAAGTGTGTGACACGATTATGCTTCTTTTTTTCTGGATCTTCACCATCGTCAAAAAGCATCGTACGAAACTTAATGATCGAAATCACACGGTTACCTTTCCCAATGCGCTTTTGGAAGATAAAAGGACTTCCTCCTTCTCCAACAGCGAGTAGAAACGCGATAATTAAAATAAGTGGCAATAAAAATATGAGCGCAGATAGAGCAAGGATAGTGTCAGTCACTCTCTTAAGAACATCATAGAGTGCCGTTGGAGTTCGAGCACGAGCACCCAAAAACCAGCGTGTATCGAGTAATGACAGAGCGACAGAATCAAATAAATCTTCGTACAGATCAGGAAGATTAATGAAAAGAACATTGGAGAGCATAACGGCATCCCACTCCTTTGAAAAACTCTGATCTCGAAGATGCCCAAATGGCATAACAACAATAGATACACCTGTCTCTTTAATATGAGAAAGAATAGTTTTTTGAATTTCCTCTATAGAGCGCCCACCCATGTCGACATGTGCAACAAACCGCACGGCGTAGCGTGTGTTGCCATTTACTTCACCCATAACATCTTCAACCTCCTTTCCTTCACCCACTAATAATGCTGGCGCGGGTTTTACCACAGATAGAAATGGGAAAAAATATAAACGCCATGCGGAAACGAATATCGTGGAAATAACAAGATAGATAAAAAGATTCGTTTTTGGCTGGATACCAAAATACGGCACCAAGAAAAAGAATATTGCCGCAACTGCAATATTCGCCATTTGCGCATAAAACACCATTTCAGGAAGCTTCGACTTTACAAGGAGGGTATGTTTCTCATAGAGACCAGCGATAAGAAAAACGAGCACCGAAAAAATAAAAAGAAACGAAAAAGGCACAAAGTGAGTATATATAGTGTGTGAATCTGGAAAAGCAGAATAGCGCAAAAGAAGCGTTGCCCATAGAGAAAAAGCGAGAAAACACAAATCTCCAATGAGTAGTATGAACGCCTCGCGACGAAGATTTAAAAACATTTGATGAGAGAATAGTACATGAGAAATAGGGAGCCACAAAACGCTCATTCCTCTGATACCCTGTACTACAGCCGTTGGTTCCAAAAGAAGCATGAAAAAAAAGATACTTTTCATCATCACGAAATCAAACTGGGGTGGAGCGGGGAGGTATGTCTACGACCTTGCTGTGTCTCTCTCGCCTTTCTATGAATGCACGGTAGCGCTTGGAGGAAGCGGATTACTCCGTACTCGCCTTGAAACAGCGGGAGTGACCGTAGTTGCCATTCCCTCGCTCGAACGGGACATTTCAATACAAAAAGAACTAACAGCTTTCTTTTTTTTGGTGAAGCTTTTGCGAAAAGAATCATATGACATTGTGCACCTCAACAGCTCAAAGGCGGGAGGCTTGGGCGTGCTCGCTGCAAAATTCGCCAAAATTCCTCGGATAATCTTCACTGCCCATGGTTGGCCGTTTAATGAACCACGAGGACTTCTCTCTCGCGGAGCCATATACATAGCGAGTTCTATTACTGCCCTATTGAGCGACGCAGTCATCACCATCTCCCACAAAGATTACGCTCAAGGAATACGAATGCCGGGAATGCAAAAAAAGATTTTTTATATTCCGCTCGGCATCGACACCCTCCCTACTGCGTATCAATCTAAAGAGGAAGCGCGAGAATTTCTTCTTCAAACTCCTGCTTTTGCACAATTTCACAACGGGCAAGAAAAGAGACTCACCATGCTCGGGGCGCACCGCATCATTGGCACTATAGGTGAACTCACTAAAAACAAGGGCATTGAATATGGCATACGAGCAATTGCATTATTGAATAAAAAAACGCAACAAAAAAATCACTTCTACGTCCTTATTGGAGATGGAGAAGAAAAAGGAGCCCTTGAAAATCTAGCCAAAAACCTTAATGTTGCTGATCAAATATTTTTCATTGGGTTTATTCCCGACGCATGGAAATACCTCAACGCCTTAGACTGCTTCTTACTCCCATCCCTCAAAGAAGGCCTGCCCTACGTCATTCTGGAAGCTACTCGAGTGGCGTGTCCAATTGTTGCAACCTCTGTTGGTGGTATACCTGATGTTCTACACACGTACCCTAACGGTAAACTTATTCCGACAAAAAACCCAGAGGAGATTGCTCGAGCAATTCTTGCACTCAACACTATTAAAAATACAGATGAAATACTGAGCGAAAAAAACACCTTGGCAACAATGCTTACTGAGACAAAAAAAGTCTACGAACCAATACCTACCACCTCGTAGCGCGCATCTTCGTGTACCTCTCGTCCATACTGACGCATCGCGTTCACAATTCCCAAAAGTGCGTAACTCGTAATAATGTGAGAACCTCCATAGCTCATAAATGGAAGTGGTACTCCTGTGACGGGCATTATTCCTACATTCATCCCAATATGAATTATGGTGTGTATCCCAAAGAGTGACGCCACACCAAGCATGAAAAATGTTTCAAAATTGGTTGCACCTTTCTTTGCATTATCAATCAGTCGATAAAATAAAAGACCAAAAAGACCAAGTAAAATAAGCGTCCCAATCAAACCCCATTCTTCAGCAAATGCTGCAAAAATAAAGTCCGTCTGATTTTCAGGAAGAAATTGGAGTCGTGACTGAGTACCGTACCCTATCCCCTTCCCTAAAATACCGCCTGAGCCAACTGCAACAGTTGACTGAAAAGCGTTGTACCCAGCGCCAGAAATATCAGCCAAAGGATGCACGAAGGTCATAATGCGTGCTTTCTGATATGGTGCAAACGCAAAAATCCACAGAAGCCCGACCACAGCAATACCTCCCCCAGCTAATAACAGAAGGTGCCGGACAGGAATACCCGCAAGCAATACCATGGCCATCCACAAGCCTGCCACAATGACTGCCGAACCGAAGTCAGGCTGAAGAAATAGTAGTGCGAATATAAAAAAAGTATATGCGCCAGAAACGAGGATGTGTCGAAGTTGTGCAATTTCAATATACCGACGTGAAAAATATTTTGCCAAAACAAGAATGAGCGCAAACTTTGCAGGGTCAACTGGCTGTACCGCGAACGCCCCGAGGTTAAACCAACTCTGCGCACCTTTAAATACAGAGCCTACAGCAAAGAGAAGTCCGAGAAAGAAAATTGCGAGTCCATAAATAAATACCACAACACCAGTACGGCGTAGGAATCGAAAATCAATTGCACTTGCCAGAAAAAAAACAATGAGGCCTATCCCAAGCCAAATAATCTGGTGCGATGCGTATTGATTCTCTGCACCAAATCCAAACATGCTTGTAAGTCCTGCAAGCGAAATGAGCACTGCACTTCCGAGCAACAACCAATCAACACGACGAAAAAATGACATCATTATCTTTTTGTCTCTAAATCATTTGGTACGCGCAACAATATCGGTACGAACAACTTGACGCGGGAAAGGCTCCTGCCACGTGAATACAGCATCGTGCGATCCTTTCGCCGGTAATGAATCAAACCTTGTTTGTGATGCTGTAATAATAATATCGTCTGCATCATAGAGAAGTGCCGTCAGTGTAGTCCCATACACGGGTAGAGCTGTTTTGTTTTCAATGTGTGCGGTGAGCGTTAAGGTGTCCTGATTAAGTTCACGTGAAGTTATTTGAATAGGCTCTGTAGGTCTCTCCATCTGTACCCATACAGCATCGCCGAAGGTTATAAAAGTACGCGCAGGTATACGCTCTCCCGTTAGAATATTTGCTTCAAAGAGTGGGACAACTTCTCCGGGATAGAGAAACATAACTCCACGACGCTCGGCAATCAAAATATTTTTTGCGTCAAAAATTTGAAATGTGTACGGAAGCGCCTCAGTGCCTGCAGAAGATTCGGGATTACGAACGAGCGCTACTGCATGATACACACCAGGGGCAACAGCAACCGAGCGTGCCCAAAGAGCAGATACTCGAGGAGCTTGGCACAAAGTTGCACACACTCCACCGCAATCAACCCCACCTTCATTTTGATTGAGAATACCGTCAGAGCAGGTTGGTAACCGAAAGAAAAATAAAAACCAGACACCTGCGAGAATTAAAATAATCCCTAGAAATATGCTTCCCGCATACAGAACTTGTCGTTTTGCTGCCCAACGCATAGAGGAAAGTATAGCAAAACAAAGCCTGCCTGAAGGCAGGTTTTGAAAATTTTAAAAACTACGCCTTATCCCAATCGTCCAAATGTCTACCGAATAGATCCTTTAATTCCTCAACAAGCCTTTCCACTCTCCCAGGATCTTTAGTTGTTCTACTTCTTTTTGAATGATCTAAGCCAGCTATAAGTCCGGCAAGACCACTAAGATGGGACGGAATTACTCTCTCATGCGGATTTTCGAGCGGCATAAAATAAAATATACCCAAATCAATGGGTTGTAAATTGGTAATTTGTATCAAGTCCTCTGTTCTGGCGATTAGCTACTCTCCCCTTACGAGTACCATCGCTACAACCATGCTTAACTGCCGAGTTCGGAATGGGATCGGGTGTGACCACGGCGTCAAATCACCAGAACACAAGATTCGATACACTTCACTCATCACAAAGAAAACACCGAGCACAATATTTCGTTAATAGATTTTCATGCTTCCCCGCAGAATCGGCGAATTAGTACTTCTTGGCTCAATGCATTACTGCATGTACACCTAAAGCCTATCAACGTGATCATCTCTCACGGGCCTTAACGATACCTAATCTTGGAGGAGGCTTCCCGCTTAGATGCTTTCAGCGGTTATCCCTTCCCGACATAGCTACTCTGCAATGCTCCTGGCGGAACAACAGATAGACCAGAGGTCAGTTCATCCCGGTCCTCTCGTACTAAGGACGACTCTCCTCAAGTATCAACGCTCATAGTAGATAGGAGACCAACCTGTCTCACGCATGTTTTCACGAATTACCTTCGTGCATTGGACTGTAACTTCACCCGTTCTGGGTGTTCAACATTCAGTCTCTAGGGGCCCTTCGACTTCGCTCAAGGTAAACCCTAAACTAATCTCAGATTCCCTCGGTATTACCCTTCACATAAATGTGAATTGGGCTCCACCGATATAAGTTGATTTCTTCTTGCATGTTCCCATGCAAGACCGCCGTGATTGGTTGACTCTTTACTCTTTTTTGTGACGAAAAACCTTTTATATATTTCGGATAACTTTCATTTTCTCGATCGGGTTCAGACTGTCCAGAAGACAAGGATGTAGCGATGAGAGTTTAGTGTTTAGAGAAATTCCCTAAACGCTAACACCTATACACTTTCCACTTCTCTACTAAACGGTCTGAACCCAGCTCGCGTACCACTTTAATTGGCGAACAGCCAAACCCTTGGAACCTTCTCCAGCTCCGGGATGTGGTGAGCCGACATCGAGGTGCCGAACTCCGCCGTCGCTATGGACGCTTAGGCGGAACTAGCCTGTTATCCCCAGAGTAACTTTTATCCGTTGGGCTTCCCCTGCATCTAATGCATAAGGTCGGATCACTATGCTCCACTTTCGTGTCTGCTCGACATGTACGTCTCGCAGTTAAGCCAGCTTGTGCCATTACACGACCGGCACGGTTTCCATTCGCGCCTAGCTGACCTTTGTAGGCTCCTCCGTTACTTTTTGGGAGGAGAGCGCCCCACTCAAACTGCCTGCCACGCACTGTCTCCCAGGTGTTTTGCCTGAGGTTAGAAATTGCAACACATAAGAACGGTATTTCACTGTTGAGTCCACGCCAACCAAAATCAACGCTTCAACCTCTCCCGTCTATGCTACGCATATGCATCGCAATCCCAATACGAAGCTACAGTAAAGCTTCTGGGGTCTTTTCGTCTAACTATGAGTAACCGGCATCTTCACCGGTATTGTATTTTCACCGAGCAAGTCCTCGAGACAGTTTCCAACTCGTTACACCATTCGTGCACGTCTGAACTTACCAGACAAGGAATTACGCTACCTTAGGACGATTATAGTTATCGCCGACATTGACCAGGGCTTATAAAGTCCAGCACACAGTATTGCTACCATGCACCAACCTTAGTTGACCTTCTGGCATTGGTCAGGTGTCACCCCCTATACATCCTCTTGCGAGTTCGCAGGGAGCTGTGTTTTTGATAAACAGTCGATTGGAAATCTTTCGCTGCGGCCTCCTAACTTAATAGGAGGCGGGCCTTATCCCGAAGTTACGGCCGCTGTTTTGCCGAGTTCCTTGAGGACCTCTCACTCGTTCGCCTTGGTCTACTCGACCTGATCACCTGTGTTGGTTTGCGGTACGGTCTCTCGCTGGCTATAGCTTAGAAGATTTTCTTGGAAGCGTGCTCCATGGTATTCCTCCTGACGAATCAAGAAGTTTATGCTTCGCTTGGGGTAATGTATCCCGGATTTTCCTGAAGATACGCCCTCACGCTACAAACACAAATCCAATTATGTGCACCATGTACAACCCTCCGTCTCTCCATCGCACCAGCGCGAGGTTAGGGAATATTAACCCTATGTCCATCGCGTTCGGCTTTCGCCATTTGCTTAGGCCCGACTAACCCTTGGCTGATTATCAGTGCCAAGGAAACCTCGATCTTTCGGCGTACGGGGTTCTCACCCGTATTGTGGTTACTTGTGCCGGCATTCTCACTTCCAAACGCTCCAGAATGGGTCACCCCTTATCCTTCATCGCGGTTTGGAACGCTCTCCTACCGCTCAATGCAAACGGATTCGCATTAAGCCCTCAGTTTCGGTATCGTGCTTAGCCCCGATTATCTTCGGCGCAGAAGTTCTCGATGAGTGAGCTGTTACGCTTTCTTTAAATGGTGGCTGCTTCTAAGCCAACATCCTCACTGTCTTAGAACTTCCACTTCCTTGTGATGCACTCAGCACGAATTTAGGGACCTTAACTTGAGATCTAGGCTCTTCCCTTCTCGACATATGGAGCTTAGCCCCCATCGTCTAACTGCCTGACTGCGCTCGCCGGTATTCGGAGTTTGATAGGATCAACGAGATTGCTCCCTGTTTGATCCTTCCAGTGCTCTACCCCCGGGAGAAACATCAGACGCCAGCCCAAAAGCTGTTTCGGAGAGAACCAGCTATTACCAGGTTCGATAAGCTTTTCACTCCTTGTCACAAGTCATCCCAAGACGTTATACGATCAACGGGTTCGGGCCTCCATCTGTCTTTCGACAAACTTCACCCTGCTCATGACAAGCTCACCTGGCTTCGGGTCTTACGCACGCGACTTTTCGCGCTATTCACACTCGGTTTCCCTTCGGCTCCGGGCTAACGCCCTTAGCCATGCCGTGTGCGTAAACTCGCCGGCTCATTCTTCAATAGGCACGCCGTCGAGGTGCATGCACCTCTTCGACTCCTTGTAGATGTGTGGTTTCAGAACTATTTCACTGTCCTCATCGGACTACTTTTCACCTTTCCCTCACGGTACTGGTTCACTATCGATCTCTATAGATATTTAGCCTTGCCGGTTAGTCCCGGCAGATTCATCCAAGCTATTCATGTCTCGGATTACTCAAGAACGACAACAAGAAAGTGACTTTTGTTTCGCGTACGGGACCGTTACCCTCTAGGGTTCTGCTTCCCAGCAGATTCCGCTACAAAAATCATTGATGACTTTCCTTCCATAAATGGAACGCTATCGCCTTACAACCCCCACGCATCACACTATGTACGATACTAAAAGTTTTTGAAGGATTTTATTTCTTCAAATCTTTTTTTGCATCACGCACATTGTGATGCGTAGGTTTGGGCTTCTCCCGTTTCGCTCGCCGCTACTCGGGGAATTCCAGAATCCCGGTCCCTCGGCAAAAATAAATTTGCAGAGAGACCGAGATATCCTGTTGGTCTCTTTTCCTCTAGGTACTGAGATGTTTCACTTCCCTAGGTGCGCTTCTCGAACACGCGCTCGAGATATCTTCCGTAAGAAGATGGGTTTCCCCATTCGGACATTTTCGGATCAATGCTTGCTCGTCAGCTCCCCGAAACTTTTCGCAGACAGGCTACGTCCTTCATCGCTCTATAGAGTCTAGGCATCCACCACACACCCTTCAAACTTCCACGAGGAAGCTTGAAAACCACATAACGATTCTGTTCAATTACGAACAGTGATTTTTATTATGCTCGGTGTTCTCTTTGTGATGAGTTGTCAATGAACTGGTTTCTGAGGGAACAAAAAAGGCCGCTTTTCGCGACCTCTGGTACAGGAGCTTAAAAGCTACTGTCTAGCGTCGCATTTCGCCTCTAGTGTTAGTACTCATAAACCTTTGAGTAGAATACGCCCCGAGTGGGGCTATGTCAAGGAAATGCAGGCTCGTTTGGCAAAGTGGGGGCCTGAAAAGAGCCCTAAATAAAAAACCCTTTATTTAAAGGGTTTTACAGGAGAGCCTCTTGGGGCTGATTCAGCTATCCACAGGATTTCCACTCCTAATGAGGTGCCAGGTTTCAGCTGTCAGCTTCCAGCTTT
>JBBAAE010000008.1:0-39046 GCA_041658485.1 Minisyncoccota bacterium
ATGGCCACAGACGGAACACCAATAGTTTCTCCAACTCCTGCTGTTGTGCTTCGTACCGGCTCAGGATCAACCGAAGGGAATTATGTGTACACTGCAAACCCTGGTGGCGAAACATTTGTGTACATGCATTTAAATCATGTTGGAGAAGGGGTGGTTGCTGGGGCTGTGTTAGAGACAGGATCACTTATTGGGTATGTGGGTAATACAGGTAATGCGTCAGGTGGGCCTGCGCACCTTCACTTTGAGATACATACAGGTTCTCGCACAGCAGTTGATCCTTTTCCTCGACTGACACGAGAATTTACTCCTGCAGAAAAAATATCGTACCTTTCTAAAATTTTGAATCAAACTTCTGACCCACGAGCACTCGCACAATTTCTCGTATCTAATTTTCGTGCAACATTTAAAACAGCTCTCGCAAATAATATTTCTGTCCCAACCGTCATTGTGGAATATCTTGCGTTATTGCCTGAGACTTCTCCTACACCTCGCACTAGTACTGTCACGCTCCCTGCTGGAGATGTGGCGCTCGGCTCTACAGGAGTTGCTGTTGTTGAGTTACAGAAATATCTTATTGCAAAGGCTTCGGGTGTAGCTTCTTCCCGTTTGGCTGTGGCAGGTGCAACGGGATATTTTGGAGCAATCACGGAATCTGCCCTTATTGAATACCAGAAAGCTGTAGGGATAACGCCCGCAACGGGATATTTTGGCCCAGCCACGAGAGCGATTGTTGGAAATATTTCTGCACCTGTTGCAACCGTACCTGTTTTGAAAACTCCAACTTCAACACCATTAACACGAGACTTGTATAAAAATCTCACCGGTGAGGATGTGCGCACACTCCAAAAAACCTTGAATCGTTACGGGAATATTGTTGCTACCTCAGGGATTGGCTCTCCGGGAAATGAAAGCACCTACTTTGGTCCCGCAACAGAGAAAGCTGTTATTGCTTTCCAAATTGCTCATAACATTAAGCCTTCAGTGGGGTATGTAGGTTTGATCACTCGCACCGCCTTGCTCGCTTTGGGTTAGTTGGTCATTATTAGACTAGCCCCACCCATTTGTTTTTCCAGCCACTCAGAAATTTTGCTACTATGCAGAGAGATTGGCATAGGAGAACATGAAATTAATACTTATAAATGGACCTTCGGGGGTAGGGAAGTCAACTGTTGCAGAGCGATTACATCGGGAAATTCCACTATCGCTTTTAGTTGAAGTGGATGTATGGCGCAGATTCATTAGTGCCTATAAAGAGCATACCGATGAGAGTTTGAAGCTTGCATATCAATACACAACGGACGCCATTGAGTCGTATTTAAAAACTGGTAATAGCGTTATTGTCGATAAAGTACTTTTGGATGCTCCAGAAATTCTTGACGCCATAACTCTGCTCGGAGCAAAGTACGCTGCAGAGATTCATGAGTTTGTGTTGACCGCAGAGAAGGAGAAAGTAATCGAGCGTGCAGCGCAGAGAGGGTACAGTCCTGACAGTTTGCTTACTCCAAAAAAAGTGGAGGAGCTGTGGGAGAGTTCAGAACATTTTCGAAAAGAAAGATCAGGAGCAACGGTGGTAGATACCACTAACTTGAATCCAGAAGAGGTCTACACTCTCATAAAAAATAACGTCTTCGGTGCTCATAGCACTCCTTATTGATAGTATTTTTATACACCCCTAATTCGCACGAATTAGGGGTGTATTCAGTATACAAAGGTCGAACCTTTGTATACCTGTTCTGAATTTGGTATTCAAAAACTAATAATTTCCCACGAGGTGTTTTTTTACTTCTTTTCACTCGATATAGTTTAATCTAACGGTCGTTAGATTAAACTATATCGGTGAGTTTTCCCCCTTACCTGAGGTGAATTAGGTGGCGCACCTTCATTAGAAGGGGAAAGATGTATATGTGAAGAGAGCTGTGGCGACAACAGTCGTTCTATTTTTCATTATTGTCTTTTTTCCTATACAAGTATTTGCTGATACTGCCCCATGTGGGGCGACATCTCTTTCCTCAAGCGGTTATTTTTTTGATTCGTATGAAAATATACAGTATTCAGATGCAGGGTATTTAATTCACAATTTCCGTAATCTACCGCAGTATTCGGACGGTCGTTCTTTTAAAATCCGTTGGTCGTATCTCGATGACGAATGCAACCCACTTACTTCAGCGGGTTCGTTTGTTTCTCTAAGTCTACCTACTGGAGTTATTGATTGGAGTATCCGCTTTACTTCCAGCACCCACTTTGATGTATGGGATGACCAAAATGAGGTAATTGTTGCAAGTTTTGACATACCTGCGGTACCTGCATACACAAGGGTTGTTTTTGAGGGCACTATAGATAATGGGGGAAGTATTTTTACCTCACAAACTTTACATATAGAAAAAGATGCAACACCTCCCACGTTTCAAAATTCAATAGAAAAACCTACGCCCTGTAATGCAGGTAGTGCGAGTGGTTATTATTTTGATTTCTCAGAAAGTGCAGAGTATGTGGATGGTTTGCTACGTGTCCACTTGCGACTGAAGACTCCGTATAACGACGGGAGAGTGTTTCGTACGGCAGTGTTGGTGGGCGATGAGTCGTGTGTCACGAGTGTACCCAGCTATTCATCGCTTTCACCAGATTCTTCTTTCACGCCGTACATTCGCTATTACTCATTTCGCATGACCTCGTCGACTCACTTTGTGCTGTGGGACGACGAAAACGATATTGCACTTTCCTGCACGGGGTGTGCAGGGGATATATCTGATTCAACCTATGTTTCTTTCTACGGAACGATTGACGGAGATGCTTCTGTTATTCAAACCACGCCGTTTTCTCCCACCGAGTTTCAGAAGTGTTGCTCGAGTGTGCTGTTTTTGCCAGGAATTAAAGGAAGTCGACTCTATGTGGAGAGTGGTGGTGCGGAAAATAAGTTATGGGAACCAGATTTTTCAGAAGGAAATGCCGATGTACAAAAAATGTCGCTTGATGCGAACGGTAAAAGTATTGATGATGTATATGTAAAAGAGGGGAATATTCTTGATTCAGCAGGCGGAAAAGATTATTACCAATCTTTCATTTCTGATATGGATGCCCTAAAGAGTGCAGGGACCATGGCAGATTGGCAGCCCGTTGCATATGACTGGCGTCTTTCTCTCGATGACATTTTGGCGAATGGTGCCGAGGTCGATGGAAAGATTTTTTATAGTACTGCCACATCAACGCCCTATATTATTCAGACGCTCAGAGCACTTGCGTCACAATCACAAACAGGAAAGGTGACCATTGTTGCTCACTCAAATGGTGGATTAGTAACGAAGGCATTACTGAAACAGCTTGGAGACATAGAGGCTCAAAAGTTAGTAGACAAGATTATTTTGGTCGGTGTCCCGCAGAGCGGTGCGCCACAAAGCATCGGTTCTTTGCTCTATGGGTATAGAGAAGGAATACCTGATTTTTTTCCAATCATAGTGAAATCTTCTGTTGCCCGTGAGTTTGCAGAGAATTCTCCGATGGGCTACCACCTGCTCCCGTCACAAAGATACTTTGATGATACGAAAGACATTAATCATCCCGTCATTATTTTTGATGGCAAAAAAGCATTTGAGAAAGAGCGAATCGCATATGGGTTAGTAGTTGGAAATAGTACAGAGCTCGGTGATTTTTTGCTCGCACGAGATGGAGGAAGAGAGAAACCTCTTTCAAATCAAATTGGCAGAGCGAATGTTTTAAATTCAACACTTGTTGATTATGCCAAGTCTCTTCACGACAATCTTGATGTATGGGTGCCCCCAGAAAATATTACTGTGTATCAAATTGCTGGTTGGGGAGAGGATACCGTTGCTGGCATTGAGTTTTACGATGCACCGCCACTCTTGACCTCTCTTTCTGGTTCCGCTATTCGTCTGCCTGCGTATCGCCCACTTTTTGTTGAGGACGGTGATGGGGTCGTGCCCATTCCGAGCGCTCTCATGATGAGCACCAGCACTGAAAATGTGAAGAGGTATTGGGTAGATTTATATGCACACAATAGTGCTCCTGATACCATTCGACGTGATCACGGAAGTGTATTAGAGATTTTAGAATTGCGTCAGTTTATTAAAAACATTCTTGATGAAACAAACGCACTTACTGAGTATGTCAAAACAGAACAACCTACTCCCATAGAACAATCAAAAAAACTTCGTTTCTTTCTCCACTCTCCTCTGACCCTCGAGCTTTATGATTCATTTGGGAATCATGTTGGGCAAAATGAAGATGGCACATTTGACCAAGAAATTTCTGATGTTGAGTATGGAGAGTTTGGAGATGTGCAATACATCACTGCTCCACAAGGACCTCAGTACCAAGTTGTTCTAAATGGGCTTGATGTCGGAACTTTTTCACTTGATATTCAAGAGGTGGAAGGAAATAACGTGATGAAACAAACTACTCTCGCGAATGTACCAACGACTGAAAATACAAAGGTTACCTTAAGTATAGAGGATGGTATTGAAACCGCTTCGCTACTTATAGTTGATGAAGATGGCGATGGGGAAATAGACATCACACTTCAGCCATTGGTCGGGGAAACTGTTATCTACGAAGAGCCTGTGGTGCCAGAGGAGATTCAAGTAGAAACGCCACAACCTAGAGGCGGAGGACCGATTTGGAATGTTCCTATTGCTCCTGTCGGTATTGTTGCCGGCACAAGTACCGTCGTTATTTTTTCTGAACCTACTCCAGCACAAACACATGCAACGGCTACGCCAGTAGAAGATATTCAAATTGTGCCAATAAAGAATTCAAAGAAAAAATCTATTCAGGAAATTAAAACCAAAATGCAGGTCAGCGTAACTCCGCCCCCCGTTTCTCAACAGGGAGGTTTCTTTCGTCTTATTCGAGGGGTATACAATGACTTGTGGATATCGTTTAAGTTTTTGAACTCCCTCTTTTGATTATTTGTAAAATTATGAAAATAAAACAGATCATTCCATTTTTTTTGGTACTTCTTGGAATATCGTTAGAGTATGTCGCCTATTGGTGTGTTTATTCTGTTGGCGTTTGTTATGGGTCGTTGGTTCATCAATCTTTTGACTTCATTAAACCCCTCTATATTTTTTCACTCGCTATTTTACCCATCACCCTCGTTCTCTGTTTTGTGTCTTCTCTTATTTTCAAATCATGGTTGAAGTTCGCTATGTGGTGGGTTCCTCTCTCGATACTTGTTATTGTCGTCACCCCAGTTACAAATAACTCGTGGATGCCACTCTATTCATTTGTGAAGGAAGATGTTGCATGGTTTATGGGAGGGGTTTTTGTGGTCATTAGTTTAGGGATCATTGTTTGGAAAACACTCAGTCTCCGAAAAAAGAATTAGCATTACTTAATATTCTTAGGGTATAGTATAATCTAACGGTCGTTAGATTATACTATATCGTTATTATTTAGGATTTTTACTTCATTAATTCGTTTGGGTCGCGTTTCAATGGACAGTACGCGGCACGATTTCACTAAATCTCATATGGGAAAAATTGAACAAGCACTGAAGGGGAAGATTCGTCGAACAAAAATTAACAACGCGATTATTAGTGCTGTCGCACTGACAGGCACTCTTGCTGTGGCAGCGGTCGCACCAAATGTTTTAGGTGCGTTGGGAAAGATGAAGTTTCTTAACCAGAGACGCTATCAGGTGAAAGAATCTTTTTCACGAATGATTCGTGAAGGGTACATTGTTCTTGAAAAAAGAAATGGCACTTCGTATGCGTCTTTGACTCCGAAAGGGGAACGGTTTGCGATGCTGGTGTATGAGGGTTCAGTGACTCCTAAAAAACCAAAACAATGGGATGGTAAATGGCGCGTGCTTGTTTTTGATATCGAAGAAAAGCGACGAGGTTTGCGCGACAAGATGCGAATGGCACTTATCAATCTTGGGTTTGTTCGCCTGCAAAATAGTGTGTGGGCGTATCCGTATGATTGTGAAGATTTGATTATACTCATCAAGGCTGACCTCAAGATGGGACAGGAAGTTCTGTACATCATTGCTGACACCATAGAGAACGACGGAGCTCTCCGAAAACGCTTTGGTTTGTCTCCGGCTAAATAATCTTCAAGGGTTCCACCAAGATAGAGAGAAAGATCGATATAGTTTAATCTAACGATCGTTAGATTAAACTATATCGTCTCCACTTAATCATTTAGCCACTTAGTCTTTTTGTATATTTGTGTCTTCGCTAGACCCTCAACGCCAGAACCAATTTTAAAATCTGCTTTCGAGCCGAAAGGCGGTATTTCAGAGCGAGAGCTTTCGTTGGAGGACGAGGCATATCCTGAGATATGTCGAGTTTGAAACGAAGCATCGTAGCCTGAAATCCAACCTTGCAGAGCTGGAATGAGATTTTGAAATGGGTTCGAGACCCTATACACTGACGCAATGGATTGGGGTGGCAAAGTGACCTACATCGGGAAAACAGCTTTTCGTGATGGTGTGGTGCCGTTTGGTATTAAAGACGCTGACCGCTTAGAACACTTTTCTGTGATGGGGAAGGCTGGCAGTGGCCGTGCAACTCTTTTTGCAGGCATGGCTCTGCAAGACATTGAGCGAGGGATGAGTGTAGTTATTTTGGATGCATCAGGAAATTTGGTGCCAATGCTTTTAGAGCGTTTAAGCGAGAGTGCCCGCGAGCGACTTGTATTTCTTGACCCTTCTGACGGAGAGCATCCTTTTTCGTGGAATCCTATTAATGAATTTCGTCCGCTCGGTGAAAAAGCCGTTGGCGTTTTTTCTGAAGCACTAGCCAGCATGTATCGCATTGCTCCAAGTGCCCTTACTGAATACATTGCTGAGTTTTCTCTTGCTCGCCAAGACGTAAGTGCGCTTTGTTTATATAACGCAGTTGCTGATCCAAAAGCGCGCGACAAGATGTTTGGTGTGCAAACTCCAGAGAGTATTCGTTTTGAAGAGATTATGAAGTCGAACGAAGAGGATGTTGCGTTAATTATTGAGCATGGCCGTTACATTGCGAAAGATACTTTAGTGCGCAATGTTCTTGGGCAGACAGAATCAAAATTTTCGCTCGCACAAAATAACGCTGGGGCTGTGATTGTTGTTGATATGTCGCGCATTCGAATGTTTCCAACACGCATAACGCCCTTGGTGCGTATATTTACCCATGCAGCTCGTGCTCGGGGAGTACTTGGTGAAAACACTGCGCTCTATTTATATGACTGTTTGAAATACCTTTCTGAAAAAGATATTGAGCTCATACTGCCAGAGCGGAAAGTTGCATGTGCGTTCGCAAGTACGCCACAAAATGAAGAAGATGAAGAGTTATATGAAAAAGCATTTCGACGATGTGGATCGGTTCTTGCCTTTGCGCCACATCCTGCAGATTTCTCACTCGCTGAAAAGATTTTTTATCCGTATGTTTCGCCAGAAGATTTATCAAAATTGAAGGAGGGTGAAATGTGCGTTGCACTCACCATTGATTCAGTACGTGCGCGTCCGTTTTTTGCCATGGCACTTCCACGCCCCGAGAGAACGGGGGAGTCGTACCAAGATTTACAGACCTTTTCTCGAGAAAAATACACAACTCAGCGAGTAAAAGTTGATGCGCTTTTCAAAGCTCCTAAGGAAGAGGATCCAAAAGATAAAGGAAAGGGGGGTGAGCCGGGGTCATTTTCAGATACATTCCGCTCTATCTTTAACAAGCGTACAGCTACGCCAACACCAGGAGAACCAGTAGGAGAAAAGAAAGTTGACTCTGGCGAAAAACCAAAAACAAAAACCCCTGATGCGAAGGCGGATGATGCGACTAAGAAAGAAAATACTTCTTCAAAGAAGGAAGAAAAACAGGCTTCAGAGATTCCCGAAGATGATCTTCGGCGGATGCTTCATGTGGAGCCTATTTCTGGTGTAGGTCTTCCGGCGTAGGCTTTAAAAGGCTGTACTATGTAGTAATAAAAAATACTACAGCGTATGGTGCAGTGCTCAAACACGCAATGTAAATACTCGCTCCTAATTTTAGTCGCTCTCTTTTCCTTTTTTCCGATCTGGTCTTTCGCCTCCGTTTCTATCTCTGAGGTTATGTATGACCCTGCTGGGTCGGATGACGGGCATGAGTGGATTGAAGTGTATAACTCGGGCGCGTCTTTTGATCTTTCAAAGTGGAAGCTATTTGAAGGGGGGACGAATCATGGCATTAGTGCGTACACAGGCGGTTCTACATTAGCCACTGGAGGCTACGCGGTCTTGGTAGATAATCCTTCGAAATTTCTTGCCGATTGGCCACAGTTTTCAGGGCAAATTTTTGATACTGTTTTTTCTGGCGGATTAAACAACGCAAACGGTGAAGCGCTTACGTTGCGTAATGATTCCTTGGTTGATATTGATTCAATCACCTATAGCCCAACAATGGGTGCGGGAGGCGATGGTAACTCACTGCAGAAAGTAGGTTCTTCGTTTACTACATCTTCGCCTACACCGAGCTCTGCCGTTGGTGGAGGTAGTACATCTGGCACTTCAGGTAATCAAGGTACCAATATTGAAACTTCTAACTCGAGTGTTGCGTCAAGCACCCCCTCGAATTCTAGTGGCTCATATTTTATTGAACCAAAGATTAGTGTATCTACGGGAGGAGATAGGACAGTGGTTGCGAGTGCAGGTACTGTATTCGAGGGGCGTGTGCAGGGGTTGAAAGGGGAGGCTATTACCAATGCCCGTTTGGTTTGGAATTTTGGGAATGGTGAGAGTCGCGAAGGTCGGTCAGTTTTGTATGCATTTCCATATCCTGGGAGATATGTAGTGATACTTGATGCATCATCAGAAATATATAGTGCGACTACACGACTCACTGTGACAGTTGTGCCCGCACAAGTTTCAATTACCGAAGTCAATTCTGACTTTGTGGAAATTACCAACAGCTCCAACATCGAACTGAATTTAGGTTTGTGGCAGCTTACCGCCGGTGGTCAGATTTTTAGGTTTCCCACTAATACGATTTTATTTCCACATGAATCTGTTGCGATATCGAATATCGCAACAGGCCTTGCGCCGTCTTCACCGAAGGCCGTGGCACTGCTGTATCCGAACGGAACACTCGCTGCGACATATGGGACAGAGTTAATTGTGGCGCGAAAAATAGCTGAAGTAGTACCGCCATACCCACAAGAATCCTCATCGAACACAGTGCCATCTTCAAATACAGTGCGTGTGTCTAGTCCATCCTCGAACTTGCTCGCTGCACCTGTTACTGCTCTTAGTTCGACCTCAATGCCAGAACTCGCTTCATTTGGTATGCTTCCTTGGATTGTAGGGCTTCTTGCAGTTATTGGAATAGGGATAGGCGCAGTGTTACTTATTAGAGGTAGCAAAGGTACGACAACAGGCTATACAATCATTGAAGAGGAGTAGAATCAAAAAATAAAATTCATGGCTCAAGACTTAGGAAAGAAAACAATACTTGTTACGGGTGGCGCTGGACTTGTGGGTTCGCATTTGTGCGAGAGGTTGGTAAAAGATGGTCATACGGTCATCTCACTCGATAATTATTTTTCTGGCTCAAAGGATAACCATGTTGCTGGGGTGGAGTATCGGGAAGGGCATACGAAAGATATAGAGAAATTCATACCAGAAAAAATTGATTTAATTTACCACCTTGGTGAATACTCACGTGTGGAAATAAGTCTTGCTGAGCCAGAAGTAGTCTTTGACTTGAATACAGTTGGTACGCTCGGCGTTTTAGAATTTTGGAGAAAGCAAAAATGTAAAATAGTGTATGCAGGTTCTTCAACGAAGTTTGGTGATGGAGGGCTCAGCCGTACTGCTACTCCGTATGCGTGGACAAAAGCGGCGAACACAGAGCTCGTAAAAAATTATGGTGAGTGGTACGGACTTCCGTTTGCAGTTACCTATTTTTACAATGTGTATGGTCCTCGAGAGCGCGCAGGGCAGTACGGCACACTCATTGAGATATTTCGTCAGAAGCGTTTGAAAGGAGAAGTGCTTGGTGTAGTGACTCCCGGAACACAGAAGCGTTACTTCACGTATGTTGGCGATATCGTCTCTGGATTAATCTTGGTTGGTGAAAAAGGTGAAGGTGATAATTATGGACTTGGAGATACGCATGAATATTCAGTTTTGGAAATTGCGCAGATGTTTGGGGGCGAAATAGAGATGTTGCCAGAGCGAGCAGGAAACCGACTAAGTTCTGCTATTGATATTTCCAAGGCTCAGTCACTGGGATGGAATCCAACTAAAGGTGTGGCAGAGTACATTCATGAAATAATGGAAAAGAAATGAAACGAGTTCTCATTTTTTCTCTCGCATACTATCCAAAATATATAGGAGGCGCCGAGGTTGCCATTAAAGAGATTACCGATCGTGTGGCTCACACAGACATTGAGTTTCATATGGTGACACTTCGTTTTGACTCAGCCTTGCCAAAGGTGGAGCAAGTAGGGAATGTGTTGGTGCACCGCATTGGATTTGTTACGAGCAGTCCATCAATGGCTGATTTAAAGAAGTTTCCCCTGGCTTTAAATAAATTTCTTTTTCAAGGACTTGCTCCTTTCTACGCACTCGGTCTTCATAAGAAGTATCACTACGATGGCGTATGGGGGATGATGGCGCATTCAGTTGGTATTGCAGTGGGAATATTTAAACTTCTCAAGCCTAGAGTGAGCTATGTTCTTACGCTTCAGGAAGGAGATCCACCAAAATATATTGAGCGTCTTGCGTTGCCAGCGTGGCCTTTCTTTAAATATGCTTTTACGGGTGCAGATAGAGTGCAGGTTATTTCTACTTTTCTTGGAGCATGGGCAAAACGAATGGGGTATGCAGGTGAGCCGATAGTAATTCCTAATGGTGTGAACACGGTGGCGTTTTCAAAAGAAGTTCCTGAGCAGGAGCTTATTGTTCTCAAAGAGAAACTACAGAAAAAACAGGATGATGTTTTTCTCATTACTGCATCACGGCTCGTTCATAAGAATGCAATTGATGATGTCATTCAGGCACTCACACTTCTCCCTGAGAATGTGAAATTTCTTATTCTCGGCACTGGCCCTGATGAAGAAGCTCTCAGACTGCAGACTGCAGACTGCAGACTGGATTCTCGTGTGTTGTTTCTCGGTCATGTGACCCATGAGGATCTTCCGAAGTATCTTCAAGTGTCCGATATATTTATTCGACCTTCACGCTCAGAGGGCATGGGGAATTCATTTATAGAGGCTTTTGCCAGTGGCATCCCTGTGATTGCAACCCAAGAAGGAGGTATTGCTGACTTTCTCTTTGACTCGGTGCGCAATCCAGATAAAGCATCAACCGGTTTTGCTGTTGATAGGGATAGCCCTCAGCAGATAGCTGAAACGGTGAAGCATATATTGGCGCATCCTGAATCCGTAGCTGTAGTGGTACAGAATGCCCGTGATGTTGCGAAGAAGGGGTATGACTGGAACCTCATTGCAAAAGACATGAAAGAGAAGGTTTTTAGCCTGTTTTGAGGCATTATTCTCAATCTAGATAGGCGTTTGTTATAGTGCACTCATGAAAGTCCTTATTGCGACAGGACTCTATCCGCCCGAGATTGGCGGACCCGCAACCTATTCAAGGAAACTTGAGGTGGCGCTTCCTCAGTATGGAATTGAAGTGATTGTTTTGCCCTTCATAAAAGTGCGCCGTTTTCCGAAATTCATACGCCACATCATCTATTTTTTTCTGATACTTAAGGAAGGTCGTCGGGCTGACATTCTTTATGCCCAAGACCCAATGTCTGTCGGTGTGCCGACGATGATTGCTGCATTTTTTATGAAAAAAACTTTTGTACTGAAAGTTGTTGGTGACTATGCATGGGAGCAGGCGACACAGCGATTTGGTTACACAGGGACACTTGAATCATTTCAATACGCAACACTCCCTTTGATTCCTAAACTATTTCGCTTTATTGAACGAGCCGTTGCAGGTCGTGCTGACAGAGTGGTGGTTCCGTCAAAGTATTTAGCAAAAATCCTTGGCGCATGGAATCTTTCTCATAAAAAAGTTTCAGTTATATATAACGGCATCGAAGACTTAGGGGACACTGGCAACAAAACAGTGCTCCGTGGATTATTGCGATTTCATGGAAAACTTCTTGTGTCGGTAGGAAGGCTTGTGCCGTGGAAAGGTTTTGACACGCTCATTCGACTTTTACCGAAGATTCAAAAATCTTTCCCAGAAACAAAATTGCTTATTATCGGTTCGGGTCCTGATGCAGGCATGCTTGAGCGTCTCGCCGTTGAAACAGGCGTTGAGAATGATGTTATCTTTGCGGGGTCTTTAGAGCGAGACATTCTTATACGCTATCTTCGCGCGTCTGATATATTTATTCTCAATACTGCATACGAAGGATTTTCACATCTTATTTTGGAGGCAATGGCAATTGGGGTGCCTATTATCACTACCAAAGTTGGTGGCAATGTGGAAATTGTTGATCATGCAAAAAATGGCTACCTCGTGAAAACAAATGATGCGGATGCGATTATGAATCACACAAACGCTCTTTTGGGAGACGCAACACTTCGTGCCAATCTCGTTGCTTCAGCGAAACGGCGCGTTAAGCAATTTTCTAATGAGCGTATGATTGATGAAATCGCCAAGCTTCTAAAAGGGATGAACACACATTGATATGCACCTGTTGATGCTTTCAAGTGATGTAAAGATTTTTGATGCAGATTCACGCGTAGCAAATCGCATGGCTCTTTACGGCAGTATTGTTGACGAACTATTGATTGTTGTGGCGGGCGTTGGAGCACCAAAAGAGATCATGCTTGCGCCAAATGTCCGAGCAATAACTTCCGGTGGAACAAATAAATTTACTAGTTTTTTAAATACCCGTCGTGCTCTTCGTGCGCTCACTAAAGAGAGAGCGTATGACATCGTGTCAGCACAGGATCCTTTTTTTATTGGTATGTTGGGATATGGTATTGCGAAAGCTCGGCACATTTCACTTCAAGTGCAATTGCATACTGATTGTTTTTCTTTCGGTTTTCTTACAGAATCACCTCGCCGTGTTATTGAGGCATTACTTGCTATTTTTATTTTAGGTCGCGCTACCTGCATCCGTGTTGTTTCAGAGCGTGTTGCCAAAAGCGTGCGCAAAATTACTAATGTTCCGGTGACAGTGTTGCCTATTCATACTGAATACGACGGAGGAGGTAAGAGGGTAGAGGTAGAGTCTCCACGAAATTTAAAATTTCTATCAGTTTCTAGACTGACGAGCGAAAAACGAGTTCATTTAATTATTGATGCGATAGCTCTTACCCCTGAGGCTGAACTTACCATTGTGGGCGATGGACCACTGAAGAAGAGTTTGGAGTTTAGGGTAAAGCGTTTAGGGTTAGGGGACAGAGTGCATTTTGTTGGTTGGCAAGATCCAGCGCCATACTATAAAACCGCAGATGTGTTTGTTCAGGCATCTCGATTTGAAGGGTACGGAGTATCTCTTATAGAAGCAGGGCTCTCGGAACTCGCAATCATTACAACTGATGTTGGGATTGTTGGCGAAGTACTCCATGACGGAAAGGAAGCGCTTGTGGTGTCAGGGAATAGTTTGGCAATTGCGAGCGCTATGAAGCGTTTTATTGCAGACAAAGAGCTTCGCGTGCTTTTAGCTACCCATGCGCTCAAGTCTGCCAAGGAGCATAGTATGTCTATGGAAGAGTATCTCCTCTGTTACCAAAGGGCACTCTCGAGGTGTTCTATATAAAGTATCGCCTAAAGGCGTTTATTTTAGTACTATTCACCCTATGCAAATTGGTTTTATCGGACAAGGATTCATTGGGAAAGCATATGCTGACGACTATGAGCGCCGAGGGTTTTCGGTGGTGCGGTATTCAAAGGAACCAGCGTATGTGGGTAATAAGGATGCAATTGCCGGATGCGACATCGTCATTATTGCGGTACCAACACCTACAACACCTGAAGGCTTTGACTCGTCCATCGTTGAAGGAGTTATAGATCTTGTTGGGGTAGGAAAAACCGCAGTCATTAAGTCTACTCTTCTGCCTGGGACGACTGAGAAGATTCAAGAAATGTACCCTGACAGAGTCATACTTCATTCTCCAGAATTTTTGCGTGCACGCTCAGCCGATGCGGATGTTCAGAATCCTGATCGGAATATTATTGGTATACCAAAAGACACTCCTCAGCACCTGGCAGCAGCAGAGGCAGTGCTTGCTACATTTCCAAAGTCGCCATTTCAAACGATTGTTGCATCAAAGGAAAGTGAGCTCGTGAAGTATGCGGGTAATGTTTTTCTTGCAATGAAGGTGGTATTTGCAAATATGCTTTTTGATTTATCAAATTCCATTGGTGCTGACTACGAAAAAGTAAAAGATGCGTTCGGTGCTGATCCACGCATTGGGAAAACTCATCTCACGGTAAATTTTGAAGGTGGCCGAGGAGCAGGTGGGTACTGTCTCATTAAGGATCTTGCTGCATTCAATGATTTCTATTCACTACATGTCGATGACAACATTGGTGCGGGGGCATTGAAGAATCTCCAAGAAAAAAATATTCAACTTCTCAAAAGCACAGGAAAAGATCCAGATCTTTTGGAGGGTGTACACGGTCCGCAGTAACAGTTTTTCACTATGGGAGATGTACCACGAAAGAATATTGTGACTATCGGTGGAGGCACGGGCACCTTCGTTGTTTTATCAGGCTTGAAGCATGCTGAAGGTGTATCTCTAAAAGCAATCGTCTCGGTTGCTGACGATGGTGGCTCTACCGGTCGTCTTCGTGATGGATATGGCTTTCTTCCATTAGGAGACGCCAGACAAGCATTGATTGCGCTTGCGGATGACACTGGCGCCCCACTTATGCGCTCTTTATTTAATTATCGATTTCCAAAAGGGGACATTAACGGACATAACTTCGGAAATCTCTTTTTAATTGCGCTCACTGATATTCTTGGATCAGATGCTCTCGCTATAGAAGCTGCATCAAAAATTCTTCGTGTTGAAGGGCAAGTAGTGCCGGTTTCAGATCGACCTGCAACTCTTGTGGCACAGCTTGAGAATGGAGAGACAGTTGTTGGTGAGCATCTCATTGATGAGCGCACAAAAGGACGGTCACCAATAGTTTCGCTTAAAACAAAAGAGCCTGCCCTAGTTTCGCCAGATGCACTCGATGCAGTTGCTAAAGCTGACATGCTCGTTTTGGGACCTGGAGATTTGTACACTTCAACTCTAGCGAATTTCACAGTTACTGGACTTGCCGAAGCAGTTGTTCAAGCAAAGGCACATCTCGTTTACATTGTGAATTTATTTACGAAAGCAGGGCAGACAGATGGCTACAGCGCATCACGTCATATTGAGGAAATAACACGCTATGTAGGAAGGCGTCCCGATACAATCATCATGCATAAGGGTGCATTTCCAAGTGACGTTTTGGAGCTCTATAAGAAAGAAAATGAATTTCCCATCGTTGATGATTTACCGCAGGATGCGTCAGTTATTCGTGGGTCGTTTGCCGATGTGATTGTGGCTGAGACAGTTCTTGGTGATACAGTACCGCGAAGTTTCATTCGCCATGATTCAATGAAGATCGCGACGGCAATCCGCGCGTTACTATAAATATGAGCAAGAAACCTCACATAAATATTCCTCGTCGTATCGGGACACACTTCCTTGCAATCTTTGGACCTTCTCGTACCTCAGAGAGTCGTGCTCACGCGGTTCGCAATGCCATAGTTTCTGGTCATCGCTTTGTAACAAATGCGAAGCGCATCGTTACCATTGGAGGTGGCACAGGAACATTTGTCGTTCTTTCAGCTTTGAAGTCGTTGTCAGGAGTGTCCCTTTCGGCCGTCGTTTCTGTAGCGGATGATGGAGGTTCAACGGGTCGTTTGCGTGACTCATACGGGTTTCTTCCATTGGGAGATGCGAGGCAAGCTCTTGTTGCTCTTGCAAAAGACGGCACGATGCTTCGAGATATTTTTACCTATCGATTTTCAAAAGGGGACATAGCTGGGCATAATCTTGGGAATCTTTTACTTACCGCACTCACTGACAAACTTGGGTCTGATGGGGCAGCTATTCGTGCTGTTTCGGAAATTCTTCGTGTGCGCGGGTATGTGGTGCCTGTATCTGACTTCCCAGCTACGTTGGTGGCAGAGCTTGAAGGTGGTGAAAGAATAGTTGGTCAACACGCTATTAATGCTCGCCCGGCTGGTGGGCCAGCGATTGTTGGACTGAGTGTGTCCGAGAAGATTTCACTGGCTGATCAAGCAGAGCTTGCTGTTGATTCGGCAGATTTTATTATTCTAGGACCGGGAGATTTGTATACATCGACTTTGGCAAATTTTGCTGTCCCTGGTCTTAAGGAGGCCGTTAGAAAATCAAATGCGTGCCTTATTTATTTCGTAAACATTTTCAGTACTGCTTCTGAAACAAGTGGTTACAGTGCTTCGAAGCATGTTGCGGAGATCGAAGCGTATGCAGGCAGAAAACCAGACCATATTATTATGCATACTGGGCATATCCCTGCTGATATTTTGGAATATTATGAAAAGAAAAATGCATTTCCTGTAATTGATGACCTTGGGGATGATCCTCGTGTAGTTCGGGGTACATTTGCTGATGTGGTGCCACTTCACAAGATTGAGGGCGATGCCATTGAGAGAAGTCTTATTCGTCATGATCCGAAAAAAATAGCTGAGGTAATTCAATCATTTCTATAACCATGACGTATTTTCTCGACTTCGATAGAACACTTTTTGATACTTCAGCTTTTCTGGCTTACATTCTAGAGCGAGATAACCTGAGTCGATTTCTTTCTCTTTCCGAAGTAGAAATGGCAACCGAGTTAAATTCTCTAACTGCGAAAGGCTTACTCGTTTTTGCTCCAGGAGAATTACAGCGTTTTATGTATCCAGATGCTGATGAGTTTTTAAGGAAAAACAAGGGCAACACCGCAATAGTTACTGCGGGTAATGTTGAACTTCAAAAAGCAAAACTGGAAAGTGTCTTTTATGTTAAGCCATCCTTACCGATTTTTTATAATGGTGATGAAAGGAAAGGTACATTTATTGCTCGTATGATTAGTTCATATGAAGAGCCGTTGATTTTCATTGACGATAAAATTAGTGAGCTTGATTCAGTAGCCCTAAATTGTCCTCAGATTCAGCTCTACGAAATGCGTCGTGATGGAAAAGATGGAGCGGGTACGCATACAGTTATTCGCTCTTTCGATGAACTTCCGTGAAGCTCCTTCTTGTTACACAAATCGTTGATAGGGATGACGCAATCTTAGGATTTTTTCATCGTTGGATTGAAGAGTTTGCAAAGCATGTAGAGAGTATAGAAGTTGTTTGTCTCAAAGAGGGGAAGCATGAACTTCCTTCGAATGTTCGCGTACATTCAATTGGTAAAGAGCAGGGCGGTGGAAATACATTTTTGTATTCGATTCGCTTCATGTATCTCGCATGGAAACTACGAAATGAATATGAGCGGGTGCTTGTACATATGAATCCTGAATATGTTGTGCTTGCGGGGTGTTTTTGGAAGCTTTGGCGAAAACCAGTAGGTTTGTGGTATACGCACAAATCGGTAAATCTGAAACTCCGCATTGCTGAGCTTTTTGTGGATGTTATTTTCACTGCCTCAAAGGAAAGTTTTCGACTGCCATCTAAAAAACTGCAAGTCATGGGTCACGGTATTGATACCGAATTTTTCGCTCCAGACGAGAAGGTGTCCCGCGGGAATCATCTTCTTTCCGTTGGGCGTCTTATGCCCGCCAAACGTCACGACCTTGCAATTCGCGTGGCAAAAGATGCAGGTGTCGCCCTCCGTATAGCAGGAGAGGGTGTTGAGCGCGAGCGCCTTACGGCGCTCGCGCGTGAGCTCGGTGCTCAGGTTACTTTTCTAGGTGGACTCACGCAATTAGGGCTTCGCGACGAATACCGCATTGCCACAAAACTTATTCACCGCAGTGAAACCGGCTCTTTGGACAAAGTGGTTTTGGAGGCCGCCGCCTGTGGTTGCCCGGTCGATTCAACTGATCCTGCAATCAGCGGGCTTCCACTTTCTCCTGAGTATATTCGTGAGAACCACTCGCTTCAGAAACTGATTCCGCGTATTATCGAAGCCTATGTCGCATAAGAAACTCTCTATCTGTTACATCGCAAACATACGCTTGCCGACCGAGAAGGCGCACGGTGTGCAGATTATGAAAACATGTGAGGCGTTTGCTGCACTTGGTCATAATATCGAACTTGTTGTTCCAAACAGAAAGACGGATATTACAGAAGATGCTTTTTCGTACTACGGACTAAAAACACGAGTTCCGTTACGACGCCTTCCCGTATGGGATACAGTTCGATATGGAAGAATAGGATTTCTTTTGGAGTCACTTCTTTTTGCATTCGCGGTTCGGCGATATATTCGCGGGAAAACCTTTGAGATGCTTTACGGCAGAGACGAACTGGTTCTTGTGCATTTGCCTCTGCCGTATGTGTGGGAGTCGCACACGGGGTCTTGGAACAGAGCGGCGCGTACAGTGGCACGGCGGGCAAAACGCATTGTTGTCATATCGCAAGGACTAAAAGATTTTTATATCAAAAAAGGCGTTCCTGCAGAAAAAATTTCAGTTGCGCACGACGGTGTTGATATAGAACAGTTCGCACATCCTCAATCTAAAGACGTTGCTCGCACACGCCTCAACCTTCATCACGACGCGGTCATCGTGATGTATATCGGACGACTTGATGGTTGGAAGGGGGTCGCCACACTTCTGGAGGCATCAAAGAATCTACCGAACAATAGCGTGCTTGTAGTTATTGGTGGTGAACCTGCACAAGTGGCGGAGTTATCTCTGCGCTATCCAAATGTACGATTCCTTGGTTTTCGTCCGTACAAAGAGCTTGCAGACAATATGGCGGCAGCTAATGTGTTGGTTCTTCCAAATACCGGTACCGACGAAATTTCAACACGGTTTACATCTCCGCTGAAACTTTTCGCCTATATGACGAGTGGCATCCCAGTTGTTGCGAGTGATTTACCAAGCATTCGCGAAGTTTTGGATGAACATACAGCATTCTTGGTGCCACCTGACGATGCCGTGGCGCTTGCGGAAGGCATTCAACGGGCTCTCATAGAGGGCAGCATTCGTGCTAGAAATGCATTGGCGCGTGTAGCAGAATATTCATGGGAAAAGCGTGCAGAACATATAGTCGCTGAATACTCTGATTGATTGTTTATTAGGCGTGCTTCGTTTCAGCGTACACAATGAACCGAGGCTCACTACAAGGGCAACCTTTTTAAATTTGCCAAAGATAGTACTATAGGCTTCATATGGATCAGACCGTGCAACCTGAAATATCGGTAGTGGTTCCCGTGTATGGTTCCGCAGAGATACTGGATGAACTGTATCGGCGTACTCTCCAAACGCTCAAAAAAATCACTCCGCATTTTGAGATAATTTTTGTGAATGATGCCAGCCCCGATAGTGCATGGCAGGTGATACAAGGATTGGCAGTGCTTGATACGCGCGTCCGCGGTATTAATCTCTCTCGTAACTTCGGCCAGTATCCGGCAATTACTGCTGGACTTTCAGCAAGTCGTGGCGAGTGGGTTGTGGTTATGGATTGCGATTTGCAAGATCAGCCGGAAGAAATTGAAAAGATGTACCAGAAAGCCCAAGAAGGGTTTTTTGTCGTCGTTGGATCACGACAGAAACGGCATGACAGCCCGCTCCGGTCTTTGGTGTCGTGGGGATTTTATTCCACTCTTAATTATCTCACTGGGCGTCGCCATAACCGTACGCTTACGAATTTCGGGTTGTATCATCGAAAGGTCATCGAGGCAATTCTCTCTTTGCAAGATCACATGCGATATTTCTCCGTTATGGTGCGGTGGGTAGGGTTTCGTACAGCAACAGTGCCAGTGGAACATGCGTCACGGAAAGGTGGCAAATCTGGATACTCACTCGTAAAACTTTTTAGTCTCGCTACGGATATCATTCTTGCCTATTCAGAAAAACCACTCCACCTGATTATAAAAGCAGGAGTTCTTGTTGTTTTATTTGCAGGTGGGTACATGCTGGTTGCAGTGGTACAAGGATTCCTTGTCGGCTCTACTCAGTCGTTCGCATTACTCATGGGTTCACTTTGGCTTATCTTCGGTTTTTTGTCGGTAATGCTCGGTATTATTGCTCTCTACCTCGGCAAGACATTTGAAGAGACTAAAAAACGCCCAATTTATATTGTTCAGGAAGAGATATAGTAGGCATTTATTTTTATTTTCTGAATGCATTGAGTACTTATGGCAACCACAATAAAAAAATCAGAAAAAAGAGCGCTTTGAAGCATAATGCCATTCCAACACTGAACGGGAAAACCATGCTTGTGTGCGGTGGAGCGGGATTCATTGGCTCGAACTTCATTCATCATATCTTTGAGAAATATCCAAAGGTGCGCATCATCAATTTTGATAAGCTTACCTATTCCGGCAATACGGACAATGTGCGAGATTTTGTAAAAGATGCGCGCTATACATTTGTGCGTGGTGACATAGCTGACCAAAAGAAAGTTACTGCTGTATTTAAGAAATACCAACCCGACTATGTCATAAATTTCGCAGCCGAGACGCATGTTGATCGCAGTATCCATGTTGGTTCACTCGAATTTATCAATACCAACATCGTTGGTGTATTCAACTTGCTTGAAGCCGTCAAGGTGGCGGGCACAATACAATCGTTCGTACAGGTTTCTACTGATGAGGTGTATGGTTCGCTTACGCTGGATTCTGAAGATAAGTTTTCTGAGCATACGGCGTTTGCGCCGAATGTGCCGTATGCCGCGACGAAAGCCGGAGGCGATATGTTGTGCCGTGCCTATCACAGCACATGGGGTGTTCCAGTTGTCGTAACGCACTGCTCTAATAACTACGGCCCGCGGCAGTATCCAGAAAAACTCATTCCGTTTTTTGTACTCCGTATGCTTGAAGGAAAGACACTTCCTTTGTACGGCGACGGTAATCATGTGCGTGATTGGGTGTATGTATTGGATCACTGCAAGGCGCTCGAGCTTTGCCTCCTCAATGGAAAACCAGGAACGGTGTATAACATTGGTGCAGATAATGAGATGAATAATCGTGAAATTGCTGATCGTATCTTGAAATATTTTGGTAAAGGTAAAGACATGATTGAATTTGTTGCCGAAAGGCCGGGGCACGACCGTAGGTATGCCATTGACGCATCGCTCATTATGAAAGACTTTGGCTGGAAACCAGAGTACCGTTTTGATCAAGCTTTCGCCGATACGGTAAAGTGGTACACTCAAAATAGGAAGTGGATAGAGAGGGTTCGCCGTAAGACCGGTGTATTCAACCCGCACATAGATTTGTGGGAAGGGCACAAAGATAAAAACAAAAAATAGTATGAAAGGCGTTATTCTTGCAGGAGGACTCGGCACACGCTTGCGCCCTTTGACGCTCATTACAAATAAGCACCTTCTTCCTGTATACAACAAACCAATGATTCTCTACCCTCTGGAGACGCTGAAGCGCTCAGGGGTTACCGATATCATGATAGTAACTGGACGCGAGCATGCGGGACACTTTATGCAATTCCTCGGCTCGGGCAGAGAGTTCGGTGTCAAGCTCTCGTATGCGTTGCAAGACAAAAACAACGGAGGTATCGCCGACGCGCTACGCTACGCGGAGGATTTCTCCGACGGAGGCCCAATTGCTGTCATTCTGGGGGACAATATATTTGAACAAGATTTTGCGAAAGATGTTGCCTCTTTCAATGGTGGCGCGAAAGTATTTTTTAAGGCAGTGAATGACTCGCACCGTTTTGGTGTGCCCGTGTTTGATGCGGAAGATAAGAGGGTAGTGAAGATTGAAGAAAAACCAAAGAAACCAAAATCAAAATGTGCCCAAACTGGTTTCTACCTATATGACAACGATATTTTTTCCATCATAAAAACGCTGAAGCCTTCAGGGAGAAGTGAGTTGGAAATTACGGACGCCAACAACATCTATATCAAGAAAGAAAAACTCTCCCACGGAATTATTAAAGGTTTGTGGTCGGACGCGGGTACATTCGAATCTCTGCTCCGTGTTGCACATGAGGTCGCGAAGCGTGCTCTATGAACCCTTTTGATTTCGAGAAAGTTCTTACCATTGGCGCCAGCGGAATGATCGGTTCGTATGTAGATTTCGGTTATCGTCCAGACCAAACAACACTCGATATTCTTGATGCGGATGCAATTATGGAGTTCGTCAAAAAAAACAATCCAAGCGCGATCATTCACCTCGCAGGCGCAACTGACATGGTGAAAACAGAACAGGATCCCCTGTATGCCTACGAGCTTAATGTGCGCGGTACGTACAACGTGGCACAAGCTGCCACATCGGTCGGCGCCACCATGGTTCTCGCTTCGAGTTCGCGTGTTTTCGACGGGCACAAAAAAGCTCCGTACACTGAGAATGACGCGCCAGATCCGCAGACGCACTACGGCCGCACTAAGTATATCAGTGAGCTCATCGTCGCATCACTTGTAGAATCGTACATCATCGCTCGCACCGCGTGGGTATTTGGTGGTGGTTCTGATCGAGACAATAAGTTTTACGGAAAAGTCCTGAAACAATTGCGGTCGGGCACAGAGGTCACCGCTCTCTACGATGTGCAGGGTTCACCAACATACGGGAAAGATTTTGTGGCAACGATTAAAGACCTGCTCGAAAAAGGCGAGCGGGGCATATTTCATATTGCAAATGCTGGTACCGCTACGCGCTTTGACCTCGCTACTGCAATGGCTACCTACGTAAAGCCAGACGCACACGTGCGTGCCGTCGATCGAAGTTACTTCGCATCCAGCACAACGCTTCCAACAAATGAATCGATTTCCTCAAAAAAGGTAACGCTCCGACCGTGGCAAGAGGCACTTGCCGAGTATGTGTCCGAGGAATGGAAGGCATAACAGTCGTTCGGTATACTGCGTGCTATGAGCCATCTTCGCAATGTTATCTGTCGTGTGTGCAAAGGCTCTAGTCTCACGCGCATTCTCTCGCTCGGCGAGCATCCGCCGGTTGATAATTTTACTGATGCCGAACATCTTAAAGATGAAAAACGATATCCCTTAGATGTGTATTTTTGCGGTACCTGCAATCTAGTCCAACTCCTCGATGTGGTTGCGGAAGACGAACTTTTTCACGGTGAGTATGCGTATTTTTCCTCTGCTTCCAAACCGCTCGTTGACCATTTTCGTTCGTATGCGGATGATTTGAAAAGTGAACATGTGGCGCCGGGCGACCTCGTTGTTGATATCGGTAGCAATGATGGCATCTTGTTGCAAAATTTCGTCGGTACAAATCGCGTACTCGGCATTGAGCCATCGGCGAATGTTGCCGAAGCTGCGCGTGCAAAAGGAATCGAAACTGAGAATGGTTTCTTTACCATTGAAATGGCGAAACGAATAGTGGAAACCCACGGTAAGGCTAAGGTTATTTCCGCCAATAATGTTTTTGCGCATATAGACGATCTTGATGAAATTGTACAAGCGGTGAAAAATCTTCTTACCGATGACGGTGTGTTCGTTTCGGAGTCGCACTATTTACTAGATCTCGTAGAGCATAGAGAATTTGATACGGTGTATCACGAGCATTTGTGTTACTACAGCGTGAAGCCTCTGCAACATCTCTTTGGTCGGTTTGGTATGGAAGTGTTTGATGTGCGACGCATCCCGACACATGGCGGGTCTATTCGTGTCTTTGCTCGGAAGGTGTCTGGATTACCGATTGAAAATTCTGTGCACGAACTTTTCGCGCTGGAAGAGAAAGCAGGGCTACATTCACTTGCACGATTTGCTGATTTCCAGAAAGATGCAGAAGCAATTAAAGAGAAGCTCGTGTCGCTCGTGCGCCAAATACGCAGAGAAAAGAAGAAGGTAGTCGCTTACGGCGCACCAGCCAAAGGCAACACTCTTCTGAATTTTTGTGGCTTTACTCAAGATGATATTGAGTATGTTACTGATACAACTCCGTACAAAATTGGACTCCTTACACCAGGGAGTCATATTCCAGTCGTTTCTCCCGATATACTAAAGACCGAGACGCCGGATTATGTTTTACTTCTTGCGTGGAATTACCGTGACTTCATTCTCGAAAAAGAAAAAGAATTACGTGCACGCGGTGCGAAATTTATTATTCCTATTCCTAGTGTTGAAATCGTATGAATGAAGACGTTGATATAAATCCCATTCTCGCGTGGCTCAAAGAAAAGCAGGAGTCGTACCCAGTCACTGTGGAAGCGGTCGGAGTAAATGATGTGCAGGGTTGGAAGGCGGATTCTATAAGTGGAAATATCACGCACGAGTCAGGAAAATTTTTCTCGATTATTGGCGTAAAGATAACAGGTGCCTCGGACAGGGAAGTGCCGTCGTGGAGTCAGCCGATGCTGAAACAGGAAGAGGTCGGTATTTCAGGCGTGTTAGTGCAAAAGAAAGACGGTGTCACAAAGTATCTTTTCTATGCAAAATTTGAGCCGGGGAATATCAACAATGTGCAGATATCGCCGGCATGTCAGGTTTCCGAAGGCAATCTTGCGCAAGCGCATGGGGGAAAGCGTCCACGGCTTGCTGAATATTTTGACGGGACGAAAGGAAGACTCATTGCATCAGTTTTGGGCGTCGAAGACGGCGGTCGGTTTTTCCATAAGGTGAATCGCTCAATGCTTGTGGAGGTGGACGAATCGGATGAAGTGCCCGTTACTGAAGATTACATTTGGCTCACACTCCCCGAGATTAAGAAACTTTTGCGCGTTGATACGACGGTTAATTCTCTCGCGCGTAATGTATGCGCTTTGCTATGAAAAATATGAAAAAAATCCGTGTCGGTATTCTAGGTTGTGCGAACATCGCGGAGAGATACGCTATACCAGCGTTCAAATCCCTTCCTGATATAGAGCTGGTCGCGATAGCTAGTCGCGAGAAGAGTAAGGCAGAGGAGTGGGCGGCGCGCCACGGATTAGAAGCCGAGACCTATGATTCCTTGATTGCGCGCGACGACATCGAGATTCTCTACAGTCCGCTTCCTGTCGGACTTCAGGAGGAATGGGTGCTGAAGGCGGCAGCAACAAGGAAACACATTATCTGCGAGAAATCGATTACGCACAGTCTCGAGTCCGCGAAGCGGATGGTGGCGGCGTGCAAAGCAAGCAATGTTGCTCTGTATGAAAACTTTGTGCCCGAGTTTCATCCGCAACACGCAAAGATACTTTCGTTAATTGCCGAGGGAAGCATCGGCACACCGCATGTGTGGACGGGATACGATGGCTACCCGACGCGTTCAGCAGACGATATACGCTATCGCAGTGACATTAAGGGAGGGAGTCTCAACTATGCGGGTTGCTACACCGCATTTATGGCGCGAAAAATAATGCGTCAGGAGCCCTTGGCCGTTACCTGTATGCTTGTACAAGAAGGCGCTGAGGTTGATACTGCGGGCTCCGCTTTGTTTGAGTTTGCACACGGCACCGCACACCTTTCGTTCGGGTTTGATCATCTGTATCAAAATACCTATTCGGTGTGGGGTTCCAAAGGAATGGTGCGCACGAATCGCGCATTTGCGATACCACCTACGATGGCGCCTACCGTTGAACTTATAACGAACGACGGTACAAAAGAGATACGCGAAGAAATCTTGATTCCCGCAGAGAATCAATTCGCTCTTAGTTTTGATTTCTTTTGCCAAGCTGTTGTCGCACAGAATACAAAGCAGTTCGAAGAAATGTATGACCGCATCATCCGCCAAGCAAATGTTTTGGAAGCTATGCGCATTTCCGCTCGTGAAGGAAGACGCGTCTCGCTCTAGTCGCGCTTTTCAAACCACGCGAGTACTTTTTCAAGTTCGTTTTCAATATCGGCGTTCCGTTCTTCGGCGAGAATCAAGATGTCGGCAATCAGCGCACCAATTCGGTGATTTGGGTCTTGGTGTGCGTGGTCGTCGCTTTGTAATTCTCCACTCTCCACTTTGAGTGAAGCCTTCACATCCTCGAGCTGCTCTTCTATAGAGGCAAGACGGTCAGTTTGCGACCATCCACTATTGGGAAATTTGCGCATAGCAGCGTCCGAAAGCGCTTTCTGCCACGCCAGCATACTTTTCATTGCCGCAGTATACCTCATGAGAAATGGGATAGTCCGCATTTCTACATATAGCTCTCTATTAGACGGCCGTCTAATAGAGAGCTATATGTCAATAAAGAGGAAACGGTGCCACGTCTCTCCACTTGTTTGAACCGTCGGCCTCTCCGTAACCTATAATGTGCAGAAATCTTCTTCATCGAAGTGGAGTAGTTATGCTTGTTGAAAAGATGTGATAATTTAAAGAATTACACCATGATCATTATTAAATCAATCGCTAAGCTTCTACTAGGTAAAGGGGTGCATAAATCATACGCACAGTCTGGAGAAGACCTCATCATTAAACCTTTTCTTCCAAAGCGTAAAGGGATTTATGTAGACGTTGGCTGTTATCATCCAATACTCTACTCGAATACCTATCGCCTCTATAAAGAAGGGTGGTCAGGCATTGTTATTGATCCAAATCCGAACCTAAAACCCCTTTTTTCATTTTTTAGACCGCGCGACACTTTCTACAACACTGCCGTTGGAACGTCTGGAGAAGGAGAGTATTTCGTATTTGCTGACGGGGCGTATAACACACTCGATAAAGAAAGCGCAAAAGAATACGAAAAACGTACCGTGCGCATTAAAACGGTTCCTGTAAGCATCAAACCACTAATGGAGATTTGTAAGAACTTAGAAAGTATTGATCTTATGTCTGTTGATGTTGAGGGTATGGATTTACAGGTGTTGTCCACACACGACTGGAGCAAGGCACCTCGCGTCATTATTGTAGAGGCGGCACCGCGTTCCCCCGTTGCCAGTTTCTTAGAAGAAAAAGGGTATCGTTTAGTGGGTCTTACACATCTCAACTCTATTTTCCTACTGTCGCACGCGTAACATGAACAGAAGAGCCTTTCTTTACTCATAGGGACTTACCGCGTTACACTAGCTTCTAGTATGAAAATTCCCTGCAGTGTCAGTATTATTACCCTGAATGTTGAAAAAGAGCTTCCTCGATGCCTCGAAAATCTAAAAGACTTTCAGGAGATTATTATTTGTGATGGGAATAGTACCGACAATACAGTTGAAGTAGCTAAGCGTTTTGGGGCGACGGTCATACAACAATATGATACTGATGAACCAGAAACGCGCTGTGCCATGGATAAGGCGTACGTTCGTGATCGAGCAATGAGCGCATCGACACTTCCATGGCGGTTCTTTATGGATGCCGATGACACTCTTTCAAATGAATCAATCGCAGAAATTCGCGACATTGTAATCAGTGATTTGCCTCAACATTTTGTGTACCGAATGCCGACCGAGGTGGAAATTGAAGGCAGAGGTCGTATTACACACCAAGCATCATCGCCTGGTTTTCAAACGCGTCTCGTTCATGAAAGCGTCGGCGCGGTATTTAAAGGGTATGTGCATGAAAGACTTTCTTTTGACGAAAAGCGGTTTCCGCCAGGTGAATTAACACACCCGTATGTTTTTCATTGGCCTGAAGAGCGTTTTAAAAATTTCTGGAATTTTTTAAATACGTACGTAGATAGAGAGGTTCAGACATCTTCCTTTAATTCAGTTACAAGCTTTTTATATTGGGGATGGTACTGGAGGATACGCGCATTTCTCGGGTATGCTGTTCGAATTATTAGGGCGTACCTCCGTTATGGCACTAATGGCACGATGCCGTTATCGATTGAACTTGCCACTCTTTGGTATCACGTTGCGATATTTATAAAAAGTACGGTACACACCATTTCAAGACTTTTTGTTGTGCAATTTGTCATGGAGACTCTGCGCGGGAAAGACTCATACAGGTTCCTGTCCAACCGGATGTTATTGGGGAAGGAGCTTTACGGAAAAGTTCTTGACATAGGTGGAGGAAAAAAGCGAGGAAGTCATTTTCGGTATTTTTCATTCAGGCGTTGGCACCGCATCCAGACAGTGGATATCAATCCAAAAGAACACCCAGATATTGTTGCGGATGTCTCAAAAGAAAGGCTCCCTGTCGAAACGGGCACCGTTGATACGGTTCTTTGTATGAACATATTGGAGCACGTCGAAGACCTAGAACACACTCTTAAAGAGGTGCACCGTGTTTTAAGAGAAGGAGGTATGGTCTACGCTGTGGTACCGTTTTTTGTACGCGTACACCCCACCCCTTCTGATTTCCGCAGGTTGACCGCAGAGGGGTTAGAGCAGGCCTTTAATTCTGCTGGGTTTACTGGCAGCATCATAAAACCTCTTGGAGCGGGTCCTTTTCTTGCAGCTCATTATCAACTTGAGATGGTACTTCCACGTTTTGTACGACTTGTTACCATGCCGATGATGCTTTTCTTTGACAAGATACTGTTCCTTCTTCGAAGGAGCCTTTTTTCAGTTCACTCATATCCACTGGGGTATTTTGTGGTAGCAAAAAAATAATCATGTGTTCAATAAACGGTATTACCTGGGAAGATGCCGAGTTGGTTCGAAAGATGAACCAGGTGACCAACCACCGCGGTCCTGACGGAACTGCGGTGCGGGTGCTCTCTGGAGCGACGTTCGGTCACAACCGCCTCGCTATTATTGACCTTGATCCACGCGCCAGTCAGCCGATGCAGGTGTCCGGTGGTCGCTATACGATTATGTTCAATGGAGAAATTTATAACTACCGCGAACTGAAAAAGGAATTGCGGTACGAATGGCGCACTGAATCCGACACGGAAGTAATTCTTGCAGGTTTTGAACAATGGGGAAGAGGGGTTTTTGAGCGCCTTAACGGCATGTACGCGCTTGCCATTCACGACAGAGATACAGGTGTCATAACGTTCGCTCGAGACCCAATGGGCATCAAACCGCTTTATATTGCAAGAACTCCGAAGGGTTATGCCTTTTCATCGGAAATAAAAGCACTACTTGAGACAGGTGTATCGCGAGTTTTAAATAGGGAAGCGTTTAACGCGTACATGCGTACGCTCTACGTGCCAGCATCCCTAACGCTTTTTGAGGGTGTGGAGAAATTTCCTCCAGGTCACATTGGTACAATCCAAAATGGGGCACTCTCTATTGAACCTTTTACGTATAGTCCAGAAGCCTCACCTCTGGATTCAAACGATAGTCAAGGTTTACGGGAGGCAGTACAAAAGGCAGTTGTACGGCAAATGGTTTCAGATCGTCCAATCGGGGTTTACCTCTCAGGTGGCGTAGACTCCTCTTCAATTCTTGCCGCGGCAACGGAGGCTGGCGGAAGCATGAACACCTATTCGATCGGCTTTGAGCTAGACGAGGAAGAGGAGCCGGAAAAATTCAATGCCGATAGTGTACTCGCCAAACGCATTGCCGCGCATTTTGGCGCTCAGCATCACGAGTTTTTTATTGCGCCCAAAGACGTCCTCAATCTTTTTGAACAAGCCGTGTATCACCTCGATGAACCTATTGGAAACGCTACTATCGCCGCACAGCTTGCACTTTCGCGTAAGGCGCGCGAATCAGTCGTGGTTGCGCTCACAGGAGACGGCGGAGATGAAATATTTGGGGGATATCCGCGTTATCTCATGAGTCGCCGTATGGACGCATACCAATCGCTGGTTCCGAGTTTTGTTTCAAATATACTCCCATTTTCACAAGCAAAAAAAATGGGAACGCGGTCATTGGAGGAACGGTTTGCGCTCTTTCATTACCAGAAAGACCAAAGCCTCAAAGGAATTCTTACGGAACTTCCGAGCGCCCTCTCTCTAGAACATGTAAAAACTGCAAAAAATATAATGGAAGCTGATAGAAAAACGTGGCTCGTTGACGAGGCACTTCTGCGGAGCGACAAACTAGGAATGGCGCACGGACTTGAGACGCGCCCGCCACTTCTGGACTTGGAATTGGTGCATCAAATGAGCGCTATTCCTTTTGAAAAACAGGTGTCGTTATTCAACACTAAAGTGTTACTAAAGCAGGCGTTTAAGAGTGACTTACCGGAGTGGGTGATACACCAACCAAAGCGAGGTTGGTTCTCGCCTGGCGCAAAGTGGCTCCGGCACAGAGCTCTTCAACAGAGTCTCGACGAGATACTTGCGCCAGGCTACGCACCTAACACAGACTCGTTATTTAACTGGGACGGCGTGCGAAGTATGTTCGTTGAACATAAAGAAAAACGCGCCTATCACGCCACTGCGCTTATGTCTGTTCTCATGTTTCAAATATGGTCAAAACAGTTTAATGTTTCACTATAAAGATAGTATGAAGAAAAAAATTTGCTTTATCCTTGGGACAAGACCGGAGATAATCAAGATGACACCAGTAATCCGTGAGTGTATCAAGCGGAAGGTTTCTTTTTTTGTTCTTCATACACACCAGCATTATTCTGAAAATCTCGACAAAGTGTTCTTTGCGGATTTGAACTTATCGTTCCCCAAATACAATCTTCAAATTGGTTCCGGTGGACACGGAGAGCAGACGGGGAAAATGATCATTGAAATTGAGAAGATTTTACTCAAAGAAACTCCAGATATTGTGCTTGTTCAAGGTGATACGAACACCGTGCTCGCCGGCGCACTTGTCGCGGCGAAACTTTATATTTCCATAGGTCATATTGAGGCTGGATTGAGATCGTTTGATCGTCGTATGCCCGAAGAATTGAACAGAATAATGGTTGACCATATTTCTGATATGTTATTTGCACCAACTGAAGAGTCAAAAAATAACCTTACACAAGAAAATATTGATACAAAAAGAATATTTGTTGTTGGCAATACGGTCGTTGATGCAGTAAAACAAAATATAGAAATTGCCCGCACTACCTCACAAATATTGCATACCCATAATCTCCGGGCGGGGAAATATTTTTTAGTGACGGCGCATCGTCAGGAAAATGTTGATGATAAGGAACGCTTACAATCCCTCTTAGGAGGACTGATGCTCGTTGCTAAAAAATATAATATGCCTGTTATTTTCCCAATACACCCAAGGGCAAGTAAAATGATCAAACATTTTGGACTTCATGTTGATAATACAATTCAGTTCGTTGAACCTGTTGGGTATCTTGATTTTCTCCAGTTAAGCAGTAACGCTCGAATGATTCTTACTGACTCAGGGGGGTTGCAGGAAGAAGCACTAATTCTAAAGGTTCCCTGTGTTACTCTGCGTGACAATACTGAGCGCCCCGAAACGCTTATTGGTGGAGGAAATCGTATTGCCGGAGTTTCTCAGAGGCGTATTTTGAGATGTACTCAGGAAATAATGGACAATACACATCCGATAAAATGGGGATCGCCTTTTGGGGAAGGGGATACTTCTCAAAAAATACTCGATATTATTTTGAAACATATATGAAAATATTGATGACAAGCGATACATTTTTGCCCTTAATTGGTGGAGCAGAAATTCATGTAAAAAATTTGATTGAAGAACTTGAAGCCGGTGGGCATAAGATCACTTTGGTGACAAATAAGGCAGAGGCAAGCGATTTTGATCATACTCACAGTGTGATCAGAGTCCCTTGGAGTAAAAAAAGGTTTTGGCAACTCGCCACGATACTCTGGCGTGAGTCAAAAGGAGTCGACATAATTCATTGCCACTATTCATATCGCCTCGCCACTGTTGCAAGTATCGTCGGGATATTACGTCATGTGCCTGTTGTGGTGACTTTGCACGGGCTCGGTACGCTGAATATCCCCGGCGCCCAGTTTATTTACCGGACTGTTCATTCCTTGTATCGATATATTTCCCTTGCTTGTTCAACGTCTATTATTTCAACTTCGGATGACCTTGCACAGGTTGCACGTAAATATGTCCCTGATAAAAAAATTAGTATTATTTTGAATGGGTATGACATAAAAAAATTTAATACCGATGTTGCCGTGCCGGATGGCTTGCGTCGACAATATGAATCTCATCGCGTTGTGCTTACGGTACGCCGCTTGGTCCCCAAAAATGGAATTCATTTTTTAGTGGAAGCAATCCCCTTTGTTGTAGGAAAGATTCCCAATTTAAAATATATTATGATTGGAGACGGGAGAATGAGGGAATATATTGAAGATCGGGTCAATACGCTTGACATTCAACGATACGTCGATATTTTAGGCGCGATTGAAAACGATGAAGTTCCTGCATATCTGCAGCTCGCTGATGTCGTGGTATTCCCATCGACGGCAGAATCATCAAGCATCGCGTGCGCGGAGGCAATGGGAATGGGGAAGAGTATTGTGGCAAGCAGAGTGGGGGGCCTCCCAGAGCTTCTTGGTAAAGATGAGGAAAGAGGAAGACTCGTACGCTTGGTGTCGTGGGAGGGTTCAAATTATGATGCTCCTCTTTCTCTTGATGAAGAGCGGTATAAGGAGTTGGCAGACGTGATTTGCGAAAGTATTTTGTCTCCTAATGGAGAGCAAAAAAAGGCTGCTTTGGAATATGCAAAAGAAGAGTTAAGTTGGAGCGCTATCGGCAAAAAGACAGTGGCAGTGTATTCTAGCCTTATAAAAAGAAATGCAAAGTAATGATATAAAAAATTTTTACAGCGATTACGCTGATGAAATCATAGAAAAAAGATTGCGCTCACCATATCGTTTACGTCAATACGCGCACATGAAACAGTATGAAAGTATATTGAATTTTGTTACCCCCGGCATGAAAGTACTCGATGCAGGGTGTGGGGAGGGCGTACTCTCTGTTATGATGGCTAAAAAGGGTGCGATAGTTACAGGTTGTGATTTGTCTAAACCAAATGTAGATAAATCCAAGATGTATGCAATTGAAAATAAAGTAGGAGATAATACGAATTTTTTAGTTGGAGATGCAGAAAAATTGCCGTTTCCAGATAGTACGTTTGATCTTGTGGTGAGTTCGCATGTTCTTGAACATCTTCCCGATTTTGATCAGGGATTGAGAGAGGTCATGCGGGTCACCAAGAAACGCGCTGTTATTGCGATACCAACAATCTTAAACCTATGTTCATTTGTGCAAGTAGGACATGGATGGTTTTATTTGAAGGGTCTAAAATCTTTTTCCGGGTTACCTATTGGTTTTTTAAAAACCTTATGGGCATTTGTACGAGGAGAGGAAGGAGTGAATGAATCATACGCGGGGAACAACGAAGTTCCTCATGTCTTTAGGTTTCCTTTTGTGATGAAAAGGAAGATTAAAAAAAGTGGCTATAAATTAATATTGTATGAGGCATCAAGTTGTTGCTTCCCTTATTTTTCCTCACTCTTGCCTGTTACTAGGTTTCTAGATAAATACAAGAGAGAAAAAATATTGCGGAATTGTGGATACGGAACGACTTATGTAGTAGAAAAATAATTTTAACGCAGCAAATATGCATATAAAAATACCAAAGGGTTCAGAAAAATACATCTTGTTTCAAAGGACAGAGTATTTACAGATGGCGAGAAGTAAAAATAGTTTCATACAGTTTTTCTATAAGCTTCTTTTGAGAATCTGTTCCTTTAATTTTTATGTAAAAATGGAAGCACTCCTTTTTCCAAAGTTGGTTACTGGACAATACGAGAAAGACATGAATCTCGAATACTCAGCAATCAAAGATTATTTACCTAAAAATGCAAAAAATGTCTTAGATATTGGATGTGGGGTTGCGGGGATAGATGTTCTTATTCACGAACATTATAAAAATAGCATTGAAATATATCTCCTTGATAAAACTGCTACTGACGGAAAGGTTTTTTATAATTATGAGGATATTGGCTCTTTTTATAACTCTCTTGAGGTTGCGCAACAGGTCCTTTTATTAAATGGTATACATGAGAGGAAAATCCATATACAAGAAGTGAAGAGTGATAATAAGATAGATTTTGAAACAAGTTTTGATCTGGTTATCTCTCTTATTTCGTGGGGGTTTCATTACCCCGTATCTACATACCTTGATCAGGTGTATGAGAAAATGAGCAGTGGCGGTATTCTCATTATTGATGTAAGGCAAGGAACCGACGGAGAGAGATTAATTGAGAAAAAATTTGGTTCGATATCTATCCTTTTAGACGAAAAGAAGCATCGACGTATTTCGGCTGTTAAAAAGTAATTTTTTATAAGATTGTTTCAGTATACGTCCTCTAAGGGGGACGCAGTATTGGGGTCGAGATACTCTTAATAAGTAGTGATTGGTTTAGTGATGGGGAAAGTCTACTAACAACTTAGATTGCCAGTGGGCTTTTGGCTTCAATCTTTTTTATTTTCTCCCATACTTTGAATCACTTTTGCCACTTGCACGTTTCCTAGACAAATACAGACATGCACCGGTATTCCGTGCATGTGGCTATGGCACTTCCTTTGTTATTGTGCCTCGTAAGACAACTACTGGCGCTTAAACATGTAGACTGCAGTTCCAATAACGTATATTGTAGATACTAATCGCCCGATGACGATTCCACATACCACTCCCAGTACACCAAATATCGGAGTAAGCACCACCATCAGCACGACAGAGGTAACCGATTGGATAGTATTGAGGAAGTACTGTGTCACGGTTTTCTTTTGAGCTTCAAGTGCGGCAATGGGGATTACACTAACTGCAGAAATTAGCGACAATGCATAAATCTGAGAGTATATTACGCTCTCCATATATAAAGGAAAGAGAAGTTTAAAAATGTACGGCGCCAGCATTATGTATGCTATTGAGGTGGCACACAGTATCAGTGCGTATACGCCGAGCTTCCACCACAGGCTCGAAAGTGCGTTACCCATTTGTTCTGGTGTTTGCGTCGCAAATTTCGGAAAAGCAAGATCACCGACCCCCCTCAGTGGGCCTTTAAATTGTTCGGGTATGGCAATTGCAAACGCATAAATTGCAAGTTGTGCTGGGCCGAGGAATTTCCAAAGGAGGATTTTGTCTATGTTACCGGCTACGACACCTAAAATATTCATGGCCGTGAGGTGCTTGCCATAGGTGAGCGACTGCTTTTCTTCAGTAGCGTCTATTTCTTTAGGGATTGAGCGAGTTATGTTCCAATAGAGAAGCATGCGAATAATCGCAAGTGGCAAGAAGTAGCCGAGGAGGATAAAAATTAAATTATTGGTGAAAAAAAGCGTGGCGATGAGAACTGTGACACTGACGGTCTGGGTGAGTGCATAATACTTGGTTTGAAGATCGAATCGGCGTACACCTGCAAAGTGTGCGATGTAGCCGGTGAAGGTGTCAAAAATTGGAAGTGCCACGGCAATGATAAGGAGAGCAAGCGAGAGCTCAACGTTTTCGTTCAAGAGGTAGTAGGCGCTCGTGGCGAGCGCCGCGATACTGCCAATGAGTGAAAACAGTACACGTTGCCTGGTGGTACCATGGATGACGCCGGCATGCCCACGCGCTGCCGCTCGGCTTACAGACTTCTGCATTCCCGGAAGCGAAAAGATAGCAAAGATGCTGGCGATTGAAAGAATATATTTATACGCTCCGTAGGTTTCGGGTGGGACGAGGTTGGCAAATGCTACGGCAAGCGCGAGGGTGGAGAGCGAAGAGACGCCTTGTCCGAGTGTAAGCCAAAAGCCACCATGAGCGAGGTAGAGCATGTCGGTCTTGGTGTATTTCTGGCTCCAAAGCAGAAATCGAGTGAACCGGTCCTTCCAGTCTTGAAACATGTTATCCATAGTAGCGGTTGTGTGTTGCTTCAGCTAGTCGGTGCGTCGTCGTAGTAGTGTTGTGAGATACATGTAGCCGACGCTCGCAAACGCAATGATGATTGGGTCAACGGGGAGTCGATAGCGAGGGTTGGTGCCGAATGCAGCGATGGTACTGGTGAGTGCAAAATAAGCAACAAGAAGGATAATGAGAATTGCGAGTTGTGAACGCTGCCTCAGAAGGTAGACCAGTGCGCCAACGAATGCGGCGAGTGTTATTGCTACCCATAGAAGTCGCGCCACAATAATGAGTGGTAAAAATTCATGAGGATTATAGCCTCCACGCACGAGGAGTGTATAGAACCCGTCGTTGGTGAAGAAAGTAACAAGGGACTTGCCAGCGACATAGAGCGTTGCGACGGGATGTGCGAGTGCGATATCGAGTGCACGCTTCCGGTAGTCGCTCTCGTTCGCAAGGGTAATGACATCACCTTTGTACTCGGCGGGCGTCATAAACATTTCTCTTTCTTGAAGAAAGTCACTTCCTTTCGCTACGCTCAAGACGGCGGGGGCGAGGTTGGTATAGAGAACGAACGGCGTTTGTGCGCTCAAGCCGGGTACACCAAAGGTATAGGCATTCCGTAAGATCCACGGCGTGAGTATCGCACCGATAATAAGAAGATACAGGCTTGCATGTGCGATACCGCGTTGCCAATCTTTTTTGCCGAAGTGCCAGAGGATGAATGGGATGAAGATAAGTGGAATATACTGCGCGCTTGTCTTAACAAGTATCGCGCTTCCGAGGATAGCGGCGCTGAGGGCGAGTGTTATCCAATCTCGTTTTTCAAGATAGCGGAATGTGAGTAGAAGCCAGGGTAGGAAAAGAAGTAGAAACAGTGTCTCGGTATAAAACTGGAAGGAGAGCAGTGCGAGTGTTGGATCAAGGGCGAGAATGGCTCCAGCGAGATAGCCAATTTTTTGTGACGCACTAATGCGCCTTGCAATCCACATGCCAAAGATTGGTATGGCAGAAGCTAGAGCGAGCTGTATGAGCGCGGCTCCTGTTACACCAAAGATGCCGAGGAGTCCGGAAAGCGCATACACAAAGCCTGGTGTGCGTAGGGGATTGGGCGCGTATGGTGCGGACGCTCCCCAGGAAAATCCGTTGCCCGCAAGGACATTTTTGGCAAGTTCAAAGTATCCGTCGTCGCCCCGAACGGTGTTTAGTACGCTTCCGTCATTTGCATGGAGTACAAATGCAAAGCATGCGAGATGTGCCGCAAGTGCCAAAAGTCCCACTATGATTTCAGCGCGGTATGTTCGTAGGAACATCATGTCTTTGTTGTGGGCGAGCGATCACGGAATACAAAATGTCGATATCCGAAGTAGCCACTTACTGCAACGATCATCGTTGCAAGGAGTTGTGCAAACAAATACCACATGCCAATTTTTTCTACGAATAGATACATAAGGAGAGTGTTGAACAGAAGATTGGCAACAAGGACAACGATGTAGCGTGTGAATTGCTTCTGTACATCATGCATTGGTCGATCCTGAAAGGTCCAAAATTTCTGCATCGTGAAAGAAACGGCAGCCGACATGATGAATGAAATAATTGATGCATACAAATAATACACATGAATGAAATGTACAAGGAGAAACAGTGCGCCGAGGTTGCTCGCCATAGCAATACCTCCCGACATGAGGTAGCGAACTATGCGATATACGCGCACTCCGAGCAATGTTTCCATTCGCGTATGAAGTGCGATCAGCCAAGTCATCGCTACTAGTATACATCGTGCTCGCCCAGCCACACTCTCCGTTTGGCGGTATACTTTCTCGTATCGTTATGTTGAATAGAATGCGAAGCATCCTCGGTGCCATGACGCTGGAACATTGGGTGGTTACGATTTTTGGTGCAAGTTTTTTCGTCGGCGTATGGTATGCGTTCCCTATGGTGAACACCATCACGGATGTGTGGGCATTTGGCGGTGGAGTACTCCGTGCCATTGAAGCGCACACGCTTCTACCGGGTTACGGTGTCGCGTACGGTACACTCTCGTTTTATCAGAATTATGTCGCCATGGTGGTTGCACTTGCCGGCAGTATTCCGTTTTTCGGCTTCGACATCACGGCTTTGAAAACCACGCTCATTCTCAATCCTTCGTATAGTCTCATCGTACCGCGCATTGTCTCCGCACTTACATCGGTGGCGCTCTTGATACTAGTCTACCGATTTCTAAAAGCACACATTCAGGGTGCGGAGTGGCGACTCGCACTCCTCATGCTTACCTTCGGCAGTGTACTCACCACGCTTCTTGTGCGTTCAGGCAAAATGTGGATGCTATCGCTTCTCCTCATTGTTGTTTCCTTTATCTACTTGTATATGGCAATAACGGAAGAACGAGAGCGCGGTCAATTGGGATGGATGTCGTTCACTTCAATAATAACGGCATTCCTGGCAGCGTCCAATTTCCTTTTTGCCGGCCTCTTTCTCATTAATATTCCGATACTTCTTTTCGTATTTTGGCGCACGCCCGGAATCTGGAAGCGACTTGTAGCAATGGTCGCAGTTGGCACGGTGGTGTTCTTGGGGTTCTTTGCACTGAATGCGGGGAATGTCATTGAGCAGGCTTCCGGATTTGTGATGCAATTTTTCGTGTCTAATTCTGCAGGTGCAAGTGTGCAGGCGTCGCTTACGGTGTTTGAGTCGCTCATAGTTAATTTGCGTCAGGCGGTTGAATCGTTTCCCTTGCTTCTTTTGGCGCTCATACCAGCTGTGTATGCCGGCATACGCAACAAAACGCTCTTCCTCCTCGCTCTTTTGTATAGCGCACTTTATATTATTGCGGTCTCGATTGTCTTTCGGGCCGACCACGGGCTTGCGCTCAATGTTCGACACATCGCTCCCGTTGGCTTCTTTCTGCTCTTTCTCCTCGCCTCGTTCAAACCACCTTTGCGAGTAGTGTCGCGCGTTTTTTTTGTTGTAGGGCTCGCTGTGTATGTGTATACGATAGTACTACTCTCCGTACCTACGACCTACAATGTGGCGTACGACTATATAGTAGAGCGTTACGGCGATAGGGAGATTCGTATTGATGAACATATTTTTGAGTTTACGCTCCCGACGAACAAAGCTTCGTACGCTTTGTATGCAACATCATCGTGTGGCTCCGCCTGCCAACATACACAAGCGCTCTCGAGTGATATCTCATTTAGACCGCTCGTTATTACTAGCGATTCCGATTTGTTAGCGCATACCGATGTGCCGGACGCTGATCTTATTATTGTCGAGCGAGAGGTGATTAATTGCACGCCACTCATACATTTTGATAATGGGGTGGCTGATGTGTTCGATATCGACATAAACCTCGGCAGAATGCTGATGCCGTCTTTTTACCAGATACAACAACTAGGAAAAGATATATACATATACGAAGCACGGGATT
>JBBAAE010000009.1:0-36231 GCA_041658485.1 Minisyncoccota bacterium
CTTCGGGAACCTTGGGCAAAAAGAAAAGCGGTAACGGGCTCGATGCCATAAAATGGTGGAACGAGGGCAAGAAAGAAAAAGTAATTAAATACTGTATTGATGATGTACGCATCACAAAAGATATTTATGAATACGCACTTAAGAATGGAAAAGTAACCTACTCAGACTTCGGAAAGAAAAAGGATATCACTCTCGATACCAGCGGATGGGAATCAAAAAAGGCATCCTCTATTACATACACGCTACCGTTCTAACATAAAACCCCCATAATAAATCATGAGGGTTTTATACGGTTGAGTTTGTGATTACACAATTAATCCTTACCAACTTCACGAGCACGCAGCATACCCTTTATAGCCGACAAAAGACTTAAGTCTCTTTCAGTACGAGCTCCTGCCAAAAGACTCTCTGCCGTCTTCAAATCTTTGTCCGTGCAGCTTTCAATCTTCCACTGAATCTCAGTTATTGGAGGCTGTCCAAGTAAAGTGCCACTAACCTTCGCAATACGACCAGCATTTTGGTACGGGGAAAGGGATGGAGAGCATACGGTTTCTATTTTTTGTGACGTAGAAGACTGGGAATTCTCACATCCAGCAAGACCTAAAACGCTAGCCGCAACCGCAAGACTTTTAAATAATTTTTCCATATTTTTACTGTAGTACTTAGTTTTCTAATGATAAATTGACTAAGAAACTTAGGGTGTAGTCAATCATATATTTGATTATATGTCAAATATATTGTATAGGAATTAATCACTTCATCGAGCGAGTACGAAGTTAGCTCTCTTTACTGAATCTACACACTAAGGACTTACAGTAGCTTGTGAGTCAGCGGGCAAATCTACATTCGAGACATGAGTTTCAGCAGTGAAGTAAAAGGATCCTATGGCAAGACAGAGGAGCAATAATCCTCCGCCAATCACTCCCAAATATTGCACTTTCATATGCATAAATATAGCGAGGAAAAGCAAGAGCGCTATGAGCCCTATCAAACCACCGAGTATGTAGAGGAGTGTTTGATTCGGTGATGCTGCCGCAGATACAAGACCTTCTACAATCGGATTATTTGCTGCCGTAGGTAGAGATGGATTGGTTTCAGAACCTAAAACATTTGAAGATACCGTATCGGAAGTGGCAAGCTCTGTTGCAGGCACAGTCTTTGTAGGAGTTGTTTTTGTTGAAACAGGAGTTGAAGCTGGTTTTCCTCCCGATGCAGGGGTGGCAAAAAACTGAACAACGAAAGTAACATCCTTTCCTTCATACACTCCCTGAGCTGTGCCGATGCCAATGCGTGTAAATTCAGACTTTACAATGTTTGCTCGATGCGTTGGCGACTTCATCCACGCATCTTCCACATCTTTAGATTCGGTAAAGTTAACGGCCAAGTTCTCGCCTGCATATGAATAGTTATACCCAACAAGGTCAAGCCAATGCCAAGGGGTTGTTCCGTCTGGCGCTACATGAGCAAAATACCCCTTTTCAGCCATGTCGGCTGCCTTCTTTTCTGCGGCCTGTGTAAGAAGTGGCTCCTCGATGAGTGTGCCAACACCGTTTGTGGCGCGGTCATCATTAGTAAGTGCGGTTAAAACCCCAGGCAACACTGCAGCGAGGAATCCTGTCTTATTAAAAACAAGCGTGGTCTGTACAAAATATCCAACCTGGAGAAATACCAATACAGCCACAACAGCTATGATTGTTTGTTTACGAAAAAAATGAGGATGGTACTTATTTCCAACTGTCGGAATAAAGTAGTTCTTAATGTGCCAAAAGAATTTTTTCATTTTTTTAATTATGGCAATGATTTGCCGAGGGATGCGCTAACATTTGTAATTACACTAGCATCTGCACCAAACGACTGGAGAAGTTCAAGTATTGCTGACACTTGAGCGTCACTGAGTGTTTGTGTTGGTGTTTTCTGCACTACTCCCTTATTTAGGACTTCGCGTGTCATTGGGCCGACAATGCCAACAGCAGGAAGAGCGTTCTTTTCCTGATACGCCTTCACGGCTGATTTTGTTACAGGACCAAAGTAGGAAGTTATGAGTCCAGAATATACACCTTCATCACGGAGTCTCTCTTGAAGAGCTTTTACATCATCCCCCTTGGAGCCTACTGTCAGGGTACGCGTAAAATTATAGGTAGAAGCACCTAAGACACTACCAACGCTTCCTGAAACTGAAACAGTTTCTACTGGTGTCGCTATTACTGCAGTCGGGGTGGATACAATGGATGAATTGATATTTAGTGTAGATACACTCACTCCACCAATAATTCCTCCACCGCCCCCACCTCCTCCGCCACCACCACTTGGTGCGGGTGTGGGAGCAGGCACATGCACACTAGTAAAGTAAGATGCTTTTGTTGTTGAAAATGAACAGAGACCGTTTGCCACTACACAAGTTGAAGAAACGAGCCCGTTCTGTGTCCAACCGCTTGTGAGTTCGAGTGAACGATACACTGTGAGCGTTGTCCCGTTAAGAGATGTCCCAACATACAGATTCACTGTTATTGCTTCTGAAAATTCAAGCCCCACTCCAGGAACCCCCCACTGCAACGCGCCGTCAACAACAATACCTGTTGCTATATTTGAGAGCGTACTGCCATCAATGGTGGTTAATGAAATATCTGCTGTAGAAAGTGCGGTGACATCACTCCGCGTTATAGCTGTACCTTTAGGAATTGCTACGGTTGATGTGCCAGTACCTGAAGCAATTTGAAGTGTCGTCGTGGCAGTTTGATCAATAGGTAAAAGAACTAAAGGAGAAGAGGATGCGACAAACGAAAGAAGTGGGTTAGCGAAAGCAACCGTAAATGCCGAGGAACTCGCTGAAGTGTTGCCGGCTGAGTCGAGAGCGTTCACCGTAAATGTGTGATTCCCTCCCGCAAGCCCCCCAATAAGAGATACACAATCGGCGAGTGACACGCCATCCAAAACACACCCGAGCGTAACGGTATTTGTGTCAGTTGCAGAGACGCTCGGTGTGAGCGTTTGACCAGTAGTGGTTGCATTTTCAGGGGTAGTAATTGAAATAACCGGTACGGTGGTATCGATATTTGTAACCGTCACAGTGTTTGCACCAGTGTTTCCCAAAGAGTCATTGAATGTAAAAACAAACGAATCGTTTGCAGTAAATAAGTGCGCGTTAGTATTAATAGCCGAGAACACTTCTGCTGTAGTTGTTGAAAGAAGAGCGCATACAACTTTATTTGTCGGGGTAGTAGAACTGTATGAAAGAAATTCTACTGAACGACTTACACACTCAGTTGAATCAATCGCGCTTGGGAGGATAAAGAATTCAAAGTTAGGAGTAGACGCGATTGTTTGTTTTATTATTACGACCGAAAGAGAACCAACGGTGTTTCCTTCCGTAGCAATAGTTTCAAGAGAGACAGTAATAGAGCCATCGACTAGAGACGTTGTGTCAAAAGAGAGCGAGTAAGTTTTTGAATCAAGAGAAGTAAATACTTTCTCAGCAGTGAGGATGGTGCCGACAGAATCCACTAAAGTCACCGTGGAGGTTCCTGAACGAAATGTGCCACCAATACCGTCCAGTCCAGAATTTCCACTTACCACTATTGTGGTTTGATTGAGAGAGGTAATGGTGTTTGATCCCCCGTCAACCACCATCGATGGGGTGGCAGCAAATGTCGGAGTTGCAACGAAACAGAGAATAAGCGCGGAGCCAAAAACTCCATATGCAACCATTCGACGGAAGCCGTACATATACGGAATAGTAGCAAACTGTAGACAAAAGTAGTAGATAGGAACCGCTACGGAGGGGTATACAATATAAGAGTGAGACGTTTCTTAATTTCAGCAAGTGCAGTGATACTCATTGCACTATTTTCAAGTCCTCTGTACGCCGTGGCTGAAACAGCTTCTGCGGGGATTCCTGCAGGAAATATATGGCTTTCAAAAAATTCCCCAATTGAAAAAGAATCGGTGCGTATATTTTTGCCCGTATACAATGCAGGCGCAACGAAAATTTCCGGCGACGTAATCTTTTCTGTCGATGAGACTAAAGTCGGAACCACACACTTTGAACTTGATACTGGAAACTCAACAATAGTATCGAGTCCTTGGACTACAACCAAAGGAGCTCACTCTATAACAGCACGACTGGAAGGCACTGTTGACGCAAAGACAGGCACTGAAATCTCTGTATCAGCAAACACACAAACACTTGCTGTCGATATAGCAGAGCGTCCACCAGCACCTGCATTAGTTCAAGCACTTGGGACTGTTGCTAGCGTGGCACAAAACACTGTGTCTGTAGCACTCCCTGTGGTGGCATCTGTTGCAAATACTGTATTCAAAGAAACAGAACAACTCAGAGAAAGTGCGGTGGTCGCTCTTGAAAATTCACTAAACGGAACTAACTCTTCACCTGACGTAACTCCATCACAAGGATTAGTCTTAGGAGCTGAAACATTCCGTGCACCTACAACTGAGGCTGGATTAATGGCCACCGCAGTTACTGCGCCTGCCTCAGAGGGCGTTATGCGAATACTTCAAACAATACTTCTATTCCTTGTGAGTTATCAATGGATTTTCTATCCTCTTTTATTACTCATTCTTCTTGGGCTATTGTTTTTAATTGGGAAAGGAATGTCCCGCAAGAAAGCAACAGCTAGGGTTTAGCGTTTAGTGGTCAGGGTTTAGGGCAACATTAATTCAGGGTTTCTTTCACTAGCCCCTAAACGCTAAACACTAACCCCTGAGCTCCTCAGAGGAGCATCAATATCGTAACTGCAACGAGTACTCGGTACACTGCAAACACATACAGTGGATGTGTTCTGAGGAATTTCAAAAGTATATGAATAGCGGTAAGACCACTCAGGAACGCAACAAGACTTCCAAGAATGAGTGGGGCGCCGATAGTGTCAAACGCACTCGTTCCGGCAAGCTCTAAAAATTTCTTAGACCCTGCCCCAAGAATAATAGGAACAGAAAGAAGAAAACCAAACCGTGCAGATGCCTCACGGGACAATCCTAGAAATAAGCCACCTGAAATGGTCATACCTGAGCGACTCATCCCAGGGATCAAAGCAAGTGCTTGAAAAAGACCAATCAGAATTGCCTTCCAAAAACCTACCGCCTCCATGCCTGCCTGTACTCTGTAGCGTTTTGAAACATATTCAGCCAAAAGAAAAACTGCTGACCCTGCGATGAGTGCGTATGCCACAAGGTGTGTGTTTCGAAACACCGTGTCCATGGTACTTTCCAAAAAAAGTCCGAGAAATATTGCAGGTACCGTACCCACAATGAGTGCGAGCAATAGTCGCCCCTCTTCTGCGCTGACAGGCTTCCCCATCACCTTCTTGAGTGCTGTATGTGCCAGAGCCAGTAAATCTTTAGAAAAATAGACAACAACAGCAAGAATAGTGCCTAATTGCAAGACCGAATCGACTGCAAGACTGTTTACCCCAGTAGCACCAAGGAGCTCACGTGCGATTATGAGATGCCCTGAGGAAGAGATAGGAAGAAACTCAGTGATTCCTTCAATGAGGCCTAAAATGCTAAAAATCATCCAGTCGTACATGATATTCTGTATGATATCCTATCACTTAATACTAACTAGAGAACTTCTATGGAACAAAAACAAAACCTTTCTATCCCAATCGCCATCGTACTTGCTGGAGCCCTAATTGGAGGCGCACTCTTTTTTATTGGTCGCACTGATGCACCAACCACAAACACGAATACAAACACACCCTCGGTTGCACAAAAAGATATTCCTGGAGTAACTTCAGCAGACCACATCATTGGGAGCATTGATGCACCAATAGTCATTGTTGAATATACCGATCTCGAGTGTCCATTTTGTAAACAGTTTGACGGCACCATGAAGCAAGTCATTAAAGACTACGGAGGTAAGGTGGCATGGGTCGTTCGTAACTTCCCTCTCCAGCAACTCCATCCTAACGCACCAAAGATTGCTCTCGGAGCGGAGTGTGCAGCAGCGCTCGGAGGTAATGCAACATACTTCAAATTCCTTGATTCTGTATTTACTCAAGCACCAATCAATACATTCTTCGACATAACAAAACTCACTGCAACAGCCGAAGGGGTTGGAGTTGATGCCAAGAAATTTAACGCCTGTGTTATAGCAGGAACCTACCAAGATAAAATAAGCAAAGAATTCAATGATGCCGTTGCTGCGGGAGGCCAAGGAACTCCCTTCTCTGTGGCTATCACAAAGGACGGGAAGCAATACCCAATTCCTGGCTCACAACCATTGGAACAACTAAAAACAATCATTGATGGAATCTTGGCAGGAAAGTAGGAGTAGGGTTTAGTGTTTAGGGTTTAGGGTTTAGGAATTTAAATTCCCTATTGGCTATACCCTAGTGGCTAATAACCTACTTCAAAGTCCAAGGCGGTAGATGTCAAAAGAATTTTCACCCTCAAACATGTCGGAAGGGTTTGGAAGATACATACGCTCCCGCAATATTTCAGCACTCGCATCGTTAATGAGGCGATGAAATACTTCAAAGTCTTCTGCACATTCTTTAAAGTCCAATACATACCGACGCATTTGAGATGAACCATCGGCGTTCTTTCTTTTCTTACACTCATAGACAATGAAGCGTCGAACTGGCTTGCCAAAAAGAGCACCAACGGTGTAGTAATTAAACATTGCCTGCAACACAAACAAGGGTTTCGAAGCACCGCTTTTACTGAACGAATCAACAAATTTATGATCAACAATATCAACCGCCCCTTTTTCAACTCGAGATTCCACCACCAAGTCAGAAATCGCTTTCACTGGGAGCGGTAGTCCTGGAACTTCTGCCATACCCATGACTTCAATTCCTAAAACCTTATGTTTGGGAGGTCTCTCTAAGTAAAAAGATACTGCCTGCAGGTAGTCCTTCTCCATACTCTGTCGCTTCTCTTTCTGCGCTCGCTTGCTTTTAGCTTTCCCAAATTGCACTTCAAAGTCTGCAATGTTTCGTAGATACTCGAGCCCTAATGCAACAGACGCTTCTTTTGAAAGCCCACTATAAAAATGCTGAAGCGCTACATGCCCAGAGCGTCCAATGATGCCGGCCGGTGTAGACGGTGTGTCTCTTACATTTTCAACATACCGCTTGTACCACGCCAAAGGATTTCGCAAAAACGAAATGAGAGACGAGTGGCTCCAGTGTTTAATTGGATATTTTGATTTCTTACTCGAAGCCTTTTTCACTCACTCATTATACCTGGAGTGCTTTTATCGGCATTTTTCTACCTCCCCATCAGACGGTCTCCGACACCCGCCACTAACATGAAAACGGTTGCTCCAGTAGCTAGAATAGTTACGATGAAAAGTGGGATGGTGCACCCAACAGCGAACAACACCTTATTATGATACTTACCACCTACACGTTCCGAAGCGATGGTAGAAATTCCAGAAACGAGAGGCTGGCGACCATCCGATCCTCCTTCAATAAGGCGAGACATACTATAAAATCACTAGTAGATTCTAGAAAATACAATTACTAGAGAGTTATCAATAGCTTTATGTGGGACATCGTATGTCCCACATTTTCACTCACGATGTGCCACCTCCTTACGTCCGAATTGCTTTCCACACAAACCACAGCTAACTGGAACTGAACCCTGACCAAGGGCCGCTTGTTCTGGCCATGAACGTGCACTCTCAGGATGAGAGCAACTGTCTACATCTAACGTGAGTGGAGTCTTAGGTCTTCCAGACCGAACATTGTGACCACGTAAGTAAGTTTTTTCCGATTCTAGCGATACCATGATTGTAATGAGTTAATAACTTCGTAGTCTCTACGATCACACAACGTGTTAAATTTGTCAATAGCTCCTTAATTTCTTTGCTTTGCCGTGGGTGCGGATTTTCTCGAGTGCCTTTGCTTCAATCTGGCGGATACGCTCACGAGTAACACCGAACTCCTGTCCTACTTCTTCGAGTGTGTGGTAAATGCCATCTTCAAGTCCATGTCGCATAGCGAGAATCTTTCTTTCTTTTGGTGTGAGATCGCCCAAGATTTCATGGAGTTGTTCAACGAGAATACGATGTGCTGTTTCTTGGTCAGGCGTAGGCAACGAATGATCCGCCACGAAGTCACCACGAGCTGAGGCATCGTCATCATCTGATGAGCTGATAGGTGCTTCAAGAGATAGTGTTTCCTGGTTGATTTGCTCAATCTGGTAGACCTTCTCAACATCCACACCCATTTCTGCTGAAATTTCTTCAGGCATTGGATCACGACCCAAGTCTTGCTCAAGTCTTCGAACTATCTGCTTGTACTTAGCAATCGTTTCCACCATGTGCACAGGAATACGGATAGTGCGTGATTGGTCAGCAAGAGCGCGAGTAATAGCTTGGCGAATCCACCATGTGGCATAGGTTGAAAACTTGAAGCCTTTTTCGTAATCGAATTTATCGACTGCTTTAAAGAGGCCTAAGTTCCCTTCTTGAATAAGGTCGAGGAGCGACAAGTCAGATGAGCGAGATGCATACTTCTTTGCAATGGAAACCACGAGGCGAAGGTTTGCACGAGCAAGCAAGTTTTTTGCTTCTTCGTCACCTTCGGTAATTCTTTTTGCGAGAGCTCGTTCTTCAGGGCCAGTGAGCAAAGGGTACTGTCCAATTTCACGCAAATACATCTGTATAGAATCGTGTGCTGAGCCCTCACCGCGATAGCCTCCACGCATCACTACTTCATCAGGAACTTCTTCAAGCATTCCACCTGATTCCAAGACATCAATACCTGATGTTGAAAGACGCTCGTAGAGTTCTTCAAGGAAGAAAACATTCTCTTCAATGGTAGGAAATTCTTTTAAAATTTCGTTGTAGGTCACATATCCTCGCTCCTTACCTTTTGCCACGAGACGTGCTGCTTTTGTTTCCAAAAGTACCAAACTTTTCTTTGAGACTGCTTTTGCAGGTTTTGGTGCCTTAACTTTTGCAACCTTCTTTTGAGCAGGTTTTGCCTTACGAGAAGCCACCTTCTTAGAAGACTTTGGTTTTTGTTTTGGCTTTGAAGTGGGTTTGGAAGCCTTACGTAAAGGCGCCTTCTTACGGGCGACTGGTTTTACTGACTTCTTTGCCTTCTTTATTGTTTTTTTCTTTGCCATATCAAATATTAGTAGACTTTATCCTTAGTGGAGCTTCAACGCAAGCGCGTTTAACTCCTTCATAAGTGCTTCCGTTTGAACTCCATCATGTGCTGTTTCAGCTACTCGAAGCAGTGCCACCACTTCACGATACCGTTCATGTCGTGACTCCTTCAATAGTGCCTCGTACACTTCCTTCACTGCCTCCGCACGGAGCGCTTCATCGGCGTGACTTTCGAGAAAAAAGTCGGCCTCGAATAATGCCGCACTCGTGTCGGCAGACCGCCTCAGCAATTCCTCTGTACGCTCTTCACCAAGAGCTCCTTTCAGAGCACCGAGAGCTGTATCAGCTGAAACTACATCTTTCTTTTCTTTAAAAAGAAGGAAGAGTCCGTAGACAAGACGCTCGAGTACATCACTCCGTGACAAGAATGATTCTCTTGATGAGTTAGTGGGGAGCAGTCTGGAGTTAGTGGAAACGCTCTGGTCTTTTGGCGCGACCTGTGTGATCCCTGCGGATCCGACCAAGGGTCGCCCATCTACTTTTTTAAGCTCTGCAATCACTGCATCCTCTCCAACCTGCAATACTTCTGCAACTCTCTTTATAAAATGTGCCTGATCTATTTTATGCGGAATCATTGCAACATACGGCAGTACCGTGCGTGATACCTCGAGGCGAAACGTGCGGGGGTCATACTTAGCATCTGCGATGTGTGCAAGATAAAAATCCACCACATGGAGTGCACTTTTTACTGCACCCCTAAACACATCCTTGTTTTCAAGCAGAATGTCAGCTGGGTCTCTCTCGGGAGGAAGTTTTACAATCTTCACATTCATACCTGCTTGAAGTGCAATGCTTGCAGCACGACCTGCAGCTGAAATGCCAGCCCTATCACCGTCATACGCTATAAGGAGGTTCTGAGTGTAACGCTTAATAATCTCCACATGAGGAAGTGTGAAAGCGGTACCCGAGGTCGCAATAGTGTTGTGGTAACCCGCCTGATGCGCCATAAGGAGGTCTAACTGCCCTTCCACAAGAAGCGCTGCTCCGAGTTCACGAATACCTTCACGAGCCTTATCAAGCCCATAGAGCACGCGTGATTTATCGAACACCGGTGTCTCTGGAGAATTTAAATATTTCGCCTGTGGATGTTTTGGATCATCCTCGAATATGCGACCAGAAAATCCAATGACTCTTCCTGAAATATCCTTAATGGGAAACATGATACGACCACGAAAACGGTCGTACACTCGTGAGTTAACGACAGGCAATTGATTGCCAGCAGTTTTTTCTGTCATCGGCACACTGTCTTCTGCATTGTCTTGTTTCTTCACCAGTCCCGCTCGCTCCAAAAGAACATCATCAAATTTCTTACCAAGCAAAAAATCACGAAGTTCGTGCCATGCATTTGGTGCATACCCCAAAGACCACAAAGAGATAGTCTCTTCGGTCAAACCACGCGTCTTCAGATACGAAAACGCTTCAGGCTTTTCCTTTAATGTTTCAGAGAAAAAACTGCTGGCTGAGGTGAGGGCGGAATACAATTGCTCACGCAAATCTCGCTCTCCTGGTTTTTCATCTTCTAGTGGGATGCTCGCTTTCTCTGCCAACATCTTTAATGAACCACGAAAATCAACGCCTTCCATTTCTTGCAAGAAGGTAAACATGTCTCCCCCCTTACCAGATGAGAAACAATGATAGAGCCCGCGGTCAGGAGAAACAAAAAATGATGGGGTTCTTTCTTTGGTGAACGGCGAAAGTCCTTTGTAGTACTTCCCCGCTCGCGTGAGCTTCACATACTGCTGTACCACCTCAACAATGGTCAGCCTATCTTTTATTTTGTTTACGGTGTCGCTCATGATAGATAGCTTTCAGCTTTCAGGTGCCAGCTTTCAGCTTTTTTAATATCAACGGTATTCATTATGCAACAAGCTTTAAAATCTCCTCAAAATCACTGAAAGAGTAATCGGCTTCGGGTGAAGTATTCCACATGAGCGCCGTTAAAAGCCCGAGACTTTTTGCAGGCTTTAGCTCTTTTTCAACACTATCCCCAACAAACAGTATATTCTCTGCAGGAAGATTCGAAAGCTCAATCATGAGCTTGAACCCATCGAGTGCTGGCTTGGGATTTTTTACTTCTTTAGGCCCTAAAATATGAGTGAACCACACACTCTCTATTCCAAGGGCTGGAAAAAACTTTTCTGCCATCACATTTGAGAATATAGAAATAGGCACAATCTCTCGGAGACGATTCAACACATCAGGAATGTTCGGATTTGCAAGCTTTAAGAGAGCACTCGGATCTGCCGAAGCATATCTCTCTGACCAATAGCCGTCTGGAAGCCCAAGTGAAGCGAAGATTGCCGAATGACTCTTATGTACTTTGAATAGCGACTCATACTCTTCGACTAGTTCTGATGTGACCGCTTTCCCAACAATCTCCGCATAAGACCCATAACGCAATTTTTCATGCGCCTGCTTATCGAGACGAATAATCGTCTCACTGAAATCAAACCAGATGTGTTTAATCGCAGACATGATGTTAGATGTTTTTCATCCGAGCGAAGTTGCACTTCTATGACCCCTTCGGATCCGACGGAACGTCGCCTAAACGCTAGCCACTAAACCCTAACACCTAGTTCAGGCTATATCAGAAATTCTTTCTCTCGCTTCGTCTCGCTCCATCTCAAGTTCCATTTCTTTTGCACGTTTCTCCTGGAATGCCTGAACACGAGCATGCTTCTTACTTCCAACGAATCCAGTTCCTGCAGGAATGAGTCTTCCTACGATAACGTTCTCTTTAAGTCCCGCGAGAAGGTCAACGGTACCCTTGAGTGATGCAGTGATGAGAGTTCGAGTAGTGTGCTGGAAGGATGCTGCTGAAAGGAAGCTTTTACGATTCAACGAAATTTCAGTAATACCCAATACTAAGCGATCGTACTTAAGGGGTGCCTTTCCTGCTTCTTCAAGCTCACGGTTAGTGCTGTGTGCGGTGCGCATTTCGAGAGCCTCACCCTTAACAAACGAGCTGTCTCCCGGATCAGTAACTCGAACTCGTGAGAACATTTGGCGGATGATAACTTCCATGTGCTTGTGAGAAACTGGAGCACCCTGAAGATCGTAAATCTTAGCCACCTCGTCAATCATGTAGTCTTGGAGTCTCTGTGCACCTGCGAGCTTAAAGAGCTCATCTAGATCCATTGAGCCGTCAGTAAGCGCATCACCCTTTCCAACATGCATACCTTCTCTCACTACGGCAACACGTCTTGCAGGAACTTCGTATTCAATTTTATCTTTTTTGTCTGATGTTTGATCAGGAAGAAGTACGATTGTTTTGACACCCATGTCATCACGAACTTCTATGATGTCTCCTGCAACTTCAGAAAGAATTGCGGCAGCCTTTGGAGGTCGTTTATCGAACAACTCTTCAATACGTGGAAGTCCGTTCGTAATGTCGCCACCAATAGTTGCAACACCTCCTGTGTGGAAGGTACGCATAGTGAGCTGTGTACCTGGTTCACCGATAGCTTGCGCTGCAATTGTTCCGACAGCTTCGCCGATATCAATGATTTCACGAGTCGCGAGGTCGGAGCCGTAACACTTCTGACAAATGCCTTTTTCTGAAGCACATGACATTGGAGAACGCACTGTTGCTTCTTCAACACCAAGAGCTGCAATTTCTACTGCGTCTTCTTTCAAAATAAATGCGCCTCGTTTCCATGTCTTATCTCCTACTACAATTTCTTTTGCGAGCACTCGTCCAACAATAAGTTTTCCGAGGTCAGCCTCCATACCAGTGGAGCGCATGCGGTTGATAACAAGACCGAGCTTGGTGCCACAGTCAGCCTCAGAAACCATAATGTCTTGTGCAACATCGAAGAGTCTTCGGGTAAGGTACCCTGCGTGTGCGGTTTTGAGTGCGGTGTCGGTCAAACCTTTTCGAGAACCGTGTGTAGTGGTGAAGTATTCTGTCGGTGTAAGTCCTTCTTTCATTGAAGAGACCACAGGGAATTCAATAACACCTCCTGCAGTATTGGTCACGAGTCCCTTCATACCAGCCATCTGAGAGAGCTGGCGAACGGAGCCTCGAGCACCTGATACCACCATGGTGTACACAGATGAAAGAGTGTTAAGAGATGGAAGAATTTCTTTTTCAATATCTCCAATTGCCTTCTGCCATATTTCAATGGTCAAACGCAACTTCTCTTCTGCAGTAAGCAAACCATTTTCATACTGCGCTGTCATTTCTTGAACTTCCTTGCGAGCTGCGTCAACAATTACCTTCTTTCCTTTTGGAACAGCAAGGTCATCGAAGCTAAACGAAACACCTGATTTTGTTGCAAACTGGAAACCAAAGTGTTTAATTTTGTCGAGAATAGCTGGCGTCTTTTCAAGACCGTAGATAAAGATAATGTCATCAACAAGCTTACTGAGCTGAGTCTTTTTTATTTCAGAATTGATGAAGAGATAATCTTTTGGAAGAATTGAGTTGAAGAGAAGTCGGCCTACTGTTGTCTCAAAACGCTCTCCTTTAAATGCGGCGTACTTAGGATTGTCTTTTGTTGGCTCAACAGAAATTTTTGCATGTATACCAACATCACCGAAGTCGTACGCAAGAATAGCAGCGTTTGGACTCTGGAAGTACTTGCCATCGCCCTTTTCATTTGGAATATCTCTGGTCATCCAGTAAATACCAAGTGCAATATCGAGTGGCTTCTCGAAGATAACTGGCTGTCCGCTCCCTGGCTTCAATACATTCTTAGCTGCAGACATGATGGTCTCAGCTTCCATTTGTGCTTCAGCTGAAAGTGGCACGTGAACAGCCATTTGGTCACCGTCGAAGTCAGCGTTGAATGCAGGACAAACTAATGGATGGAGTTGGATAGCGTTACCTTCAATGAGTCGTGGGCGGAATGCCTGAATACCTTGGCGGTGAAGTGTAGGAGCACGGTTCAAAAGAACATGCTTGCCTTGAATTACCTCTTCAAGAATTGCCCAAACTTCAGGAATACCTTCTTCAATGAGTCTACCTGCACCACGAATGTTGTGAGCAAGTTCACGCTCCAAGAGTTTTGCAATGATGAATGGGCGGAACAATTCAAGTGCCATCTTCTTTGGAAGACCACACTCGTCGAGCTTAAGTTCAGGTCCGACAACAATAACGGAACGGCCTGAGTAGTCGACACGCTTACCAAGAAGGTTGAAGCGGAAGTATCCCTGCTTTGATTTCAAATAGTCAGCGAGCGATTTCAATGGACGACGCTGTGACTGACTTGCAGCTGAAAATGCTGCACCACCACGGCGAATTGAGTTGTCCAAAAGTGCATCAACAGCTTCCTGAAGAATTCTTTTTTCGTTGCGAAGAATAACTTCTGGTGCAAAGATATCGCGAAGTTTTACAAGACGGTTATTGCGGTTGATGACGCGACGATACAAGTCGTTCACATCAGATGTTGCATGGCGACCTGATTCAAGTGCAACCATTGGACGAAGTGCTGGGGGTGTAACTGGAATGCGAGTCAAAAACATCCATTCAGGGCGAACGCCTGCCTTAATCATTGAACGAATGAGTGAAAGTCTCTTGCCCAACTTTTCTCGCTCTGCTGCACCTGCTTTTAGAAGCTGTGTCTCAAGCTCTTTGACGAGCTTGTCCATGTCGAGCGACTTGAAAATCTTGTAGATAGCTTCAGCGCCAATGCCAGCCTCGAAGAATGTGCCGTACTTTACAGAGAAGCGATGGTATTCAATTTCATCCAATACAACACCTGGCTGAATGCGATCAATGTCGCCTTTCGCTGCGCTCATGAGCGCTTTCAATTCTGTTTGTGCTTTGTCGTTAGTGACTGCTTTAAATTTTGTTTTGAATTCACTTTCAAGTTCACGGAGAAGTCGGTCACGCTCTTCAGTGTTTACTTTCGTAACAATGTAGCCTGCAAAGTAGACAACCTTTTCTGCATCAGTTGCAGACACTCCGAGAATGAGTGCAATTCTTGAAGGAACTGATCGCAAGAACCAAATGTGTGCAACAGGACTTGCAAGCTCAATGTGGCCCATGCGCTCACGACGGACAATTGCGCGAGTTACTTCAACGCTACACTTTTCACAAACGATGCCACGGAAGCGAGGACCCTTGTACTTACCGCAGTAACACTCGAAGTCACGCTCAGGGCCGAAAATGCGTTCATCAAAAAGACCATCCTTTTCAGATCGCTGTGTACGGTAGTTAATTGTTTCAGGCTTTCTGATCTCTCCCCATGACCAATCCAAAATGCGCTCAGGACTTGCGACCTTAAGGCCGACCCAATCGAAATTGGATGTATCAATGACTTTTCCTCTTTTTTGATCCATATGTTTTTTGGGGTTAAGGCTTAGGAGCGATCAGTCCTATTTCTATTAAATTTTCGTGCCGGTGCGGAATCAGGGTCTGAGCCGTCATTGCGTCCTAAAATCACATCGAGACAGAGTCCTCTGAGGTGGTTAACGAGCACATTGAATGCAGCTGGTGTATGAGTGTGCTCGATTGGACGGCGCTTCACAATGGCATCAAATGCTGCTGAGCGTCCTTGAATGTCGTCAGATTTAATAGTGAGCATTTCTCTCAAGGTATATGCAGCGCCGTATCCGAGGAGTGCCCACACTTCCATTTCTCCGAATCTCTGACCACCGTTCTGAGCTTTACCGCCGAGTGGCTGTTGCGTAATCAAAGAGTACGGACCGATTGAACGCATGTGGATCTTATCTTCAACCATGTGGTGAAGTTTCAAGATATACATGTAGCCAACTGCGATGTCCTGTGCAAATTGTTCACCAGTACGACCATCAAAAAGTTTCATGGTTCCTGATTCTGCAAAACCTGCAGTCTTCAACTCTCCTCGTATTTCTTGTTCAGTAACACCAGAGAATGAAGGAACAATTGCTTGATACTGCAATGCATTAGCAGCAAGGCCTAGGTGCATTTCAAGAACCTGACCCAAGTTCATACGAGAAGGAATACCGAGCGGGGTCAAAATGACATCGATTGGCTCTCCATCAGCACCGTATGGCATGTCTTCAACTGGCAACACCCTTGAAATAACACCCTTGTTACCGTGACGACCCGCAAGCTTGTCACCTACAGAAACATTTCGAAGCTGTGCGATAGTAATGTAAATTTTCTTGATAGTTCCAGACTCCAAGCTGTTTCCGCGCTCGCGCGAGAACACTTGAACACCAATGACGCGACCACGCTTTCCTCCTTCCATGCGGAGTGATGTGTCTTTAACATCTTTAGCTTTGTCGCCAAAGATTGAACGGAGCAATCGCTCTTCTGGAGTAAGTTGTGTTTCACCCTTTGGCGTTACTTTTCCAACAAGGATGTCTCCCGGTCGAACTTCTGCACCAACACGAACAATTCCTTCTTCGTCGAGGTTGCGGAGTTTTACTTCAGAAACGTTAGGAATATCTGGTGTTGTAATTTCAGGTCCAAGTTTTGTATCACGAACCGCTACATCGAATTCCTCGATGTGGATTGTTGAGAATTTATTGTTCTGAACCAAACGCTCAGAAATGATGATGGCATCTTCGTAGTTGTTACCGCTCCAACTCATGAATGCAACTTTGACATTCTGTCCAAGCGCAAGCTGTCCGTTGTCTGAAGACGATGTGTCTGCAAGAAGATCACCGCGCTTCACTTTCTGATTCAAAGATACTGATGGGCGGTGATTGAAGCATGAGAACTCGTTGGTCATAGAAAATGGCTCCAACTTGTACTCAAGCGACTTCCCTTTTTCATCCTTCACAACAATGCGCTGTGAATCAACCGTAGTAACGGTACCTGCTTCTTTTGAGTAGATGAGTCGGCCAGTGTCGCGCGCTGCCATTTCTTCAATACCAGTTGCAACGATAGGTGCTTCAGGCTGAACACATGGTGTTGCCTGCTTTTGCATGTTCGAACCCATGAGCGCTCTGTTTGCGTCATCGTTCTCAACGAATGGAATCATGGAGGTAGCGATGGAGAACATCTGGTTCGTTGCGATGTCCATGAATTTAATTTCATCTTTTGCAACCAGCACTGGCTCACCATGGCGACGAGCTTCCACATAATCATCGGTGAGTGTGTTGCCATCGAGCGCAACAGCTGCGTGTGCAATTGGATACTGCGCTTCCTCGAATGCGTTCATGTACACAATTTCATCAGTCACCTTGCCCTTCACTACTTTTGCGTACGGAGTTTCGATGATGCCGAAATCATTAATGCGAGCGTAGGTAGCGAGACGCAAAATAAGACCGATGTTCTGACCTTCAGGAGTTTGGATTGGACAAAGGCGTCCGTAGTGTGAAGTGTGAACATCACGAACTTCAAAGCCTGCGCGTTCACGAGTAAGCCCTCCGGGACCGAGTGCTGAAACGGTACGAAGGTTTTCAAGCTCATCCAAAATGTTTTGCTGAGCAGCAAGCTGTGAAAGCTGGTTTGCAGTAAAGAATTCTTTAATTGCAGCTGCAAGCGGTCGAGGATTTACCAGCTGAGTTGGAAGTGTTGTTTCAACATCGATAGTCGACATTCTGTCTTGAATGTTTCGCTTCATGCGTGACAAGCCAACGCGAACGCGTGCTTCCAAAAGTTCACCAATCTGACGAACACGGCGGAAACCGAGGTGGTCGATGTCATCTCCTTCAGCTCCTGGAGTGTTATTGAGTTCAATGATGTGGGAGACAATCAAAACGATGTCGTCCATAGAAAGAGTACGGATATCAAGCTCCTTCTTGTCCATCGAGAGGTTGAAGCGTTGATTGAAACGGTGTCGTCCAGGATATGAAAGATCGTATCGCTCTGGAGAAAAGATGCTCTTTACATATTCACGCGCAGTATCAGGGGTTGCGAGGTCGCCATCGCGGAGTCTTCGGTATATCTCTATATATGCCTGCTCGATAGCCTTTGCTGAGTCTTTCTCTAGAGTTGCCTGAATTGCAGCCTTGCCTCCAGGAACACGCTCAAAAAGCGTGACGAGGTCACGATCAAACGATGCACCAAGAACGCGGAGCAATGTGGTGACAGGAAACTTTCGCTTTCGGTCAATCTTCACGAAAATAGCACCATCAGCTTCTGAATCGATTTCAATCCATGCGCCTCGTGCTGGAATAATTTTTGCACCGAAGCAAACTTTCCCGCGCATTTCACCTGCTGAAAAAAACACGCCGAAAGAACGAGCGAGCTGAGGAATGATGACACGCTCAACACCATTGATGATGAAGGTGCCGTGTTCGGTCATTATAGGAAAATCAGCAAGGAAAATTGGTTGCTCTTTTTTAGAGCCGAGCATTTTATTGGTCAAGCGAACAGTAGCCTTGAGTGGTGCATCGTAGGTCATCTTCTGCTCCTTTGCTCCGTATTCGTCAATCTTTGGTTCACCCAATTCAAAAGAAACGAGTTCGAGTTCAAACTTCTTTTTTGAATAGTCGACGATTGGGGAAAATTCTTTGAAAAGCTCTTTCAATCCCTCAGAAATGAATTCACGGAAACTCGCCACCTGTGGTGCGACGAGGTCTGGCATAGGAACACGAGGCGCGCGGTACTTAGAGAATTTTTTCTGAGGTAGTGATTTTGCCATATATTATAGTAGCCGAAATAAATAATAAGAGCGCAGACGACACGCAAAAAGCGCGCCCTGCGTTTTCCTTCTATGGGGTACTAAAAATCAAAACCCACTAACCCAATACACAATCAAAAGTGGTTACAAAAGAGTATAGCTGAAGGGTGTGGAGCGGTCAAGCCACGGCCTCTGGAGAAACGGCTTTTGGCTCCACGACCTCAAATGTCAGAGGGTCGTAGTAGATACGGTCGTAGATTTCGAAGGCTTTACCCACAATACCTTCCTTCCCTTCTGGCGTTCCATCAAGCTTCCATTTGTCATAGTACGCAAGATAGTTGCCACGAGCATCTTTACCGAGCGTCGACTTATATCCACCCATAATGCCATTCTGCCTATCTTCGTTATACATTCCACCAACCTTTTGAGCACGCATATCGTCCTCGTGAGCGGCTCGTTCAACGGCCCGCTGTATGGTTATGCTTTCAGGTTTCTCAAACCACCTCCGATCTTCGTCAATGACTCCATCCTTAAAACCTTTGATTTGGTAGTAGTACATATCTTCCGTGCCTTTTTCAGGTTTGAATTCAGAAATACCAAAAGTATCGTGAAGTTGCGGAAGACCAAGATACATACGCCACGCATCCATATTTTTTGGATTTGCTGTAGCTGTTATTCCTGCATCCTTTCCAAGAAAATGCGTTGCTGCATCCTTGAGGCGAGAAGCTAATTCTCCGAGCGACTTTGGATAATTTAAATCAGGATTAATTCCTTGTGCGAGAGCTTCACTAATTTCAGGTTTGTACGCCTGCCTTTGAAAATCAGTAATGCCCTTTAATTTCAATTGTTCACCGGCATGAAAGCGTTCAGCAAATGTGCCGAGAGGTTGTGGTATTGATTCTCTAGAAGAGCCAGCGACACCAGATACGAGCACCAGAGCACCCAACTGTTTTAGTGTTTCTCTTTTAGATCGATCTCTTGGTTCACCACCTTCACCACTTGATGACATTTCCCGTGGTGCACCGCCGAACAATTTCATAGCGTCATTTTATCATCTACCTCCACACTATGTAGGACGTCGTATGTTCTACATAGAATCTAAACTCGAACTCGAATTTAGAGCACTAAGAGTAGCTTCAAGCCAGCATCTTTTGGCTTCTTCTGTAAGGCCACGTCTCTTCATAATCAAGGTTGTTATTAATTCCCTACTCATCGCGGGAGAATAAAACTCTGCCAAGCCTGTCCACTCATCAAAATAGTCACCATGTTCGCGTTTCCATTTCTGCGCAGTATCTTTTTGTCGACTCAGCTCCAGTGCGCGAGACATAACGCTCCCTTTAAGCAACCAGCGGCTATAACCAGCAATGTCAGATTCGCGCGCGGACTGGTCTAGTAGACGTCCTAGCTGGCGTGCATTTAAATACCCCTCTGGAGCAACACCGTACTTTCTCTCATAACTTTCTAATTGCCCCACCATAAAAAAATAGTATATTCTTTAAATTTTCTTCTTCAATGTCGCCGTTCGTCCCTCCTAAAGCCTGTCTCGCTTACTCGACAACGGCTTTTGCCACAGAGCTGGCACCGGAAGAAACGCAAAACTATTTGCGTTTCTTCCAAGCTGTAATTTCTGCATGATTACCTGAAAGGAGAACCTTAGGAACTCGCAATTTCTTCCCTTTCCATTTCAAGATCTCAGGGCGGGTGTACACCTCAGAACTTGAAACCCGTTCTTCTTCTACGGATTCGAACTTTCCCAAAACCCCAGGAATCTGACGAGCCACAGCATCAATAACAATCATAGCCGGCAACTCCCCTCCCGTGAGCGTGTAAGAGCCGACAGAAATCTTCTTCGCTTTAAGTACTTTCTGAACCCGAGCATCAATACCCTCGTAGTGTCCACATATCAACACTATATCTTTTATGAACGACCTCGTAGGTCGTTCATAACCATGAGCGAAAGTGCGGGCGTCTTTATTAGTAAATTGCTTGCCTGAGGCATCAAAGAAATAAATAATGCCTTTTTTCTTTCCAAGAGCCTTGGCCACCGCTTTCAAAAATGGCTCCGCCTGAAGCACCATCCCAGGGCCTCCACCGTACGGACGACCATCTACCTTTATGTACGGCTTATCAGTTTTTTTAGTAACCTTTACAAAATCGCGAGGATTATAAAACTTCACCGACACATGCTTTTCACGAATTGCTCGCCCAACAATTGATGAAGCGAGATACGAATCAAACGCCTCTCCGAAAAGCGTAACTACATGAAAAGTTAGTGCGGTTTTTTTCATCTCAAAAACTAAACATCAATATCTAGACGCTCACCAAGACCTTTCCCAGGGGATGAACGTGGCTTTTTTTGTTCTGGAGTAACGGGTGTTGCTGCAGTTTTTTCAGGAGACTTTCGCCCTTCTTGATCACGAGGCTTCCAACCCGGAAAACCAGCACCCTCTGAGCTTCCAATCTTTGATATCATTCAAAAACTATACAACAAAAAACTACTTCTTTAAAGGGCTGATGTTTTTTGTTTATTTGATAAAGCTACTCGCGCCCTGTCTGCCGACAAACCGAGTATAGTAGCTTTAGCAGCTATCTTTGAATTTCTTCGGGATTCCCTTCGACGAAAAGGACCCCATCCGGCAAGCTGACGGGCCTCTGCTTTAGCTAATGCTCGAAGCCTTCGACTTACATCAATGACCGAATCCATCAAACTTACTCCATCCGGAGTTTCTTCAACACTCATATTTAGAGGCGAAGGTCTTCAAGTGCTTCATCGACAGAGCGAGATGCTGCACCTTGCTCTCCCCTGTCTACTGGAGCAGAAAAAGAAGGAGCACTCATTGGAGAGCTTGAGCCAGAACTTCCCATGGGTGAGCTTCCCATAAAGCCAGTGCCCATAGGGCGACTACCACCTGCTGGTTCATTAATTTTCAAATTGACTCGCGCATTGTTTTTCATGCCAACGACACGAAGAAGAATACGAATTGCCTTTGCGGTGTTGCCTGAGCGGCCAATCACCTTACCCATGTCTGCTGGATTTACATCCATCGTAAGCAAAACTCCCATCTCATCTACCTGACGATTAACCTTCACATCGCTTGGGTTATCGACAAGCATCTTAACTACATATTCCAGAAATTCCTGATCCTGATTGTTATCCATAACGGGATATTTATTTTTGTAAATCAGCCTAAATGAGCTGTTAAAAACAGTATCATCCATAAGCACTAAATGGTCAACTCGTTCACTCGTATAGCTCTATAGACCCCTGAATAGAGGGGGCGACCGAGGCAAAAACTCAACCCTAGCTCTTGCATCCTAAACTCGATACACTAGCCATATGTCTTCTCCGACCACCCTCATTATTTTTGGTGCAACTGGAGACCTCGCTGGAAAAAAAGTAATCCCTGCTCTTTTTTATCTATTTGAGAAAGGCAAACTCCCCACCGGTTTTAACATTCTAGGTGTATCGAGACAGGCAATGGAGCAGAGTGAATTCCGGGAACGCATGAGTAGCATAATCCGGAAATATTCACGCGGAAATGTAGACCAGCGTGCACTTGACCGATTTGTTGATCTCTTCACATTTAGTGCGGTGCAGTTTGATGAAGAAACAGGCTACCAAGATCTTGCAAATGCCCTCGACACAAAAGATCGCTCACAAGGAAAAACAAACCGCCTTTTGTATCTTGCACTCCCTCCAAAGACATTACCGTCAATTTTCACACATTCCGGTTTTCAAAATATTGTGAGACAGGGAGTTGTCGGTGGACTCCTCTCAAGAGTCATCGTTGAAAAACCCTTTGGTGTAGACGCCGAATCTGCTGAAGTACTCGAAAAAAGTCTCGCCACTTGTTTTACCGAGGAGCAGATATACCGTGTCGACCATTATCTTGCGAAAGACATTTTGCAGAGTGTTACGGATTTCCGTTTCGATAACAATTTGCTCGAGCATGAATGGAATAGTGATTCAATAGAATCGATACGCGTTCGCCTATGGGAAACCTTAGGCGTAGAGAGTCGCGGAGAATTTTATGACCACACAGGAGCGTTTCGAGATGTGGGACAAAGCCACATGCTTGAGATGCTCGCTCTCATAACTATGGAAAAGCCCGACAGTTACGACGCTAAAGACTTGCGTCTCAAGCGCTTAGAAATACTCCGTGCACTCAAGGCACCCACTGCTGACACAGCAACTCAATCGACATTCCGAGCCCAACATACTGGTTATCGTTCAATTACAGGTATAGACCCTGAATCAACCACTGAGACATATTTTAGTCTCCGCACTGAAATTGACACTCCTCGTTGGAAAGGTGTTTCAATATATTTGGAAGCAGGAAAACGAATGCATGAAGCGAGAAAAGAAATTGTCATTTCGTTCAAGGCTCCATATAAAAACAACGTCATCTTTAGATTAGAACCACAAGAAGAAATAGTAATTGAATTTCTTACGAAAAAACCTGGCGTCCTTGAGAGTGGCATCGAGAAACGGGCATTCACATTCAAGCTCTATGAAACCCCGTCACGCACACAGTACATTGCTGAATACGCAAAGATGATACTCGATGCCATTGATGGTGAACAAAAACTTTTTGTGAGTGCAGACGAGGTGCGGGCGACATGGAAATTCACCGATGCTGTGCGAGCACTCTGGAAAAACAACTTTGTGCCCCTTGCCTCGTACGCCCCAGATACTGATGAAGCGGTTGTTCAGGCAAATGCTATTATTTTGAAATGAAAAAAGAAATCGCAATTGTTGGCTTAGGGAAAATGGGTGGTGCGATGGCTCGCCGAATGATGGAGAAAGGGTGGAAAGTTGTTGGTCTTGACCATAATCCAGCGACCGCAGAAAATCTTCGAAGCGAAGGAGTTGTGCCCGTAAAAACATATGCCGAGATGGCAACTTCCCTAACTCCTCAAAGAATTGTGTGGCTTTTGGTACCAGCAGGTAAAGCGGTTGATGAGGCACTCTTTGGCCAAGGTGGAATCGCAGAATCATTTTCCGCAGGCGACATTGTTATTGATGGTGGCAACTCATTTTATAAAGATGCAGCACCTCGCGCAGAGAAATTGAAGGCAAAAGGAATTCATTTCATTGATGTAGGAACATCGGGTGGACCAGCAGGAGCACGAAATGGAGCATGCCTTATGATTGGCGGTTCAAAGGAAGGATTTGAGAATATAGAGCCACTCTTCAAAGATTTCGCGAGGGAAGGCGGATACCAATTTTTTGAAGGTGCAGGTGCTGGGCACTTCGTGAAAATGGTTCACAACGGCATTGAGTACGGAATGATGCAGGCCTTAGGTGAAGGATTTGAGATATTGGAAAAATCACCTTTCAATATAGATCTCCCTCGTGCTGCAAACATTTATAACAATGGTTCGGTCATTGATTCCAGACTCGTTGGTTGGCTTGAGAGTGCATTCAAAGACCATGGGCCAAAACTCGACGGTGTTTCAAGCGTCGTCTCACACACAGGCGAAGGCGAATGGACAATAAAGACTGCAAACGAAATGGGTATAGATGTACCTGTCATCCGTGAATCCTTTGATTACCGAGTTCAATCAGCAAACAATCCTCGCTACACGGGGAAAGTTGTTTCAGCCCTGCGTGAACAGTTTGGTGGTCACAACGTTAAAGAAAAATCCGCCTAAGGCGGATTTTTTATTGACCACTCGTTCGACGCTTAATTTCTTTTTCTAGGTCGTCAATCACATCTTCCCATCCTAGCGTAGGAGGAGGAACGGATTGTGTTTTCAATTGCTCGCGCGCATGGGCAAGCTCCTGACGAAGTTGATCAAGAGTTGGTTCTGGATGAACTTCAAAAGCCATACAAACTAAGACGCAGGAGTTTCTTCGCCAACTGCAGTGTCGGCAGGAGCAACCACTTCGGCTTTCACCTCTGGAGCTGGCTCATCTTTTTTGATTGGAGTCTTCTTACCAAGAACATTCACCTTCTTTCCTTCGATGATTTTGTTAGTGATGAAAAGGTTGTTTACGGTTCCCGAAAGCTGTGCACCCTTAGAAATCCAGTGTTTGACGCGTTCAGCATCAATAACAGTGTGTTTTGTCTTTGGATTGTACGAACCAAGCACCTGAAGTGGGTTACCTGCCTTAGGGCTTCTCTGTTTTTCGAGAACAACTATGCGAAAAGCTGGGTTATTCTTTCGTCCAGTACGCTGAAATCTGATTGTAAGCATAGGAGAGACTCTACCAAGAAAGCATCAAAAGGTCAAAGTTCTTACTAATCAACGCCACTCAAGAATCTAGCCCATTTTCCATTTTCCACATTTCATAGCCTGTAAGGTCATGTTTCTTTTGAAAATTCAGAGCCGTTCGTCTACCTGCCTTTTTCATTCTTTTTCCGACTAACCTAAACTGAAATGGAGCTAGAATGTCTACCATCAAGGCAGAGAAAAACCCCTGAGACGAAACGCGAGCATTTCGTTCTTTCATTGCAGTGTCCATTTTTTCAACAACTATACGGATTCGTGAACCGAGTAAACCTTGAAGTCTCCATGTTCGATCTTCATCTTCCATATTTTCAAAGTAAAACAGAACTAACACTATGTCAATATGTGTGCTATACTCCCTTAAATGAAAAAAGATAGAAATAGTAGCACTCACTCCAAAAAGGATATTGTAGATTCTGCAAAGAAAGGTGCTCGTATTAAAACAGTTATCGACATCACCAGAAGCGGTAAGGGCTTCCTGCTCGACCCAACGGGCGACGCTGTCGTCTACCGTGAAAGCTTGGGCGGTGCCCTTTCAGGAGATGTCGTAGAGGCGCTCGTTACCATGCGTGGCAAGGTAAAAGTAGGTCGTGTCCTTAAAATAGTAGAGAGAAAAACAAGCTCGTTTGTTGGAGAAATTACGAGAACACCTCAAGGAATGATGCTCCGACCTGATGATGGACGAGTGTACTTTGATTTTAAAATCACTGGTAGTTCAGGTGCACCTGAGGGGCACAAAGCAGTCCTTGAAGTTGTGGACTGGAATACGCCCACACCTGAGGGAAATATAAAAAGCATTATCGGTCGCGCTGGCGAACATGAGACAGAAATTCGCGCCATCATCCTCTCAAAAGGATTCGACGGTGACTTCCCTGCCGACGTTCTTAAGGAAGCCAGTGAGCTCTACAAAGATGCGTGGAATGAAGAGGAAATAAAAACCCGTCGTGACTTCCGTGACACACTCACCTTCACCATTGACCCTGACACCGCAAAAGATTTTGACGACGCTATTTCATACAAAGCACTTGAGGACGGTTCTATAGAGGTAGGTATTCACATTGCGGATGTGACACATTTCGTTCGTCCAGGAACATCACTTGATCGTGAAGCATACAAGCGTGCAACATCTGTTTACATGGTTGATAGAACCGTGCCCATGCTCCCGCCACAACTTTCAGAAGATTTGTGTAGCTTGAAACCAAATGTCGACCGACTCGCCTTCTCAGCAGTTTTTACTGTAAAAAATAATCAAGTGAAAGAGAGATGGTTTGGACGAACCATCATCCGTTCACAAAAACGCTTCACCTACGACGATGCTGATGTCTCGCTTAAAGATGCAACAGCACCGCTCCATGCAGAAATAAATGTTTTATGGAAATTTGCTGAAACACTTAAAAGAGAACGTCGTGAAAAAGGCGCCATTATGTTTGGCTCGGAAGAGATAAAACCTGTTTTAGATGAAAGCGGAAAAGTAACCGGTTTTAAAAAGACTCTCTATACAGAATCACACCAACTCATTGAAGAGTTAATGCTTCTTGCTAACCGCGAAGTGGCTACTTTTGTTTCTGAGAAACTAGGAAAGAAAAACCGCCTTTTCGTGTATCGCATCCACGATGTACCCAACGCAGAAAAATTAGATGAACTTGCGGTATTTTTGCGTGCCATAGGTCATCAACTCACACTCAACAAAAAAGGAGCAGTTGGCCAAGATATCAATAAACTTCTAAAGGAGATTGAGGGTGCACCTGAGGAGCGCCTCATTAAAACAGCGACAATTCGTTCAATGGCAAAAGCGGTCTACACCACAAAAAACATCGGGCACTACGGCTTAGCGTTTGAAAACTATGCGCACTTCACCTCCCCTATTCGTAGGTATCCAGACACGATGGTGCACCGAACACTCGCTACAATTCTTTCAGGAAACAAAGTTACCGATGACCCTGAAGAGCAAGAACGGAAAGCGATTCATGCATCTGAACGTGAAGTTGCTGCCGCTGAAGCTGAAAGAACTAGCGTGAAGATGAAGCAGGTAGAATACTTTGCAAACTTCATAGGTGCTGAGAGAGATGGGGTTGTGTCTGGCGTAACGGAGTGGGGTATCTATGTAAGCGATAATGAAACTTCAGCAGATGGTATGGTGCGTCTCACAACACTTACTGACGACACATACGAATTTGATAAGAAAAAATATGCAGCAGTAGGAGCTCGCACAAAGAGAATGATTCGCCTCGGTGATCCTGTTCGATTTATTGTGGAGCGTGCCGACCTTGATAACCGAACGCTCGATTTCAAACTCATTCAATCCGATTGAGATTTTTAACAACTGGTACGGTATATCGCATCAGTTGTTTTATAGACTGTGCAACCTCCTGAGGTTGCACAGTCTATACATATCACGGTGGAGGTAAATTAAGTTAAAACAAAAACACGGTATAGGATAATTTAACGGTCGTTAAATTATCCTATACCGTGTTTTTTGGACGATTGCCGGCTATTCAACACATGAACGCTGCACTTCCACTAATATCCAATGAGCTTCTTCTTCATTAAAACCCAATGACCAAATTTCTTTTGATCTTCCTCTCTCAACTTCTGATACCCAAGCTTAATATAAAACTCCACTGCACCAAAGACTTGCTTCTAACTTCATGGTTCTTACGTTCTCCTCACGAGCGATTTGCTCAAGATGTTTTACAATCTGCCTCCCTAAACCATACCCCTGATATGTCGGCATAATATAGAGTGCCTTTATCATTCCTCGTCTAAACAATTTCTTTTCATAGGCTCCTGTAGCAACAATTCCATCTCCTTCAGTAAGCACAATGCGGTACAACGAGTGCGAAAGTTTTACAATCTGTTTCGGAGTAACATGGGCTACTAAATGACTGATGACTGCTTTCGGATAGTTTTTTGAATTGGTCTCAGTGAGGGTTTTCTTTATAAGTTCGGATACTTCTCCAGCATCAGGTTCCTGAAATCTACGCATACTGATAATTGATTTTTCTTGAATTTTTTCCATAGAGAAAAAGCTTAATTTTTAAGAGGGCTATTTGTGCTAAACCCGGGTTTAGCACAATTTTTTTTTACTAATAATCAATGCACTCGAACAGGCTTTGTAAGAAACATAACCTCTTCCTGCAATGAATCTGGTTTAATTTTTGAAGCAAACATAGAACAGCAATCATGTTCGGCAACAATATCGGCACCATCGCCTTTTGCGAGCACGGTACCCTTAGGAATAAGCTCGAAATCTTTAAAAAGCCGAGTCAATTCATAAGAAGCATTTGGGAACATCACCGCCGACATGACCACGTATTCCTCATACTCAGAATCGCGAGAAGAAACTTCACCTGAAAGCACTCCGGCATTCTGAAGAAGAACTTGCGTACACCTGACAGCATTTTGAAAGGTCTCTGTTTTTTCATGTGTGCCTGCCTCAATGCCAATACGGCGCGCTGACGATTTTCCTAAACCATAATAGTGAGAAGAGGGTTTCCCTATCTGCACTTCATCGATATTAGAGATCACCTTTTTAATCGGCATACCATGCACAAGCGATAAGGGAAGTTGGTCACCCATGGAGATAATCATTGGGTCTGAATCCTGACTCGTACTGTGTATGTCAAAGCCAATGTCAAACTGCCCCCACACTTTCTGCAACTCTCTCGCTCTACGAGTTTCGTACTGTGTATCACTACCAGTCTCTTGAACATCCTTAGGTAGACGATTCATATTTACATCCACAAAACGCGCCTTACGCGCCTCTTCAGCTGTTGTGGCGTTGAAGTAATTTGCCGTCGCACGGATATTGTTAAGAACAATAAAAATCGTTCCAGCTATATCCTGCGTATGAGATGCTACTTCACTCAAGACATAATTTGCGGCAGCAAGCCCTGCAGGTTCGTTACCGTGAGTACACACAGTAATCCCAACAACTGGACCTGGTTTCTGTCCATCTATTCGCACTACCCCAGAGATACCTTCGTATGTCGATTTAGAAAGAGACTCAAAAACATTTTTGAGCGCAAGAATTTCACTAATAGTTTCTAGTCGCCTTTCCAGACATGTACTCGATGACACGGTCGCCCTCTTTTCCATGATCGCACCAAGAAAACTGGCGGAATCTACACTAGAGCGATCTTTAGGGTCCGACCGAACGGGGTACTTTAATTTTTCTGACATTTTTTTTTAATTAATTAACAATTCTGGTGATCGGCGCATCGATACTGCACTTCCTCCCACGCACGCGGAAACGCAACAACAGCAGGCTTCCTACACCCTTGGACACCACATCTCATACCTTCGGGGCCGTAAGGTCCACCGGTTTCAAATAATGCGTGGAATTCTTTATCACGAACTTTCTGCATTCGTCGCGCGAATGCATTTTCTTTCTTTCCTTCCATAGAGAAAAAGCTTAATTTTTAAGAGATCTATTCGAAAATATAAAAAGAATTGGGCGCGGATTACGCCCAACTTGTTACTGGAAAAAATACATTAAAAACAACTAGTGAAAAATACGAAAACACACCCAAGCTTACGATGCCTGTACTGAAGTTACTGAAAACAGATTTTAGGAATGTGTAATACGACGACATAATGGGTTTCTAATAAAAGATTCGATGTAACGACTTGTTGGATGCCTGCGAATCCTGCAAAGACACGCAGTACACTCGTGACAATCCCTACGACCTATACCATGGTCGCAACGGCCGTTTCCAAACAGAGACTCCATAGAATAGGCCCAGGGTTTAGACTCAAGTGCAGACATACTAGATTGTGGAGTTACTACGACAGATAGAACAATTCGGTCTAGCGTTACCAGGATGCTTTGGGCACGGATTATGCTCGGGACAGAAAGCTCGGTGGTGTCCGCAAGGACAGTAGATTGGGTTTTCGAATTTTGACATAGAGAAAAAGCATAAAGATATATAAACGGAGAACTATTACTGTTATGTGAAAATTTCTGGGCTTAGGCCCAGAAATAAAAACCGAAGAAATAGAAAGCGACAGCACTGATGATGCCAGTTGGACGGAGATCAATGGCTATCGCTTTAGTCATTACTGCAAATGGTATCAAAAATATCCCGTGTGTCAATTAACAAAGCTAACGTAGATGGGGAGGTATTTCCTTAGCCTCTCTACTTCGGATAACTGACAACGCTCTTCTTCGTGCGCCTGCTATCGACTCTCCACCACGTCTAGTAATCCTTACAATGTGCTTTGCTCTTGCTTCACGTCTTTGATCTGGCGTTAGATGTGCCGGCACTCCTCCCAATGAAACTCCTTCAAATTTTGCCATATGAATATTCGATTATCAGTAACCTGAGCAGTATAAAGAAAAATCGCCTTCAATACAAAGTTCAAAGGGTTCCGCGGTCGCGTCTAGCCTGAAGAATGCGATCGGCACCTAAGACAAATGCAGCAACACGGTACGGTACGCCATGCTCAGTAGCAATTCTCGATACATTTCCCCACGCCTCGTGCATATACTCTTTCAGTAAATCATTCACTTCGTCACGCTTCATTGCACGACCAGTTTTTCCTTGCATCCATTCAAAATACGACACCGTAACGCCACCAGCGTTTGCAAGCACATCCGGGATAACAGGAATACTTCGTTTTTCAAGTTCCACATCCCCCTCTGCAGTAGTGGGACCATTCGCAAGCTCAAGAACAACTTTTGCTTTCACACCCTCTGCCACCTCTTTTGTGAGTACACCGTCAAGTGCCGCTGGGACAAGAATGTCGGCGTCCATTACGAGTACGGCGTTCGGCTCACCCAAGGTCACACCGTCCACTCGAAGCTTGCTCTCATCGCATACCGAACCCTTGCAATACACATCCTGTACCGACTGTCGTTGACTCTTGATGTGAATAAACACGTTAGGGTTAAGACCCTTCTCGCTCATTACTGCACCTTTTGAGTCGGCAATGCCGACTATTTTATATCCACGCTCATGAAGAAGACTTGCAATGGTAGCTCCTGCGTTTCCGAAACCATGAATCGCCACACGAAGACCTTTGGGGTTCATTTGCTTTTCTTTGAGATACGCTTCAAGGGTAAATACTCCGCCCATGGCAGTTGCTGTGTCTCTCCCTGGCAAACCCCCAAGAGAAATAGGCTTCCCCGTGAACGTAGCGGGAGCACTTTTGCCAATAATTTTTTCATACTCATCGAGCATCACTCCCATAATTTCACCATTAGTGTACACATCAGGTGCTGGAACGTCGGTGTCTGGCCCTAGGTGCTCATGCATTGAGCGAACAAAAGCACGAGACACCCCGTGGATCTCTTCTTTAGAAGCTAACTTTGGATTAAACGTCACCCCTCCCTTTCCTCCACCAAGTGGAATATCAACAACGGCACATTTAATTGCCATCATTGCTGCTAAAGACTTCACTTCATCCAAGTCAGCTGCGGAATGAAAACGAATACCACCCTTGTAGGGGCCACGTGCGTTTGAAAACTGAACACGGTACGCAGGGAGTTCAACTGCAACCCCTCCTACTGTAACTGAAAGTTTTTTTTCAATAACACGGTCAGGCTCCAAAAGCACCTTCGACTCTTGGGGTGAGAGTTTGAGGAGTTCAGTAACACGACTTACGTGAGAGCGATATTGATCAAATGCATTCATGCTAATTTACTCTTAAAAAAATAATTTATTATTTTGCCACTTTCACTGCTTCTTCCAATTTTACCGATAATACTTTTGATACGCCATCATTCCCCATAGTGATGCCGTAGAGGATTCCTGCGCGCGACATAGTTTCTCTGTTGTGCGTAATTATGGCGAGCTGTGATTTTTTTGAGAGCGCCTCAACCATGTCGCCATACCTGCGACTATTAGACTCATCGAGCGCGGCGTCGGTTTCATCAAGCATAAGAAACGGTGGAGGATTAACTGATGACATTGCAAAAATAAGAGCAATCGATGTGAGAGTTCTCTCGCCCCCTGAAAGCATCACTAAACTTTTAACACGCTTACGGGGAATGGAGAGCGAGATATCAATACCTGACGATGTTTCTTCAGATTCTTCGGTGGTCTCTTCAGTGGAATCTCCGTCAAAATCGCTTTTTACTTTTCGCACTGGTTCTTCAACGCGCACTAGAGATGCTGAACCTCCATCAAACATCAGTGCAAAAAGCTTAGTAAATTCGGCATTGATTGCGTCAATTCCTTCTTTGAAACGAACACTAAGCTCAGCTTCAAGACTTTGAATAAGACCTTTCAAAGATACTGAAGCAGTACCAAGATCTGCAAGTTCGTGTTCTAGAAATGCTTCTCGCTCACTCACTTCTTTATGCTCTTTCAACACATCCGCACTTGCACCTGTTCCCATTTCCTCAAGGCGAATCTTAGTCTTTTCAAGTTGACGCTTTTCTTCTACCTGTTCATCGCGTGACACCGATAAAGAAACATCGGCATCAGGATATAAAAGAACCTCTCTACCAATAAGAGTGCTTGCCTCAAGTAAATCTCGTTCAAACTCTGCCTTTTCAAGTCCGAGTCGACCCATTTCACCTTCTAGAATATTTATACGATGACGCACCTCGCGCTCTGCGGTAGCAAGACTAAACAATGCCCGCTCTTTTTCACGCTCATTCGTTCGAGCGCTATCAAGCTCTGCTCTGATTTTTTCTAACGACTCTCCGAGTTCCGTTTCTCTTTGTATACATTCTTTTTCAGTATTCACTGCAAGCTCACGCTCACGCTTCAAAAGCGCGACATCATTCGAGTCTTCTGCCGTTTGTGCAGTAAGTGCTTTAAATCTACTGAAGTACTCACGGAAAAATGAAAGCACTTCCTGAATAGGAGTATTTGAAAATCCACTAAGCGCTCTCTCACCCTCTTCAACTAAACGAGACACTTCTCCGAGAGGAATACTTGCACTACTCATCGTGCGCTCCATTGCTTCAATTTGACCTTCAAGTCGTGATGCTTTGCGGAGTGCGTCAGCTCGCTTACTTCTTGCATCATCAAGTGCACCTGATATTTCGAAGATTGCGCCACCACGCTTATCTTCTTCAGAATGTGCAAGAGCTTGTTTTGCTTCAGCTACCTTGCTTGCAATGTCCGCAAGCTCTTTTCTCCTCTCTAAAAGTTCACTTTCAAATGTACCTCCTGTATTTTTTAGATATGCTTCCTCTCTTTTAAAATATGACTGAAAGCGGACAACAGCTGATGCACGAAGTACTTCAGCCTTCTCAACTTTCTCAACTTGTTTTTTGAGGAAGCGTAAGTGCGGAGCAATTTCCCTTCGGAGTGCCTCCACCTGTCGCATATTCTCCTCGGTTTTCTCTAGCTTGCGTGAAGATTCTTCAAGTTTGTATTGGTACGCTTTTAAGCCAAGTGCATCTTCAAGCATTTCCCTTCGCTCCTTAGGAGGCGCCGAAAGTATCTTATCGGCTTCACCTTGCGAAATGATGTGGTGCCCAGTCGCGCCAATATTTGCACCTGCCAGTAATTCAAGAATATCTTTCAGGCGAACCTGACTACCGTTTAATCGATATTCATTTACACCATCACGGTGCACTATTCGCTCAATTACTACTTCATCAAAATCGAGATTTAAAAAACGCGATGCATTATCAAAAGTTATAGCAACAGATGCACGGTTAGCCCGAGGCGTTGTGGCGGAGCCATTCCAAATCAAGTCTTCTCCGCGTTTTCCACGCATAGACTTCATAGACTGTTCACCCAATACAAAACGAACCGCCTCGGCAACATTAGATTTACCCGAGCCGTTCGGACCCACTATGGCAACAACCGATGTATTGAAATCAAAACTAGTCTTTTTCGCAAAAGACTTAAAGCCTGCAATGTCGAGACGCGTGAGATGCATTTAAAAAGATTACCACAGCCAGAGGTTCTAGGTTATAGCTTCTAGGTGCCAGCGTTTAGGGTTTCGCAATAGAAATCCCAAGCAAGTTCATTAACAATTCAATAACCAAAGGCAAAAGAATAAGAAAAACTACAAAAAAAGAAAGAATGACCGGGGCTGAGGGTTCTTTACGTTTAGATACCTGACCCAGAGATTGGCTACCTGTCCCTGAGAGGCGTTGAAAGATTTTATAGATGACGAAACAACCACCCACTACAACAACAGCAACGGGCACGGCAAAGAAGCCAAACCCAAGTGCGGCCACAAACTGACCCACTGTTAAAAAAATTCCTATCCATATAAATGTTTTGAGCATGCAAAAATTATCCCATACAAAAACGACACAGTGGATCATATGTGCTAAACCCGGGTTTAGCACAAAGTACTCCTCTTTCCCTAAACGCTAACCGCTAGTCACTAAACCCTACTTAGTCTTTCTCTTGCAGTGCTTTTTTGGCAGCGTTTTGTTCGGCTTCCTGCTTCGACTTTCCTTCTCCTTCTGCTAATTCAATATCTCCAACGGATACTGACACTACAAACTCTTTATCATGGTCAGGACCTTCTGCACGCACCGTTTCGTATTTTGGAGTCATGCCGTATTTTGCCTGTGCAAATTCTTGAAATTCACTCTTTGCATCTCTCCATGCACCCGTTGCTAAAACTTCTGGCATACGAGTAATGACATGGCGGTTTATGAAATCAGCGGCACCTTGGTATCCTTGGTCCATATAAAGGGCGCCTACAATTGCCTCAAAGGCATTCGCAAGAATGGTTGCTCGAGCACGACCAAGGTCGCGCGCTTCTCCTTTTGAAAGAAGTAAGCAATCATTTACTCCAAGACTCTCTGCAATATCTGCAAGCATTACTGCATTCACAAGAGCGGCACGGTAGTTAGTGAGATCGCCTTCGTTTGAATCGGGATACGCACGAAATAGGTGGTCAGTAACAGCAAGCTCGAGTACTGCGTCTCCTAAAAATTCAAGACGTTCGTTGTGTTCACCGTGAGACGCTGGCGTTATCGACGAACGGGACTCATTAATGTACGAGCGATGCGTAAAAGCAGTATCGATAAACATCGGGTTTTTGAATGATATGCCAGCACGAGCTTCAAATTGTGCGCGTGCTTTTTTGTGAGCGTCAGTTATAGCCATAGTCGTTTTGCTTCTTGTATACCCGACTGTATCATTTCTGACAGATCTTCATATACCGATATACCACTAAGTACATCTTCAGAAAACCATCGAGCGTCTTTGATGCCACCAGAAATTCCAACAGTGAGCGGAACTGCCTCGGGTGTAGACACGAGGAAATAACCAACCGTACGAACCACACGCCCAATGTCTGGGTCATGTGCAATAAACTCATGCTCACCTAAGACCGCTTTTATTTCTGCTTCAATACCAAAATCTTCTTTCATTGCACGCTTCGCTGCAGAATCTGACAATTCATCTTCAGCACATTTAGCTTTTGGTAGTGTCCAGCGATCAAATGCATCAAGAACAAGTGCAACTTGTACTTTGCCGTCCGACACAGTGGTAAGCACAACACCACCTAAGTGTTCATGTGGAAGTGGCGTCGAATCTTTTGGCATATCATCTTTCCCCGGACTTCCAATGGAGCGATAGACTGCACCAAGAACGCCATTCACAAATTTTCCACTTGAATCCGAGCCATAGGATTTCGCAAGTTCAATTGCTTCGTTTAATGCGACTTTCGGTGGCACTGCATTTTTGTCGCCAAAAAGAAGCTCGTAGAGACCAATGCGGAGTATATTTCTATCAATGGGAGCAATTTTATCAAGTGGCCATTGCGGAGCAGACGTTGCCATAACGGCATCGATTTCAGATTGCTTTGCAAGAATGCCGTCAAGAAGTGACTCTGCAAAAGGGCCGTCAGAATCTCCTTCTGCAAAATCTTTCAGATTCCGAGCGAGTATTGTGCGTGCTGAATCAATAACAAACGTACCTTGAGAATCACACTCAAAAAGTGTTTGAAGAACATGGGAACGGGATAGGTGTCGGGAAGCCATTTTGTGAAGAGATTAGTGTTTAGTGGATAGGCGACGCTTCGTCGGATCCGAAGGGATCATTTAGCGTTTAGGGTTTAGGAAGAAAGAGTGCACACTTATAGAATAGCAAAAAATAACCTGCGTATGCAGGTTATTTTGCTTGTTTCGATTTCTTTGGAAGTTTCTTAGTTTCCTCCTTTACCTTTTTTGGCTCCTCGACTGCCTTTTCTTTCGCTGGTCCAGATTCCTGTTGACGGCGAGTTGATGATTTTTTAGCGCGGAGTGCTCGAGCTGAAGCCTTATCCATAACTGAACGACCACGGTACATAGTGCCATCCAAAAGGGCACGGTGGCGTGGGTGCGCTGTACCATCCTTTGCGGAGGTAAGCTGCATCTTCTTCAAAGCGTGGTGCGAACGGCGATTTGCCGTATGCGCCCGCGTATGTCTCATTCGTACTACCATG
>JBBAAE010000010.1:0-30294 GCA_041658485.1 Minisyncoccota bacterium
TCTTTTGCGTCTGTATTTCCTACTGGCTGATGTTCTTTTATTCGCTTCGACTCCAGAAGAAATGCTTCTAACACGGAGTCGGTTTCCTCCCAAGTAACCGCTCCCGCATCCGCAACAATCTTGGCAATCAAGGGACTGCGAATATCAATTATGTTGTCAACAAAATAGCTTCGAATCCTACTTCGAAGTGAAGTTGCCTTACCTATATATAAAATCTTCTTTCCTTTACGAAAGATGTAAATACCAGAGGTATCAGGAATCTTTGAAAAATCTATATCTTTCTTTTCCACATCTGCACTATATCAAAGTCACAAAGAAGATGCAGAGTATATACTGATTTTACACTCACCCATATATGGGTGAGTGTAAAAAAGAAAATTTAAAATTCAAGTATGAAAGTACATCCTAAGAAGTTAACGAAGAAACAAACTATCGAAACTTTGGACACTCTTTATACCGCAGCAGGCTCGTTGCGAGGACGTAATGCGATGAAGTCGTTCCTAAGAGATCTCCTCACCTCTGGAGAGCGTATTATGCTTGGACGCCGAATACTTATTGCACGACGTATCCTAAAAGGAAAAGGTTATGATGCGATTAAAGCAGAGCTCAAAGTGGGAGTAACTACAATTTCAAAAGTACACCGATGGCTTGAAGATCAAATGCCTGGATATGAGAAAGCAATTAAAGGCATGGAAGATGAATTTAAAGCACGCGGAAAACGATTTGAACAGAATAAAGGCTTTGCACGCCTAAAACGGAATTATCCGCTCCACTTCCTCTTGTTCCCCTGGCCCAAAGGATTCAACCCTAAACAAAAGCCTGCGAAAGATAGGTCGTAAACTTTACCTCACACTCTCACCCATATATGGGTGAGAGTGACATAAAAAGAATCAAGATGAATACATTAAAAACTTTCGTCAAATGTATCTCAACAAAAATAGTTTATTTCCTCATACGGCACAGTACCGTTTTCAAAACCAAACACTAATGCCCTAGCCCTTTTGCGAGCATCTCCACCTTTCATTCTAAATTGACTTACTAAAGCACCTTTAATTCTATCGATCATTTCATCTCTTGTGGGCACCCGCCATCCACCTCTCCTGTCATCATAAATTTCGGGTAGAGACCTTGAAACATCAGGAGTTTTCTCAGACATACACGCACCTTATTATTTCACCTATAACCTGTCAATTTTTCAAGAGTGGTTTCAAATATTCACCCGTATATGAACCTTTTGTCCGAGCCACTTCCTCAGGCGTACCTTTGGCAACGATTTTTCCTCCATCAACTCCCCCATCAGGTCCAATATCAATAACGAAATCTGAGCTCTTTATAAGCTCCATATTGTGCTCAATAACCATGACGGTATTCCCCTTGTTTACGAGGGTCTGCAAAATATCTATAAGCTTTCGAACATCTTCATAGTGAAGTCCAATAGTAGGCTCGTCCAAAAGATAGATAGTTTTTTCAGTATGTCTTCGGTACAACTCCGAAGAAATTTTCACTCTCTGTGCTTCTCCACCTGAAAGCGTTGTTGCGGATTGACCCAGTTTCAAGTAGCCAAGGCCCACTTCTGAAAGTGTTTTAAGACGATCATGAATAGCGGGAATGTCATTAAAGAACTCAAGCCCCTCTTCCACTGTCATAGAAAGTACTTGATGTATGTTTTTCTTTCGGTATTCGACTTCCAAGGTTTCCTTCATAAAGCGCTTACCGTCACACACATCGCAGGTTACATACACTGTGGGCAAGAAATGCATCTCAACGGCAATGGTGCCGTTTCCTTGGCAGGCCTCACATCGTCCTCCTTTTACATTAAAAGAAAACCTGCCACCCTTCCATCCGCGTGCCCTAGCTTCAGTCGTTGCGGCAAACATATCTCTGATGTGTGAAAAAGCGCCTGTGTATGTAGCAGGGTTAGAGCGAGGTGTACGGCCAATGGAGGACTGATCGATAAGAATAACGCGACTCAAATACTCGGCACCTGAAAAACTAGCGCAGTTATAGAGCTTGGTTGTTCTGTAATTTCGCTCTAACTTTCCTCGGAGATTTTTATACAAAAGCTCATACATGAAAGACGATTTACCCGAACCAGATACACCGGTGACACAAATTAATCTACCCAAAGGAACATCAACATCCATATTCTTGATGTTGAAAATATTTCCTTGCCTTACTTTCAAGGCACCTTTTTGTTCGGTGCGTCGCTCGTCGGGAATTGGAATCTTTTTTTCTCCGCGAAGATACGAAAGCGTCAAAGAGCCTGAGTCGTTGCGCTTAGCGGTAAGAAGTTTATCGAGCCAACCAGCAACCACTATCTCTCCACCGTGCACACCAGCCCCAGGACCAATGTCCACAATAAAGTCTGAAGAGAAAATTGTGTCTTCATCGTGCTCCACAACAATGATGCTGTTACCTAAATCTCGAAGTCGTAAAAGTGTTTTAACTAAACGATCATTGTCTTTTTGGTGAAGCCCAATGGTAGGCTCGTCGAGAACATAGAGGGCTCCCACAAGACCGCTTCCAAGCTGTGATGCGAGCCTAATGCGCTGTGCCTCACCGCCTGAAAGCGTGTTGGCGGTGCGGTCGAGAGTAAGGTAGCCAATGCCTACATCAATCATAAATTGTAGGCGTGCAAGAATTTCTTTGAGTATTGCACTTGAAATTTCTTCCTGTTTTTTGGTCAGTTTCAGGCTTTCAATAAACGCCTTTGCATCAATAATAGAAAGCCGTGTAAGGTCAACAATCGAAATACCTAGCCTCTGTTCAGTGCCTCCTAAAAACACCCGGAGCGCTTCTGGTCGAAGGCGCTTGCCCTCACATACCGTACAAACATCGAGATTAAAGAATCCTACTGTTCCGAGACCATGACATTCAGGACATGCACCATAGGGACTATTGAATGAGAACAGTCGAGGTTCGACCTCCGGAAACGATGAACCGTCCAGTGGGCAAATAAACTTTGCCGAAAGAATGCGCACTTCTTTGAGTGGGTTTTCTATCTTTATAAGACCGTTCGATTCTTTAAGAGCGAGCTCAATCGCTTCTGATAATCGCTCCCTAGCATCCACTTTTGATTTTTCAAATTCGGTCACAAAAATCTCATCCACCACAACATCAATGTCGTGTACTTTATTCTTTTCAATAGCAATTCTTTCGCGAAGTGAGTGTTCCTTTCCATCAACAATTACTTTTTCATATCCTTTACCGAGCAAATCATAGAGAAGCTGATAGTATTCTCCTTTTCTACCCACAACTACGGGCGCTAAAATACGAATTTTCAAATCATTATAGGCGACTCCCATTGCACGCTTCGCTGTTGCTTTTAAATCGACAACCTCAACAGTGCGAAGAATTATCTTCATAATCTCCTCCTTGGAAAGTTTCTGAATTGGAGTGTCATCCTGCGTACAGTACGGCTGACCTACGCGAGCATACAAAATACGCATGTAGTCATAAATCTCAGTAATAGTTGCAACGGTAGATCGCGGATTGTTAGAACGACTTTTCTGATCAATAGCAATTGCAGGCGAGAGACCAGTGATTTCTTCAACATCGGGCTTTGCCATCTGATTCAAAAATTGCCGAGCATATGCCGAAAGTGATTCAACATACCTTCTCTGTCCTTCAGCAAAAATAGTGTCGAACGCGAGTGAGGACTTACCGGAACCAGAAAGCCCAGTAAACACAACAAGTTTATTTCGTGGAATTTCTAACGAAACATTTTTTAGGTTATGCGTCTTTGCACCTCGAACAACAATCTTGTCGAGCCCTACATCAGAGTCATGAATACCTTTCGATTTTTCTTTTGCCATATATACGAATAACCGCCGGTCCGGCGGTACCCTCATACTACCGTCTCTCGATGACTAACGCTAGACAGACTCTTAATCCTCTAAATCAATTACCATCCCCTTCTTGGGCCATTTTGGTTTACGTTTAGGTTTCTTAGGCACTGGCAACTTCTCTTCAAGCTTATACACTTCATCCCGCAAAAGCGCTGCGGTCTCAAAATCAAGAACCTCTACAGCGTCTTCCATTTGCTGACGCTTTTCACTAATAAGAGCCTTCAAGGCTTTAGGATCATGCGTGCGATCCTCATCAACTGCCAAAAGCATATTGATAGTAGCGGCTCGCTCAGACTGTAGTGTCTCGGTGATGTCTTTAATAACCTTATGAATAGTTTTTGGGGTAATACCATGTTTTTTATTGTAGGCGAGCTGAACTGCACGACGACGGTTAGTTTCACCAATTGCACGCTCCATCGAGCCGGTCATGCCATCGGCATAAAGAATAACCCGTCCGTTTACATTACGAGCGGCTCTTCCGATAGTCTGAATAAGCGAAGTGTCCGAGCGGAGAAATCCTTCCTTATCAGCGTCCAATATTCCAACAAGTTCGACTTCTGGTAAGTCCAATCCTTCACGAAGTAGGTTAACCCCGACCAAACAATCAAAGGTACCCTTACGAAACTCAGTAAGAATAGTAATGCGATCAATCGTCTTGATATCGCTATGGATATATTCTGCTTTTATTTTCTTTTCCTTTAAAAATTCCGATAAATCTTCTGCCATTTTCTTTGTGAGTGTTGTAACCAACACTCGCCCTCCTCCTTTTACTACCGTGATGGTTTCTTCTATAAAATCGACAACCTGACCATTGGATGAGCCAGTACCAGTTACAGGACGAATTATTATTTCAGGATCAATGAGCCCAGTGGGGCGAATCACTTGCTCAATAGGTTTACCTGAGTGTTCAAACTCATAGACCCCCGGAGTGGCGCTAGTATAGACTTTTTCTCGCACTCTGCCTTCGAATTCCTCAAATGTTAGAGGGCGATTATCCGCGGCAGAAGGCAATCGAAATCCGTAATCAATTAGCATTTTTTTTCGCGATTGATCTCCTGCATACATCCCACGAAGCTGAGGAATAGTCACATGCGACTCATCAATAACTGTCAGGAAATCTGGCGTTCCATCTGCTTTGTGCGGGAAATATGAAAGAAGTGTGTATGGTGGTTCTCCCGCCTTACGCCCATCGAAATGACGAGAGTAGTTTTCAATACCATTGCAGTATCCAATTTCTCTAATGAGAGCAAGATCGTAACGAGTGCGTCTCCGTAGGCGCTCTGCCTCAAGCATCTTCCCTTCGGCTTCAAGTTGCGTTAAGCGAAGATCAAGTTCTTTTTGTATATCCGCTACCGCTCTCCCTCTATCTGCTTCATCGGTAACATAATGTTTTGCAGGAAAAAGAAAAAATTCTTTTGGCTCATCAACGAGGGCTCGCGAAACAGCATTGAGCTTACTGATATGTGCAATCTTTCCCTGCTCTGGATGAATTCGATACACTACCACTTCATTGACTGGCATCAGCTCAACATTGGCACCTACCGCTCTAAATGTTCCTGGAGTTAAATCAGCGTTCGTTCGCTCAAATTGTAAACCTATAAGCGCACGCACAAACTCCGCGCGTTCAAACTTTTCACCCACTGCAATATTCCTGTGAACTCTTTTGTACTGTTCAGGAGAACCAAGACCATAAATAGCGGAAACTGACGCCACAATAATCACATCGCTTCGAGTTAAAAGCGCTTGCGTGGATGCGTGTCGTAACCTATCGATTTCAGCATTGATTTGAGCCTCTTTCTCAATATAGGTATCAGTCATCGGCATGTACGCCTCAGGCTGGTAATAATCGTAATAAGAAACAAAATAATGCACTGCATTTTCAGGAAAAAATTCTCGATATTCTTGGGTGAGTTGTGCTGCGAGCGTTTTGTTATGTGCAATAACTAGCGTTGGCTTTTGAATCTGCTGTATAACATTAGCCACCGTAAAGGTTTTACCTGAACCGGTAACACCAAGGAGTGTCTGGTGTGACTCCCCTTTTTTCACACCCTTAACCAAGGCCTCAATAGCTTTTGGCTGATCCCCCGCAGGCTTATATTCTGATTTGAGTTTAAACCCGCTCATAGAGAGAGCAGTATAGCAAAAACCCTATCAGGATAAAATTTCTTAATTTTTATATTTTTCGAGTTCGCTTGGTTTTTTCACAACCTTCCCATACACATTTATACAACTGATGCGTTTCGTCAGAACCAACACATTGCCACTGACAAATATGAGGTCGAATTTCAGATATTGATGCGATTGACTCTAAAGACATATATTTATTTTTAAAAACCCCTCCGTTTTAGGGAGGGGTTTGTTTTTTATATAACTCAAATTCCCTCCGTTAGCGTAGGCTGACGACGAGAAGAAGGCCAAAGTTGCGAGCTACAGTTGCCATATGTCCAAAATACTCTTTTCAAAAATTCTGTCAAGAATCAAAGTATTTCTTCTTTTTTAACTTTTCAGGCAAATAACTCTCTGTGTCACCTGTCCCAAGGTCTGTTGAGGGATATTTTGTATAATCCTTGCCGTATCCCAACTCCTTCATAAGCTTTGTTGGTGCATTACGCACATTCATAGGGATAGGCAGATTACCTGTCGCCTGAACATCCGCCTGAGCTCCGCGGAGTGCATCATATGCGGAGCGGTCTTTTTTTGAGTTCGAGAGATAGGCAACACCATGAGCAAGATTTATTCCAGCCTCAGGCATTCCTATTGAGCGAACAGCATCAAACACTGCGTTTGCTACCACTAGTGCTGTTGGTTGTGCGAGCCCAATATCCTCACTTGCAAAAATCACCATACGCCTTGCAATGAACACCGGATCTTCTCCGCCCTCAAGCATGCGCGCGAGATAATACATCGCAGCGTCAGGCTGACTTGCGCGCATACTTTTTATAAATGCGGAAATGGTATCGTAGTGCTCCTCACCTTTTTTGTCATAACGAAGACGCCCTGATTGGAGTGATTCTTGTAGTGTCCTTTGAGTTACCTCTCCATACAAGCGCTCAGCATTCTCAATAATGGTAATTGTGGCTCGAGCATCACCATTCGCATATGCGACTATCCATTCAACCGCATCCGAATCGAGTTTAATTCCTGTACGCTCGACTATTTTTGCCATATTTTCAGCAGATATGGACTGTAATACAAACACTCGTGCACGAGACAAAAGTGCAGGAATAACTTCAAAGCTTGGATTTTCAGTGGTCGCTCCTATTAACGTTAAACCACCCTTCTCTACAAAAGGAAGAAGAAAATCTTGTTGAGCTTTGTTGAATCTATGTATTTCGTCAAGAAATAAAACTTTTGGTTTTTCACCTGTGTCAGTAGCTATTACTTTCCTAATATCTTCTTTTCCAACCGCAACAGCCGAAAGTTCAAAAAAAGTAGCGTCTAATGAATCTGCATAAATGCGCGCCAAGGTCGTTTTTCCCACCCCTGGTGGTCCCCAGAGCACAAAAGAAAACCTATGCTTACCTTCTATGGCAACACGGAGAGGTTTCCCTACGCCCACTAAGTGCTCCTGCCCAATGAATTCATCAAGATTTTTAGGTCGAATTTTCACTGCCAAAGGCTCCATGTATCCCATTGTATCTTTTATGTGATCTTCACACACTCCTTGCTATTTACATTGACTTACGCTCCACCTCGATCAATAACCACTATCATATATGATAGTGGTTATTGATCTTCTGTTCGATACCCTTTTGGCCACGGGAAAAGGAGAAAGTGTAACGGGTAACGCTTCTTTAAATACGCAAAAGTGCCCATAGGTGCACTTTTCTGCTTCCGCTTTGCAAGACTTTCTTGCATACCTTGTATCGCTGTCTCATAGCCAGGCATTTGATCATCAAGCCATTTTTCTACATTGCGTATTGTCACAGGACTCGTTCCAAGATCATGCTGAATAGTAAGATAGCTTTGTCCACTCAAAAGACGTCGAGCAATGAGGATACGCCTACCAAGCATTACTCGCTCTCCTTCAGTTAAAAGATCGCGGAGAAATAATTTCATAGTGGCACGCCCTCGGAGCGAACCTGCTGCAGTATATAAAGCATCAAGAGTTTCAATAATTTGATCTTTAGTGAGTTTTTTTGGTCGAACTTTCACTCACTAAATACTATCATATATGATAGTGAAAATATAGAAACAATAACAAAAATTTCTTGCTAATCAGTTGGGGGGGGTTAGGCACTAGCTTTCTAACATCAATTTAGTTTCTTGAATTGCATCGTGGACACGGAACCCTATGCACAGAAGATTTTGGCTTTCCTCCAAGAAAGCCTGGAAACACACTTCTTCCAATGACACTTTTTTTAATGTAACCTAATCCGCCACATTGTAAGCATTTTGCTCGTTCGTTCATATACTGAACAAATTATGCTTTTTTAAAAAAATGTCAAACTAGATAGTTTTTTAGAAACTCCTGGCGAAAGGCATCAAACCTATCTTCAAGGATTGAATTGCGGATATTTTTCATCAAAGAAGTAAGAAAATATAAATTATGAATTGAGGCTATTGTGGCACCAAGCATCTCCTTTGCACGGAACAAATGCGCAACATACGCCTTTGAGAAGTGCTCCGAAGCATACCCACCCGTATCCTCATCGAGTGGTGAGAAGTCACGAATGTATTTTTCATTCAAAAGATTAACTTTTCCTCGAGACGTGTAAATCATTCCCGTTCGTGCAAGCCGTGTTGGCTGTACACAATCGAAAGTATCTATACCCTGTGACACTGCTTCAAAAATATCCTCAGGTTCTCCTATACCCAAAAGATGCCGGGGCTTCTCGGGTGGGAGGTTATCTATGGCAACACGAAGGGTTTCTCCTAAATCCGCTTTAGAAAAAGTTCCTCCAATACCAAAGCCGTCAAACTCCATTTCCCCAATTATTTTTGCACTCTCTGCCCTAAGATCAGCATAGCGTCCACCCTGCACAATACCGAAAATCGCCTGCCGTTTTCTCGCAACAAGATTTGCACGATGCGTCGTGAGGGATCGCTCTGCCCATGCGTGCGTTCGACGCATTGAAGTTATTTGCTCTTCCCGAGGAGCATCAGGTAACACAAAATCATCGAACGCAAAAAATAGGTCAGCGCCGAGCGCATGTTGGATTTCAACTGATCTCTCAGGAGTGAACCGATACAGTGTTCCATCAATGTGGGAAGTAAAAGAAACTCCCTCATCATCAACAATCGCGAGTTTCCCATGTTGTGAACGAACTTCGTCGTCGTAGACAGTGGGTGTAGTACTTTCATGCACATCTCTACGCGGAATAAATTTTGAAAGACCTTTTCCAAAACCAACCCCCAATGAAAAAACTTGAAACCCTCCCGAATCAGTAAACAGTGGTCCGTTCCAGCCCATAAATGCATGCAGACCTCCGGCTTTTGCGACAATATCTTCACCAGGCTGAAGGAAAAGATGGTAGGTGTTTGCAAGTGCAACATCGACGCCGGCATGCACGCGTAAGTCGTCAGGTAATACAGATTTCACTGTGGCCTTAGTGCCCACGGCAACAAACGCAGGGGTTTCAAAAGAGCCATGAGGGGTCTCTACAATGCCAACACGCGCTCCAACGGGAAGCGCGTGTTGTATCTTAAACGAAAAAGAACCTGCGGACATTACTACTTATGGAGTCGCTGGTGTGACAGGAGTACCTGCGGGAACCCGTTTCAGAAGTTGCACATCAAATATCAATGTGGCATTCGCAGGAATCACGCCATTTGCCTGTGCGCCGTATCCTAACGCCGGTGGTACCGCAAGTAAGCGACGGCCCCCTTCTCTCATACCAAGAAGACCTCTTTCCCACCCCTGAATAACCGTTCCAGCTCCAATAGTAAATACGAAGGGCGTACCACCATGCGCATCAGTTGAATCAAAAACTGTACCATCAGGTAAAACACCAATGTATTGAACGGTGAGCGTATCCCCAGCAACAACTACTTCGCCGGCCCCGTCAGTAATTTCTTGAACTCGAAGATCTGCAACTGTTCCTGTCTGTTGAATTTCAGCAAGAATTGCTTGCGCGCCATTTTGTTCAGTTTTTGGAGCACCTGCAGTACCAAGTCCACCGAAACCAAAGAATCCAAGTCCGATGAAAATAGCGACAACTGCAATTGCCAATATGATGATAACGTTGATATTTTTACTGTTCATATAAAAGTGCTTAGTTAATAAAAACAGGATACCACGGAGGTAGGGGTTAGGAGCTAGGGTTTAGGGTTTAGGCGACGCTTCATCGGGTCCGTAGGGACCATAGGAGTTCGAAGTTAAAAGCTAAAAGCTGGAACCTGACAGCTGAAAGTTAGTGTTTAGGTTTTAGAGAAATAAACTGCAAAACTCGACCCCTAAACGCTACCCACTATCCCCTAAACCCTTCCGGTGCTTTGTGTACAACAGATCTATCTGGGGCATCTTCAACTGTAAACCCTTGCTCTTCAATGGAAAGCCTTAGTGCATCAGCGCGTGCCCAATCCTTAGTATCTCTCGCTTCTTCACGCTCTTTAACCAAAGACGCTACCTCCGTCGGTACATCAGATAACGCAGTGACCGAAACTTTAGAGCTCTCAGAAAGCGATCCCGTACCAAAACCTAACCCAAATACACGATCAAAATCGAGAATTGTCGCTCGCTTATCGGCAGGTGTGACCGAATCATCTTTCAAAAGCTCCCACATGACGGCAATTGCGATTGGCATATTCAAATCATCATTAATCGCTGTCTCAAACTTTGTACGATAGAGAGTTGCAATATGTCCACCCGCTGGAAAATCTGCAAACATGCGTTGAGCTCTCTGAAGTGCAGTTTGTGCTCCAAGCACAGCTTCCCATGTGAAATTCAAAAGTGAACGATAATGAGCAGTGAGTAAAAGATACCTATATACAACTGGACTTATGTTGTTTTCACGAAGCTGATATAAACGAATTGCATTCCCTTCTGATTTTCCAATGCGTTTCCCTTCTATGGTAATAAATTCACCGTGCATCCAATAGTTCACAAACTTTTTCCCAGACACCGCTTCTGCCTGTGCAATTTCGTTGTTGTGATGAATAGCAATGTGATCGATGCCACCAGTATGTATATCAAAACTTTTACCAAGATATTTTGTTGCCATCGCAGTACATTCAATATGCCACCCTGGAAATCCCTTGCCCCACGGCGCTTCAAAGCCAAGCGCACTATCAAACTTCCAAAGAGCAAAATCTCGTTGGTCATGCTTTTCGGGATTTGCCACTATGCGTGACTGACCCGAAGAAGACACAACCTGTCCGACATCAGACGAACCCAGCGCACCATAGGAAGGAAACTTAGCAGTATCAAAATACATGCCGTCTGAGGTTTTATACGCATATCCTTTCTGAAAGAGCGACGAAATAAATGCAATTTGTTCTTGAATATGCAGAGTTGCTCGTGGAAATACAAACGGCATTTCAACATTAAGCGCCTTCAAGTCTTCTACAAAAAGCGAAGTGTATCCTTCTCCTAAAAGCTTCATATTCTCAATAGTGAGTTCTTTGCCCTCGCGTTTCAACGCAGAGGTCATTTTGTCTTCTCCGTCATCAGAATCCTGCGCAAGATGACCAACATCAGTAATATTAATTACCTGCTTTACTGAGAAACCTGCGTACTCAAGCGTTCGCCGAAGCGTATCGGCAAATACATAGGCACGTAAATTTCCAATGTGGGCGTAGTCATACACCGTGGGACCACAGGTATACATTCTGACCTTTTTGCCAGCTATTGCTTTAAACTCCTCTTTTGTTTTTGAGAGTGTGTTGTAGAGGAAAATTGGTGACCGCTCTTTCTTCTTTTTTAAAAAACCAAACATTCTAGTAGTGTATAGCGTTTAGCGTTTAGAGGCTAGGCGATGCTTCATCGGTTCCGCAGGGAACAGACTTCATCGGACCCGAAGGGATCATATATAATTTAAAACCCTCAAATGTATGAGGGTTTTACAATGCGGTTTTTTACTACACTCTCGATGATTGATGTTTCTCGTCCTTTAAATGCTCTCGCCACACAGAATCTTCCATTTTTATTTTACAAAAAGCAAAGAATTTACGGTTTCCGTAAATTCTTACCAATTGAGTGCTCCACCTGTTTTGTACTCAGTAACACGTGTCTCGAAGAAATTCTTTTTCTTTGCAAGGTCAATAGCTTCACTCATCCATGGGAAAGGATTCGTTGAGTGATACTGCGCAGGTAGTCCTACGCGCTCTAAGCGTCTATCTGCAATGAATTGAATGTACTCTTTAAACCCGTCAGCATTGAGTCCAAAGATTCCTGTTGGAAATACATCACGCGCATATTCGTACTCAAGCTTCACTGCCTGATGCACAAGTTCAATGATTCGATCTTGGAATTTCTGTGTCCACAATTCTGGATTTTCTTCGCGAATTGCATTAATGATTTCGAGACCGAAGTTCAAGTGCATAGACTCATCACGCATGATGTACTGAATCTGCTCAGCAGAACCTGTGAGCTTGTGCTGGCGCTGAAAGCCAAACATAACCGCGAATGATGAATAGAAGAAAATACCTTCCAAGATGAGTGAAAATACTGCCCAGTTTTCCAAGAATTTTTGGTCTGCCTCAAATGTTCCTGTTTTAAATGCTGGGTCAAAAACACCTTCATTGAAGGAAAGAATGAATGCCTCCTTGTTGTAGAGTGCGTCCACCTCACGGTACATGTTGAATATTTTGGACTCATCCATTCCAAGCGATTCCACGATGTACTGATATGCGTGCGTGTGAATTGCCTCTTCGTAGGCTTGTCGAAGCAAGTACATGCGAATCTCAGGACTCGTCACATGCTTATAAAAACCAATAACAATGTTGTTTGCAGCAATTGAATCAGCGGTGGTGAAAAACCCAAGAATGGTTTCAAAGGCATGTCGTTCATCCTGAGAGAGTGCTGTTGGTGATTTCCACTGCTCGATGTCGAGCTGCATGGAAATTTCTGTTGGAAGCCAGTGGTTTGAATTTGCAGCGTTGTAGTACTCCCACGCAAACTTATGCTTCATTGGGTAAAGCTGAATAACATCAGCCTCAAGGCCGTTAATAACACGGCGCTGGTTAATATCGACGGGCTTTGCGTTTCTTTGGATTGCCATGTTAGTTAGAGGTTAGTGTTTAGGGGCTAGCGTTTAGGATTAATAAAATCTATTCACATGACTCACATGCTGCAGCAAGAGCTCGGTGTAACACATAGGTTCGTGGAGCTGTCTCTAGAACAGCAACAGGTGCTTGTGCGGGAGTCATCGTTGAAGCAGGCTTGGTCATAGACATAGCATCATTAGCATCTACACCAGCATTTTGATCACGAGTATGAGTGGAACCAAATTCTTTAGTTGAGACTGTTGATTTTTCAACCTGTGTTGCGGCAAGCGAACGAAGGTAATACGTTGTTTTCAAGCCCATCTCCCATGCGTAGAAGTAGATTTCAGAAAGCTCCTTACCTGATGAACCACGGAAGAAAATGTTCAATGACTGCGACTGGTCAATCCACTTTCCACGATATGCCGCAGCGCGAATGATCCAACGCATGTCTATTTCAAATGTTTCTTTATATTTATCTTTGAGAGCTTGCGGAATACCAGCAATTTTTCCGAGAGAACCATCCTGATATTTAAGTTCATTGAGCATTGCGTCGTTCCAAAGATTCAATTTCTTTAAGTCTTCAACGAGGTAAGGGTTTACTACAGTAAAGTCTCCGCTGATGTTGGACTCAACATAAATGTTTTTATAGACAGGTTCAACGGATGGCACTACCGAAACAATGTTTGAAGTTGAAGCGGTTGGAGCAATTGCCATACAGTTAGAGTTACGCATGCCGTATTTTTTTATTGCATCGCGCACAGCATTCCAATCAAGCTTTGTGTCCCTGGCAACATCAATTGTTTCTCCTCGCTCATCTTCAAGGAGTCGAATAGTATCTACTGGCAAAAGTCCTCGATCCCATTTTGATCCTAGAAAAGATTCATATGATCCTCTTTCGCGTGCCAAATCAGTAGAAGCGAGGATTGAGTAGTAGGAAAGAATTTCCATACTTTCGTCAGCAAACTCTACACATGCCTCAGATGCGAAATCAATATTGAGTTGATACAAAGCATCTTGGAATCCGCCGACACCCAAACCTACTGGTCGGTGACGCATGTTTGAGTTTCTACCTTCAATTGTTGGATAGAAGTTAAGGTCAATAACATTGTCGAGCATGCGCATACCTACCGTTACGGTTTCCCTTGCCTTTTCGCGATCAAACATTCCGTTCGTCACATGCATTGCAAAGTTGACCCAGCCTAGGTTACAAACAGCAGTCTCATCTTTTGAATTGTTTAGTGTAATTTCAGTACAAAGATTTGAGTTGTGAATGACGCCCACATGATCCTGAGGAGAGCGAATGTTTGATGGATCTTTGAAAGTAATCCATGGGTGTCCTGTCTCGTAAAGCATGGCAAGCATCTTCTTCCACAAATCTCCCGCCTTCATGCGCTTGAAGAGTTTTATTTTCCCTTCATCAGCAAGTTTTTCGTAGCGTGCATATGCTTCTTCAAATTTCTTGCCGTAGATATGATGTAAGTCGGGTGTTTCATCAGGAGAAAAGAGTGTCCATGAACCATCTTCACGCACACGCTTCATAAATAGGTCTGGAATCCAATTAGCAGTGTTCATGTCGTGAGTACGACGTCTTTCATCCCCGGTGTTTTTACGAAGCTCCAAGAAGTCTTCAATGTCGTAGTGCCATGTTTCAAGGTACACCGCAGTTGCTCCACGGCGTCTACCAGAGCGGTTTATAGCCACCGTAACGTCGTTAGCAATCTTCAAAAATGGTACGACACCCTGCGAAGTAATGCCTGCCTTCTTTATATATGCACCTGTCGCACGAAGATTCGTCCAGTCAGTACCAATGCCTCCTGCCCACTTGGACATTTGTGCATTGTCACCGTACACCTTAAATATCTGGTCCAAATCGTCATCAACGGTGTTCAAGTAACAAGAAGAAAGTTGTGCTCGTGGCATGCCTGAGTGGAAAAGGGTTGGTGTAGAAGGAACAAAACGGAGAGTTGAAAGCATTTCATAAAAACGAATTGCCCAGGCCTCACGATTTTCTTTCTCATTCAAAGCAACTCCCATCGCAACACGCATATAGAGCATTTGTGGTGTTTCAAGTGGTTGTTTGTTTTCTCGACTATGAATAAGATATCTGTCAGACAGTGTTGCAACGCCAATGTACTTCAATAAACGATCGCGCTCAGGTCGAAGTGCTGATGCAATTTTTGAAAGATCAAATGAAAGTATTCTTTCATCAAGTTGTTTTAATTCAACCGCTGTCTTCACATTTTTTACAAACGCTGTGCGATAGATACTATCAAAATCGCCCGACACTATTGAGATAGCGTCAGTGTGAAGCACTTCATTGTAGAGAGAATTCAACATGAGCTGGGCTCCGAGTTGGTTGTATGCAGGATCTCGCTCAATCATTGAACGCGCAACCATAATAAGTGTGCGTTCAATTTCTTTTGTTGAAATGCCGTCATACACTTCACGTTGCACTTGAGAAATAAAACCGTCGATATCAACACCACGTGCATTTTCTGGCAGTACACTAAACTCAATAGTCTTTCTAATTTTGTCGATTGAAAAAATCTCTCGTTCACCGTTTCGCTTGAGAATCAAAAGTCCTCGCTCTTCAATTTTCTTTACAACCTCTTCTTGTTTTTCTTCACGAATCTTTGCGTGTTCGTAGCGGTAAATAATGTAGGCTTTTGCAACGTCAAAATACGAGCGTTCCATGAGCGAGTGCTCAACAAGATCTTGAATTTCCTCAACCGAAGGAATAGAAGCAGTACCGGCATAGCGAAGTCTCACTGCACTTGCCACCGCCTCACCTATAGCCGCCGATTCATCACTGTGCGTATCTTGAAGAACTTCAAAAAATGCTTTAGAAACTGCAGAAACAATTTTTCCCTGATTAAAATCAACGATGGTGCCGTTTCGTTTCTTTGTTTTCTGCGTGCTAGTCATGGTCGAGAGATGGTGCCCGTCCGAAAACGGAATAATTTAATAATTTTTCTACGATTTTGCAAGAATTATTTTTCGCAAGAATCAGTAAATCAAAATGTAAGTCGGATGTACAGATTACAACAGGAATGACGGAAGGTATAGAGCATTCTACATGTCTGTGGACAAAGAAGTCTCAAAAAAATCGTGTGGATATCAATTAAAAAATCGAAAAGAAACAAAGACTGCTGGTGTCAAACTTTTTGGTGGGGCGTCGTCCCAAAAGTACCTCACCGAGCCATTTTCTACGACACCTGAAAGCACTCACTTTGGTTAAAAGAAAACTCACTAAACCTCAAAAACAAAATACAACACAAAAATCAACGAGATTCCATTCCTTGTCCGTATCCCCCACCGTCTGCCCTTACATTTAATAAGAGATGCTCATAAAGAGCCGCCTGAGCCTCTGTCTTGTGCTCGTCGCTACCTTGCCACACACGAAAAACTGGCTCTTGAAGCGCACGAGAGAAACAAAACGCAACAGGCCAAGGGAACGGTTCTAAACGAGCGATGGCATTTAAGTCTGCGGTTGCAATTTCAGGAGTTTCTCCATCAGAAAAAAATAAAACTCCTCCGACAGATCCTAAGGTTGGGATCGAGAGTGCATGCAGCGTCCTTTCAGCAACCTCTTTAGGCTCTGCAGGCAAGGGATTCTCACTTCCAGACGATGCCATGCTCACCTCAATAATTAATCCCTTATGATCCACATCAGAGTGCATTAAGACATCAGAGAAAATAGAAAGTCTTTCTGCGAGTGCACCTTCAGCTTGCTCGGCCGTATGTGGTCCTGCTTGCACTAATTCTAGTCCGAGAATTGGAACGATATCTTTTTCCTGACACGCCACTCCGAAACTGGCAAGATCGTGTGCCTCTGCAGAAAATTCTTCAGAAACTGGAGCGCCAGTAACTTCCACACGTACAGTTTTTTTTGCACAAGTAATTGCAAGCGATTTATATTCTTGCAGACGTGCTGATACATTTTCAGAAATACTTTCATCAATGTGCACGCCAACTAGAATATTTTTAGAAGAAATCAGATCTGAGAATGGAACTCCAGCGAGTGTAGTTTGTTTAATTCTTTCTTCGGACACAATAACTGCCGAGAGAAGTTTTTCTATCCCAGGTGTTTCAAATAAAAGTTCGAAGTATGAACGTTCTGAATTTTCTGTATAGGCGATATTAAAAGCAGAAAAATATTTTTGGAGAGCGAGTGTATCTTCATCCACTGCAAGTACACCTTTACCGTCTTGCATAAGTCTACGTACCGTATCGTGAATATTCATATGAACACTATACCCCGTGAGATATGAAATTTACACTTTAGATGTATATATTTTACTCGAGGACAAACCGCTAACACTCTACATAGGAAGTTCTTATCTCATGGGGTATAGCAAGCGTAGATAATAAAAAAAACTGCCGTGAGCAGTTTATTCTTCGTGTATCGTCCCCATCGGGGCTTGCTTGTTTTTATTCTTCAATACAACTTACTTTATTGCGAGTTACCTCCACCCAAAGGATTTGGTATGTGCACTGGCAAGCAGAAATGGAGTCCTGAGAACATTTTGCGACAGCGCGGACACTCTTCCTTTTGTTCCTGTCGATTTTTAGGATTTTCTGATGACATATAATCTAATTCGTTTTTCTATTAAATTCGACCTAAACCACTACAGGCCCACAGGGCATAAAATGGCTTATTTGTACGACCACAATGCGGGGAGAACCGAGGCTCTCAGGGCAATATCGCCGTTAGGAGCAATCCTACGCTGATTGACTACTATGTCAAGTGCCTCATGTGCTTTACCCTGCCTCAGGATGATGGAGCAGGCTCGATTTAAATTCCAAAGGCCGATGAGCTTCTATGAACAAAAACTGTATACCCATCTGTTCTAATACACTAGCAATCGCACCTTGGTCATGCCCTAAAAACACCACGTCAGGCTTATGGGTTTTTAGAGCACTCCACTCCCCTTGCATAGAATCTCCAGCAACTACAAGCCAAGAGACACTGTGCGCCGTAAGCGCCCGCACTCGTTCATCAAAAGCATGTTTTGGCTTTCTACCTTTCAAAGTGAAAGATGCATCATCTTGAGCAACAACAACAATGAGCTTTTCGCATTTATCAGATGCTGAGTTCAAAAAAAATTGATGACCTTCATGGAGGCCATCAAAGACACCGAATACCATTCCTGTCTTAACCTTTGCCATTTATACCATTCTACTTCTGTGAGTCGCGCTCTTGTACCAAACATGCGATACACACAACTTGGTCAACACGAGTTTTAATATAGCGAATACCGCAGGTACATACTAAAATTGCGCTTTTTGTAAGCTTTGGAGCGTAGGGTGGCTTTATACGAACTGGCTTTGCTGGTTGTTTTTTCATACCGCTACTGGTTGGAGACACTACTAACACCAGTATATACCAAAACGGCAAAATATGCGGATTACGAAAGAAAGCGGTGTGCGAGTCGGTCCATCAGGGTAGGCATCATTCCTAAAATCATGCCCGGAACAAAAAGGAAAAATGCAGCGGGAATTGAAAGAAAAGACACAAGAACAGCAACCGACACCCAAAGAATAATGAAGATAAAACGAAATGAAATAACCTTAATGACGCGGTCGCTTAAATTTGATGCAACGAGACGGTGCGCATGTGTGGCATATGACCAATGCATGTAAAGAAGTGCACCACAGATAAGTAAATTCAAACCGTATATAACTACTGCGAGTGTGGAATCATAGTGCAAGCCAAGCGTATGCGTTGAGAACGGTATGAACACCACAAACATCAGGAAGAAAATATTTATCCAAAGAAAAAGACGGTCGGTTCGCTCTATAAAGTGATACTGGTTTTGCTGACTCACCCACATAACGCCAAGTACAATAAAACTCATTACATAAGTGAGGAAACTAAATGACAACCCTGACAGTGCTTGCACTAAACTATCCTCTCGTCCAAGTTCTGGAAGAAGGAAATTTAGCACCAACATAGTCATCGCAAACGCAAAAATATTGTCGCCCAGAGACTGAATGCGTGCCGTGGTGAGCGCACCACTTTTTTCAAGCTCAGCATCTGCATGTTCTTCAACAGAAAAGTTCATACTACACAGGGTATCAGAAGTTAAGCCAGCGGCACTAGAGCGACAAATATGCTCGGTAATATAGACTACTCTTTTGTGGTGAGAGGTTTTTTCGTTCGTGTACGCATGAAGAGTACATATATAAGGGCAATATATACAAGCATAATACCCAAACGAACAAGACTGAATTCCTGCTCAATACCTATAAGACTTCGAATCAAATGCCCTCCCACACTCCCTGTGTCTGGAAGAAAAAAGAGATTAATGGGTACTATGTTAGATAGATGTATGTTGAAGTAGTTTTCAAAAAGCTTAGTAATACCGTTTTGTGTTAACGACGCACCCAAAAGAATAACCATGTATTCCGTTATCTTAAATATTTTCCTTGTAGGAAAACGCGTGTAGGCAAAAAAGGTAGAGATACCGAGGACACTTGCTCCAGCGAGACCAATCAACAATCCCAAGAAATTTTGAATGAACGTCGTCAAGAGCGCAATACTTGCAGTGAAAAGTGCGATCTCAAACCCTTCGCGTATAACAAGAAAAACGATAGTAAAAAATAATGAGATATCGAAAACATTTTCCTTAAAACGCGCCTCTGCTTTACCCATTATGTCTTTGCGATTCGCACTCATAATGGTGTGGAGAGAGAAAATGACATACATGAGAAAAAGTCCTGAAAAAACCATTACATAGCCTTCCAACAACTCAACAGTCCTCTCAGTAAAAAAACTACCCAACTGACTGCTAAAGAAATATGTGCCCCCAACGAGCACTAGCGACATAAGTATCCCTAATCCCGCTGCCAGTGCAATTTCTACTTCCCTCTTTAGTCCAAGGGCTTTAGAGACGCCTAAAAATACACCAACAATAAGAAAGGCTTCAAAAAACTCTCTGAACGCGATAACGGCTGTAGGTAGCATAGATTATTTCTTTAATTTAAAAGTTGGGCTGTAGATAATAGCATGTGGCGTGGACAACCTATTCTGAATTAGAGTGTTGCGCCGCAATCAGGACAACAATCATTTCCAGAAAAGACTTTCTTTGGCTTTTCACAGCCAGTGCACCATTTTCTTACTTTATCCGCTGAATCCTTCTGCATATTACGGTGATGTTTTCCTCCCACTTTAAAGCGATGTCTATTTGCTTCCTGACTCATATGTTTAGGGGAATATACGCTAATAACCAATGTGCAGCAAACCACGAAGACATCTCAATAATGCCGTAACAACATAAAAAAACCTCTCATAGCGAGAGGTTTTTATTTAGATTAAGGAAATCAAACTTTCCTTAAAAATAATTATCCTTGAATAAAGGTAATGTTTGATGGGGGAACAAACTGCGCTTTGTCAGTGAGCCAAGGGTGACAATCCCAGTCAACCGAGGATTCATCAGTTATAGCAATACCGGCTCCCGAGGGCTGACGAGGAACAAACGGACTCGCGGTAGTAATTGCGGTCTTGGTTCCCGTTGTCTGACCCGAAACCCATGTGTATGCCGAAGTGCCGTCACGAATTATATGAAGCTCTGTAACAATGCCGTCTGCGCTTTGAGCGCGAAAATCAGTGCGTGTCTTTCCCGCAGATGCGTACACTGTTCCTGCTGTTTTTCCATTATCAGTTGCAAGCGCATTAAGTGTGCAGGTGTAATTTCCACCTTGAGTAAATGCGGTCTTAAGCGTACCTGTTCCCTTTGTAGGTGTTGCAGTTGTACCCGGATTTGTAGCACCAGCTGTGTCGGGGATACCTGTAGTTATATCTGTTCCTGTCGTCGAGACAGGGTTTGCATTTTTAGAGACCAGATACCAAGTGCCAAACGCAAGAATGGCGATAACAACAACTGCGATGAGTATATTTTTCTTAGTCATAATTTTATTATAAATATATAAATAGTAATAAAGGACACATATATATCTCGAGTTATCGCATAATTACAATTACTCGTGAGCCTTTTAAAACCGCTCTAGAAATATGACGGTGCAGATGTGTTTTTATTACACACACCTACCCCCCGTTCATTCTAGAACAAAAAACTACTGGTACTGAATAAACAACGGCTGAGGAGTGAGTGAGAGTATTTCAGCTGGTGTGAGCAAACGAGTAGAAGGAGGCTTTAAGTCATTCTTATAAAAAAGTTTAAACCCAGTAAATTGTACTGGTTCTGAGGCCACAACAGTATTGTACGTATTGATTTTCTTTGCACCAAAACCCCATCCATCCATATCCATAATTATTTGCACCTCTGGGGTAGGTTTAATTTGCTTATAGTTTGTGACCATGTTCTCAGTGAAGCGATGCACAACGAGAACCTTCGGTGGAAGGTTATTATCTTTGACGAGCTTTGAGAGATAGTTCACCGCATAATTAATATCCACCGCATCAAACGAACCAATGACTCTGCCAGGGCGCACTCCGTTATGCATAGCAAACTCTGGATCAATTCCAAGGTGCACCTGTGGCATCTTGAAATACTTTTCATACATAGGGAGCTCTGTAGGAAGATTGCTCAACCCGACCTGTACATCAAGGATAACTATTCCATTCACTTCTTTTGCGAGTTCAATTGCACGATCAACTTGGGTGTCCGGCATACGTAGTCGATACTTTCCATCCTTACCAGCACTCTCTTGTGCTGTGATGAGAATGTAGTTGATAGCAGGAATAACAGGTGTGTGTGGGTCAGCTGCATTCCATACAGCAACCTCTGCTTTCAATTTTTTAATCATTTCAGGAGCTGGGTACTCACCAAGTACTCCCATACCCTTTGAATAAAAATTTCCGTAGTAGGCGACAATGCGTTTAAAGGGCAATATCGCCCCAGCGTTTGGATACACAGTCTTTGCTGGCCACATAAGTGGACTGGAGGAGGCTGTACGCTTTGCTAAAGTCGTACTTGCATAGTTAGCATTTTTTACGAGTCGTGTATCGTAGGCAAGCTTGTCTAATTTTTCTGGTGCCCGGGGAGCAGGTGTCTTCACACTCACCTCAGCCTCTGCAACAGAATATGTTGTTTCAAAGATATTTATATGACCCACAAGATACAAAAGTAGAAGAGATCCTACGCATATACCCACAGTGGCTCCAAGTGACACCTTCTTTTTTGTTATAAACTCGTTGCGAGATTTCTTGTCCATACTGGTCTCTATTTCCTACTATAGCGCACAATGAAAATGCCCGTATAAAAACTTCATTTTCAAGTAAAGGTTTTTCTCCAAAAACCAAAAAATTTCGTTACCGTTCTGTACTTACCTATATGCGTACGATGAATTGAATATGCCATACCTAGAGCGCCGAAACGCTGTGCAATTATAGGTGCAAGCGAACGAATATATGTACCCGAAGAAACCACTGCTTTAAATTTTAGAACGGTATACTTCTCGGCCCCTTGGGGAGAAAGGGTCTCCCATTGCCTAATAATTTCAGCCTTTCTAAAATCAGCGCCAATTTTCCCCGAATCTACAGGGGCCCGTAAAAGGTCTATTTTCCCAAGCACCTGCTCTATAAGCTCGTTAAGTGTAAGTGTTTTTTTACCTAGATACTCCATTCTGTATACATGTGTCTTAATTGTAGGAATTTCTATAGAATCGAGAGTACCTTCAAGTGCGTACTGAAAGAGAGGCTTACCCGCCACAGTCTTTGACGAGAATGCAGGATATGGAAGCACATGCGAGCCTACAAGCGATGTGGTAATTTTCTGTAAATCTTTTTCAAAATAATCCTGTCTAGGCATGCGTGTATCGCTTTTTGTCATTCCAAGCATATCTCCAGTATCACTTGTTACACCAAGTAATATTTCAAACTCATATTCTTTATCAAGTCCGTCGTACTTTTCTCGACGCTTGCATTCCTCTCCTATAAGAATGAGAAGTTTTCCACTCGCCATAGGGTCGAGACGACCCGCGTATGTAAGAGGAATGTCTTGAAGTGTAGGATCGGTCTGGCGAAATGCTTCAAGTGCCTGTAGAGGTGTTTCCCCAACCCTCTTCTCAATAACTACATACTTCATCGGACGCATCAAAAGTTCAAATCAGAGGCGACATCGGCATCAATTTCTTTCAGATTGGTTTGACGAATCTTGCCATAGAAACGCACAGAATCTCCGACAACAAAACGACTGAGAGATGTTGCTTTTTTTGTTTTATTAAACAGCAATGTCTTTTCTGTTAGAAACACCGTATAGGTTGTATTCCCCACTACAACAGTGAGGCTCGCTGGTAGAGTTGTTCCCGAAATTTCCTTCAGTGTGCCACTAAAATTTCGCGGATTAAACACTGTTTTATCTTGGTAGAATTCAGTACTCGTTGCACTGAGAATATTTGTCTTATAGTCATACACACCAGACGCACTAAGCACTTTATCTCCAACGGCTACTTCTCCAAGGGCAATGGTACGCACACCCTTCTTAAGGATAGTAGAACTTGAAATTGCAATTGTTGTGGATCCGAAGGCAGTATTTTTAAGAACAAATGAATTTCCATTACCATTAATACTACGCACAGTCCCTAAAAGATTTTTTGGCTCAGATTGAAGCGATAAATCTTTTACTTTCTTTGCAGTAACAACCACTTCGTCAGCCCCAACCGCCAAGACACCTTCAATATTCAACAAATCACCTTCTTTAATTTCACTAAGTAACGCACTACCTCCATATTTTTTGGTCAGCACTGTACCTTTATCGGTAAACACGGTAACGCGAACAAATGTTTGCCCCCACCGAGCGCGAGTGTATATCACCGCTCCCGATTTCTGAATAACAAAAAGATTTTTTGCTGAAAAAACAGACTCAGCATTTAGATGCAGTTCGGAATAATCATTAGCAGCGTATGTGAATACAGGAGCAAGAAAGAACGGGAGTATAAAAACAGCAACTGCCAGAGCAACATTTCTTTTATGTGTCATATACACACTTTAAACCACAAAATCAATCCTTATTCAAATTCAACTAGAGAGCGGGTGGATTCAACAAGCATAATTTGAACTCAGCGGTTTGTGTCCACCCGCATGCACCACTTTTTTGTCTCTCACAGGTCGCTTTTTGATAGCATGCGTACTCAGAACGATATTCACAAGAAGACACTACGTCAGGCTGGTCACTACATATTTGACTAGAACATCCTCCAATAAAACATCCTGCGACTGTGCGTTTTGCGACAGTGAAAATAAACTGATACTCATTTGGGACTATAGAAACGTCCCGTGCCGGATAAGGCGTTGTTGTAGTAAGGGTAATGACTTCTGCCTCGGTTGTGATTGATTTTCCTAAACCTATTATAGGAGTGCTTGTTCCCAACCCTGAGACTATCTCAACTTTCACACGCACTGTCCCCGCTTGAATACACTGCACACCTGTCGGACAGCGACTATCTTCTTCAAGTGAAATAACTCTTACACTCAGGTCTTCGAAGACTATCTGCTCACCCAACCTTATTGTTACAGCGCCATAGGTATGAAATTGTGTGCCATCGCCCAGTATGGGGCTGTCGAGAGGTATTTCTGTAATAGGGAGAGTTTTTTGTCCCCCATACCATACAAGCCCTACAAAAATAGTAACCGCGACAACAGCTATGCTGATCAAAATAACGAGTTTTTTGTCCATACCGACTAAATATTATTGTACATTAAAACGAGATGCACTCTCTCCAAGACGCATAACGAGCTCTTTTGTTACTCTCTGTAGACTAGATACGAAGGAGCGGACTGAATCAATAAAAGAAACTTTTGTGTTTTTAAATAACTCAAGAAGCTCAACGGCACTCTCCGTGCTCGACACAGACACAATGAGCGTGGGAAGCGGTAAAGAACTCGAGGCAACTTGAGATAGCACTGTCTCTAATACTGGCGGAAGTGCTGATGTGGTAGTAGAAATAAATGTCTCGGAGGATGTTTGTACTGACGCTGGTGAAGAAACGGGTATAACAGGGATGAATTGTGGAGATGCAACTGGCGCTTTGGTTTTAACCGCAGGTTTTTTGATCACCTCAACTGGTTCACAACACGCTGGCGTACTACTAACTAACGGCATCGGCGTCGTCATAATTTCCACAACAAAAGTAACATGTTCACCACGGTATTCTCCTTCAGCGACCCCTACCCCTATCTCAGTGTATTGCGGTAACAAAAGATTTGCACGATGCGCGGGCGAATTAAGCCATGCAGTATGCACATCATCTGCAGTACTCTCATAGGTTAAATCAAGATTTTCTCCTGCATTTAAATATTTATAACCAACGGCATCCAAAAAATAAAGCGGGGTATGTCCTTCAGGTGTTGTGTGCGAATAATACTGACGCGCGAGCATGTCGTCAGCTTTCGTCTGTGCCGCCTTAGTGAGAAGTGGATTTTCAAGAAGAAGCGGGGAACCATTTTTCACTCGATCAGTATTAGTCAGCGCTATAATAACGCTCGGCAAAACCGACGCCAGAGAGGTTGATTGTTCGTTTATGACAGGCTCAATAATAGAGGCGTTACGAAACACAAAAAATATACCCACCAACACAATCGCGAGAACACAAAAAATAGAGAGGAGTGTTTTTATCTTTATCATATATTTTTATGTATGCTTTCTTTTCTTTTTTTGAAGAATCAATACTGTCATAAGTGAGTTTGCGATAATCATAACGATAGAGTGCAAGGTTGTTGCAATATTATATGCCTGCAAAGAAAAGAGTGCGAGAGTGTGTCGCACTACATTCATTCCAAAAAGAATCGGGGTTTCCGTCTTTGGTTCTAGCCACGTTTTTCTGATGGTTGGTATAAAAGCAATGACATCTATTAAGACTGCAATAATCACCGAAACTGTTGGATCCTTTGTCAGCAACCATGGAATAAGACCTACCAGCGCAAGACATAAGAAGAAAGTATCTATTTTGGTAATTCCTTTGAATCCAAATTTTAATGAGAACAAGAAAATTATAATGGTAAAAATCTCAGATGCAGCAGTTGGGATCGCCCCCACTCCTGCGCCTTTGCTCAATTGCCCAAAAAGGATAATTGCTGAGACAATGCTCCAAACAAACCATGTATACGCATGAGGTTTTACCCGCCCCTTCAAAATATCAATGAGATAGGGCACATTCCCTACAATCGCTAACAGTGCAGCAATAATTGCTATAGTTTCTTTCACAAAATCAGTATACCGAACTTAATACTCAACAACTGTTTCCTGCAATATATCCAGTAGTCCAACATAACTGCAAACTATATCCGCCTGATGGCCTATTGATATTCAGCACATCTCCTACAAGGTAGATTTCTGGCACAATGCGCGACTGCATAGTTTTAAAATTCACCTCGCGGAGCGTCACACCTCCTGATGAAACAACTGCTTTATTTTTTCCCAGAAGCTTTGAAACATGAAGAGGAACCGCTTTTAGAATAGAAACGAGTGCCGTGCGCTCAAAAGAGCGCACGGAGTGATTGAAGATTTCACCGTCCACCTGCGCAAGTTCTAAAAGAGGAGCAACGAGCAATGGGGGTAAAAAAGAAGAAAGCGAATTTTTTATTTTTTTATTACTCTCAGTAGTTAGTACTGTTTGTAGTTTTTCTCGCAACACTCCATGATCAAACATCGGAAACATATCCAGCATAATAGTGACATCACTCTTCTTTGGTACTTTCGATACTACATTTCCTTCCAAGTACTCATCCCCCTCTGAAGAGGCAATGAGTTCACCAACGTCCCTACTCATATTCAAAACCGTTGGACCACTAATGCCAACATGCGTAAAAAGTAATTTCCCTTTGTACACTTGCTGTTTTATGTCATTTTTGAAGGTCGTGAGTTTAATATCTTTAAGCACTACCCCAGCAACGCTGTGTATCCAACTATCTTTCAAGGCAATAGGCACCAATGCCGCATCATTTTTTATTACCTCGTGACCAAATGACTCCAACCACCCAAACCCTTCGCCTGTGGAACCTGTTTCTGGATGGGATGTTCCACCCGTTGCAACAATGCACGAACGAGCGGAAATAGTAGATCCATCCGTCAACGTAATAATTACTCTATGTAAAAATTTATTGAAAGTAATACTAGATACATTTGCTTTTGTTTGCACCTTCACTCGCCCTACCTTCATATACTCGATAAGAACATTCCATACCGTCTCCGCTTTATTTGTAACAGGAAACATCCTTCCTTCGGGCTCCTCATTCATTTCCATTCCCCTATCACTAAAAAAACGAATAGTTTCCGCTACAGCAAACTGCGAAAAGGCTGAAAAAAGAAACTGATCGCTCTTTGTATACTTCGCAAGCATCGTGCGGACATCAGGCTTGTTGTTCGTAACATTACATCTGCCACCGCCTGTAATGAGAAGCTTCTTTCCAACTTTAGAATTTTTTTCAAGTAGCAACACGCGTTTCCTTCTCTCACCAGCCCTTCCTGCAGCCATCATGCCCGCAGGACCACCCCCAATGACCACCACATCCCACACAACTTCTTTTGCTATAGAAGTTGTGTCTTTCGTGCTATCCACAGTAGCCACTTTTTTTGGCTTCGTTCTCATTCTAGTTTTTTGCAAAATGCTAGAATAGATTCAGCGCGAGGGGTGAGCTTGTGCCTCACATTGGGACCGTCACTTCGCTTCATCACGAGCCCAGCAACAGCAAGTTTGCGAATATGATCTGATACATTCATATATCCTATCTGTAGCTTTTCAGCTATTTCTCCAACAGAAAGCTCTGGCTCACTTTTGAGCAAATCCATAATCTGAAGTCGATTATGGTTAGCATATCCCTTGACTACCCGTTCTAATTTTCGATAGTTCACTTTCATACACTTCAGTATATACAATTCCATATATACATTCTAGCTTTTTGCAAAATGCTAGAATGTATATATCTGTAAGGTTACTTTAAATAAGTTAGTTAAAGACTGGAGCAAAAAAGTACCGAGACATTAACTATTCAAGTCCAAAATTTCGTCAATACGAATTTGTGAAACAAAATCTGGCACGTGAGAAACGAGAATCATCGGTCCTTCATACGCGCTCAGTGCTTCCGCAATGAGGGGCAAGTGACGGAAGTTTATGTGGTTGGTTGGCTCGTCCAAAATCAAAAGCCCTGGTTTTAACAATACCAATCGTGCAAAAGCAACAAGCCCTTTCTGACCTTCAGAAAGTGTACCTATTTTTGAGTGAAAAATTTCACCACTCAATAAAAATCCAGCAGCAACCTTGCGCACATCTTCTTCGATGCGAGTACTCAAGACTGACGCAAGTTCTTCATACACAGTGCTATCAAAATCAAGGTTAGAAAAATCCTGACGATAATATCCTATGCGTACCCCAGGCATAATATCGGCACCCTTTGCTGTTCCATCGGCAAGCGACTGCAAAAGGGTGCTCTTACCAATGCCGTTTGGACCAGCGAGCAGAAGATGTTCATTTTTCCTAAGTACCACCTTAACCTTACGCTCTGTTGGTTTATGCTTTTTTACTACCGTAAGCGAAGAAATAGTCACAATCTCTCCAATAAGCCCACTCTGAAAGGGAATACGAAATGAACGAATAGCCTTATCTTCTTTACGCACTTCAACTTTTGCCTCCTCAAGCTCATCAGCCTTTGCGCGCATTCTCTTTGCAACCATACGCATTTGCCCACCTTTGTTAGCAAAAAAGTTTGCTTTGTCTTTATTCTCTTGTATCTCTTTAGCGAGTTGAGCATTCTTACGGTTTTCTTTTTCTATACGCACAGAAATTTCTGCAACTACATCAGAGTAGTTACCCACATACTGCTCAATGGTGTGTGTATGAATATCCAAATACAACACTCCTTGTGTAAATGAATTCAAAAATTCTGCATCGTGTGAAATGACAACGACGGTCTTTTTATACTCAATGAGGAACTTCGTAAGATGTGCAATCCCCTCTTTGTCGAGATTGTTCGTCGGCTCATCCAAAAGCAACAAGTCAGGATTCTGAATAAGTGCGGATGCTAAAAGAAGTCGCGCCTGCTGTCCACCTGAAAATGTTCGTATTACCTTTTCATATGGAGCCACCAAGTTCACCACTTCCAAAACTGCATCAATACGAGGATCAATATCATACACTTTATGAGGAAAGACCTTTTGAAAAAATTCACGCACCGTAAGATCCATCTGGTCTCGCGGAATCACCTGTCTACCGAGTGCGATAGTCAGTCCGTGCTGGAAATGAATCTGACCATCTTCAGGTTCGTGGCTTTTAGTAATCAAGCCAAAAATAGTACTTTTGCCTGCACCATTTTGACCCATGAGGGTTATCTTTGTTCCTTTCCGTATAGAAAAATCCACCTCACGCAAAATGGGCTTGCGAATAGTAAAGTCGTGTGAGACTTTTTCAAATCGAACTATTACTTCTCCACGAGCTGTTGCCATAATGTATATTTAAAAAACTTTTAGTGGGTGCTTGTTCTATACAAACAAACTACTAGGTTGAATCTATTTCTTTGCAGATCTTGTAGAAGTCTTCCGAAGCGATGGTTTTACCAACGCTTTCCCTGAAGACTTAACGGCTACACTCTCAGATGAAGTGCCGCCAAGTGCCGCAACCATTCGTGTCAGTGCATCCACCTTAGAGTGTAACAGCTCAACTTGGTTTTTCAGATCGCTTCCCTGCCTCTCACCACCATCAGAAGAATTAGATCGAAAAGATGGTCGTGCATTTGAAGGGGCGTGTGAAAACGAGCGAGGTGCATCTTCTCTCTTACTTGCAAAACAATCTCTACAAAATACTGGTTTCTTTCCGTTAGGGCGAAATGGCACTTCGCACATTTTTCCACAATCCACACATGTTGCTTGGTGCATTTCTAAAGGTGCCGAGAAATCCCGCTTTGGACCACCTCGAAAACCTCCACCACCCTGAGGAGCCCCACGACCAAAGCTAGGCTTTTTAAATCCTCCGCTTCTTCCGCCGCCAAAACCTCCTCCTTTTTTGAAATCTTTCATTGTGTTCAAATTATAACATTAATTTTTCAAAAAATCAAACAACTACCCCATTTAACGGGTATAAGAAAATACCGCCCTGAAGGCGGTATTTTCTTTTATCTGCTGTGAGTGGCTTATGCGCGAGACACGTTGACTGCGCTTGGTCCCTTTTCACCTTGCTGAACTTCGAAGGAGACGACATCGCCTGCCTTAAGTTCATCAAAAGTGACACCAACGAGATCCTTTGAATGAAAGAAAAGATCCTTCGTCTCGCCTTCGCGTGAGATGAATCCGAATCCTCTATCCGTCAGGGTTTTTATTGTTCCTGTCATGTTTTTGTTTTATTTTTT
>JBBAAE010000011.1:0-29208 GCA_041658485.1 Minisyncoccota bacterium
AAGTTGTTGAAGAGGCGACTGGCAATACCGTTTTCTTTTTCTCCATTGATGCACTCGGGCATGTGTTGCCGACGCTTCAATCTAGGGCTGTTGCGGTGTCAGTGTCTGATGCACACATGCTTTCTGACGATGAAGATGCAAAGAAAGAGGCGAGGGAATTTCTATCGGCAACATTCGAGGAGCGTTCAAAAATGGTAGAGAAAATAACCGGATACATCACAAAAACCCAAGACCGTGCACCGGTTCGTGCATTTGTAAAAGAATTGCTAGAACAAGTACATACAAAGGGTGCTTCACCGCAAGCGCTTCGGGACTTACTTGATGCACAAGGGTATATGCGTCAGCAGGGCTCCTCGGTAAAAGCAGTCCTCGGACACCTTACCGTGACTCTCCCTCGTTCTCGCACCTGATCTAATCTATGAAGATTATCTGTGCAACCTCCGGAGGTTGCACAGATGCGCTAAACCAAGATGTAGCACAAAAGCTGACAGCTAGATATAGAGCCGTTTGATGAGTGGATTGATACGAGTTAGAAATTCGTATGTGGATGCGTTCATTGAGTCTGCAATGTCTTCTGCTTTTCGTTTATCTTTGCCATCTTTACCGATAATGGTTGCAATGCTTCCAACTTTTACATTTTTAATTCCCGTTACATCAACTGAAATCATATCCATCGAAACTCGTCCCAAAACTTTTGCACGCTTTCCGTTTATAACTACAAATCCATGTGATGAGAGTGCGCGGGGGAATCCATGCCAGTAGCCAATGGGGCATACGGCAACAACACTACTTCGTTTTAAGATTTCTGTTGAGTCATAGCCAATTTTACTTCCCTTTGGAAGCTGTTTTACTTCAGAGACCACCGCTTTCCAAGACAGGATTGGCTTGAGGGTGTATTTTTTTTGTAAATATTTCTTTGTCTTCTCATCTGGCCAGATGCCGTAGAGTCCAATGCCAATTCTCACCATATCAAAATGTGATTCAGGAAATACGAGAGTGGGTCCTGTTGCAGCAGTATGAAGAATTGGATGTACTCCAAGCGAATGAAATTCTTTCACCCATGTATCAAATTCCCCAAGTTGTTTTTTGGTGTATAGGGGGTGCAGAGGGTCTTTCCCTTGTGCAAAGTGCGTAAAGAGACCTTCAACGACGACGCGTTTTGTTTTTTTATTCCATTCAAGAAATTTACGAACCTCTGCAAGGTCGTCAAGAGTAAATCCCTGACGATGCAGTCCCGTATCTACTTTTATATGAATTTTAAGTGGCCGTTTAAATGTTTCTTTTTGAAGCTGGTGTAATTGCGTGATGCTTGAAACTGCGACTCGTATATCGTGAACCGCCGCATCCTTAATGCGCACATGGAGTGTATGACCTAATACAAGAACAGGGCATCGTACGCCACTTTTTCGGAGGGATAGCCCTTCGACGATTGAATCTACCGCAATGTAATCAATGCCGAGCGTTTCGACTTCTTTTGAGAAATCGATATGTGAATGTCCGTAGGCATTTGATTTTACAACCGAGAGTAATTTAGTGGTTTTGGGTATGAGAGAGCGGAAGAGCTTGTAGTTGTGCCTTATGGCACGGCGGTCTATTTCAATCCATGTGCGAAGCCCCTTGTGATTAATAGCTTTCTTCATACTAGAATAATACCTTATCCCTCTTTACTCTAAACCCTAAACGCTATACCCTAAACACTAGGTATGTACGACCTACCCACATTCAAAAAACTAGCGCTTGAGAAAGTCGATTGGCTACTTACAGAAGTATCAAGTCTTCGCACGGGGCGCGCAACGCCAACATTACTGGATGGTATTTTTATTGAAGTGTATGGCTCTCGGATGAAGTTGAATCAGGTTGCAAATATCACTATTGAAGATGCGCGCACCTTATATGTGAGCCCGTGGGATAGAGAACAGGTCAAGGCAATTGAAAAGGCTATAACACTAGAAGATTTAGGTGTTTCAGTAGGTTCTGATGACAAGGGGATTCGCGTATCGTTCCCGATGCTTACTGAAGAACGCCGACATCAGCTTATAAAGCTTGTGCGAGGAAAACTTGAAGAGGCTCGCATTCAACTCCGAAGTCTTAGGTCAAAGGCAATTTCTGATATCGAGAAAGACGAATCGAGTGAAGATGAAGTAAAGCGTCTCAAAGGAGAAGTGCAGAAGGTAGTGGACGAAGTAAATGGCAAGCTCGAAGTTGCTACCGAGAAGAAGGAAACCGATTTAAGCCAATAGCCACTGGGGTATAGGCGACGCCTCGTCGGATCCGAAGGGATCACTTAGGGAAATGCAAAGTTACAAAGATCTCATCGTATGGCAAAAAAGTATAACGCTCGTAACGGCAGTTTATTTACTTACTGAAAATTTTCCTAAGAGTGAACTGTTTGGTCTTACGAGTCAGATGCGTCGTTCGGCAGTATCTATTCCAGCTAATCTCGCCGAAGGCTATTCAAGAAAGCATCGAGGTGAGTATGTCCAATTCGCGCGCATTGCGTATGGATCTGGCGCAGAGCTCGAAACGCATCTGATAATTACCCAAAATCTCAAATTGGCAGATTCGTCGCGGATTCAAGAAATTCAGGATATGCTTGATGAAGTTATGCGGATGCTCAATAAATTAATTTCTTCCCTAAACCCTAAACCCTAAACCCTAAACCCTATTCGCTCTCTATGTCCATACTCATTTTCATCATTATGCTCGTTGCTCTCATTGTTGGGCATGAATTTGGACACTTAATTGTGGCAAAGCTTTCCGGTATGAAGGTGCCAGAATTTGGTCTCGGTTTTCCTCCAAAATTGTGGGGGAAAAAAATTGGAGAAACTGAGTATACAATTAACGCATTGCCATTTGGTGGGTTCGTAAAGATTGTCGGTGAAGACGATGCAGGCTTAGACGACCCTCGAGCATTTGCTCGGCGTCCGAAGATTCTTCAGACAGCTACATTATTTGCCGGACCATTTTCTAACCTTATTTTAGGTCTCATTCTTTCTACGACTGCATTAATGGTAGGTATCCCTGCGTTGGTTGGAGATACAGAGAATGCAAAGTATATACAGTATCCGCATGTACGAGCAGTACAAGTGCTTCCAAGTAGCCCCGCATTTGACGCAGGCATCAAAGCAGGTGATGAAATTGTTTCCATCTCCTCAAATAGTGTTGAAACAAAAATAGAGAAACCTGAAGATGTTCTTACTGCCATAGAGGATGCAAAGGGCCCCATTACAGTTGGAGTTCTTCGAAACAATGTTCAGCAAGATTTTACCGTTACACCCCTTAAAGGTCTTGATTCTAAAAACCCTGAACGATTAGTCATTGGTATTGCACCCGCGCTTGTAGGGACGCTCTCACTACCTATTGAAAAAGCTTTTGTTGCAGGAGTTACCGATACCATTACTCAAACAAAGGGAATCATAATTGGGCTAGGGACACTTATCGGTCAGGCGTTTACATTTTCCGCAGATATTTCAAACATTACGGGGCCGGTTGGCATTGTGTCACTTGTTGGAGATGCTAGCGGGTTTGGCTTGGGTTCCGTTCTTTCTCTCGCAGCGTTAATTTCAATGAACCTAGCTATTGTTAACTTACTTCCATTTCCAGCTCTTGATGGCGGACGATTAGCACTTTTGGGTATTGAAACAATCTCTCGTCGTAAGATTCCTGCACGAGTTTCTGACATCATAAATGTTGCTGGGTTTGGTGTGCTCATTATTCTTATGCTCGCAGTCACAGCGCACGACATTTTCCGTTTAGTTTCTTGAGTACTTCTTGACCGTAGTTGTCTGCTTTGATACAGTGGAAAATAGTTACATACAGGCGTTTGAGTTTGGTACCCAGCCAAACAAGCTGCGCACGAAATTCCACAGTGGATATAAGTGCGACGGAGGACAACCGTAAAAACACGTCTACGTGTGTCAGCCGAAAGGCAGGAGCACTGAGAATCTCAGACATGCGCCGGTAGGGCGTTTTTTGTTTGAGGTTGTACGAGGGTGGTACCGCGCTATATGCGCCCCTCCGTTTGGAAAGTCGATTCCAAACGAGGCTTTTATTAATTCTAGTAAATTGTATGAGTTCGTTAGAGCAGAGAAAAAACCGAAGCGAGAGAAGAAAGAAAGAGAGTTCGAAGCAGAGAGTTCAGCGACTCCGTGAGTATGTCCGGAACTTGCGAATCTCAGTAAGTGTGTGCGAAGAAAAGAAATGTCAATATGAAGTATGGAGAGATGAAGGTGATCGTTCAAAAAATCTCCACCTGATTCCTTACTCTATACAGCTTAGGGAGATAAAGAAAAGAAGACTTGAAAGAGCTATAGAAAAAGCTCAAAGGAAAATTACAACCTTAGAAAATTAAACTAATTTTTATGGCAACTATAGATGATTTGGGAATAGTAGACATTCGGGTCGGAAAAATAATTGCAGTGGATGATTTTCCTGAAGCAAGAAAGCCTGCGTATAAGTTGACGATTGATTTTGGATCCGACATTGGCATCAAACATTCATCCGCACAGCTCGTGAAGCATCACACAAAAGAAGAGCTTCTCGGCAAGAAGGTTCTTGGTGTAGTCAATTTTCCTCCTCGGCAAATTGGACCTTTTATTTCGGAGTGTTTGACGCTCGGTGTGCCTGATTCAGAAGGGCAGGCAATTCTTGTTGTCCCAAGCAATGATTCTGCCATTGTTGGCGGAAAGCTCTTTTAGGCTGTACTATTTCGAGAATGAAGCAGTCACATCTCTTTACTAAAACCCGCAAGGACGCCCCAAAAGATGAGGTTTCCGAGAATGCCCAGCTCCTGATTCGAGGTGGCTATATTCACAAGGAAATGGCTGGTGTGTACGATTTACTTCCACTCGGACTTCGTGTTTTTAAAAAAATTGAAAACATTATTCGAGAAGAGATGAATGCACTTGGCGGGCAGGAAGTTTCTTTTTCTGTTTTGCAGAATCCTGAATTGTGGAAAGCAACTGATCGCTGGGACGATAAAAAAATAGATAATTGGTTTAAGACTGAACTCAAATCAGGAGGGGAGCTTGGACTTTCTTTTACGCATGAAGAGCCAATCACAAAGGCGGTTGCCATGCAGGTGTCGAGCTACCGTGATTTACCTCGGTATGTGTACCACTTTCAATCAAAATTTCGGAACGAACTTCGCACCAAATCCGGCATCATGCGTGGCCGGGAGTTTGTGATGAAAGATCTATATTCATTTTCCCGATCAGAAGAGGAGCTGGATGCATTTTATAAAGAAGTGGGTATTGCCTACGAAAACATATTTCGCCGTGTTGGCTTAGGCGATATTACCTACCTCACGTTTGCATCAGGCGGAGTATTTTCAAAATTCAGCCATGAGTTTCAAACAGTTTCAACTGCGGGTGAAGACACTATATATATAGACACAGAGAAGCGCATCGCAGTGAATGATGAGGTGATGACGGAGGAAGTACTTGAAGAGCTATCGCTTGATCGTAATAAGTTAGTAGAAGCAAAATCTATTGAAGTGGGTAACATCTTTAAACTCGGTACGAAGTACGCTGATGCTCTTGGTCTCAAATACAAAGGTGAAGATGGAAAAGACGCACAGGTACACATGGGATGTTATGGCATAGGCGTAGGACGACTTCTCGGCACCGTGGTGGAAGTATTGTGCGACGAGAAGGGAATTGTCTGGCCTGCTTCTATTGCACCGTTTGATGTTCATCTTGTTGAGCTTTCACAAGGAGATGAAAAAATACGCGCGCTTGCGGATTCTTTATATGAAGAGCTTCAGGCTGTTGGTGTTGAGGTTTTGTATGACGAACGAGATACGCGTGCTGGAGAGAAATTTGCAGACTCAGATCTTTTAGGTATGCCGTACCGCATAGTGGTAGGACGACAGTCGACCGAAGACTCGTTTGAAATTGTGCGACGCGTTGATGGGCTAAAAAAGACGGTATCAAAACGGGCACTTTTAACTCAAAATTATGGCTTTTAAATTACCGCGAAAAATAGCAGAGCGGTTCTCAAAGGATATCGGTATTGATCTCGGTACTGCGAATACTTTGGTGTATTTGAAAGGTAAGGGAATTGTCATCACCGAGCCATCGGTGGTTGCTTTGAATCAGAAAACTGGACAAGTGGTTGCTGTAGGAGCTTCTGCGAGAGACATGATTGGCAGGACTCCGACACACATCACTGCCATTAGACCCCTCGTTGAGGGTGTTATTTCTGATTTCGAAGTGACCGAAGAAATGCTTACCTATCTGATTCAAAAAGCACAAACGGAGCGAATGTTGTTAGGACCCCGTGTTGTTATTGGTGTTCCTTCAGGTATTACAAATGTAGAAATTCGCGCCGTCAGAGATGCTGCAAAAAATGCTGGTGCGAGAGAGGTGCTCATTATTGAAGAGCCAATGGCAGCCGCGTTAGGTGCCAGATTGCCTGTTGAGAGCGCTGTGGGGACTATGTTGGTGGACATTGGTGGCGGTACTACCGACATCGCGCTCATGTCTTTAGGTGGAATAGTTCGTGCAAAAAATATTCGTATTGCAGGAGATGTTTTGAATGATGATATTGCGAGCTACATTCGTAGCGAATTCAAAATTTTAATTGGTGAGCGCACCGCTGAGGATGTAAAAGTTGCAGTTGGTTCGGCAATCAAGTTACCGGTGGCACTAGAGACACACATTCGAGGCCGTGATTTGGTGACAGGGCTTCCTCGTGAAATTGTTATTACTGATGCAGATATACGAGAAGCTACTGGCTCCTCTATTATTTCGATTGTTGAAGCGATAAAAGAAGTTATTGAAACTGCACCACCAGAAGTAGTTTCTGATGTTATGCGTCTTGGAATATTCCTTACAGGTGGAGGCGCCTTACTTCGAGGTTTACCTGAGCTTTTGGCATCAGAGCTTAAGGTACCTATTCATGTAGTCGATGACCCGTTGACTACGGTTGTCCGTGGAACTGGCATTGTGCTCGAAGACGTTGAAAAATATCGTGCAGTATTAGTCGATGACGATGATGGCGTACTCGCGGGGTTCTAAAACACGACTCCATTTTCTTACTGGCGCTATTGCGTTAGCAAGTTTGGTTATTGTGTTTGTTTTTAGTTCAAGCATTGGCTCGTTCACAAGGGGAATTGTGGCAAATGTTGTAGCTCCTCGCGCGAAGGCCGATGAGTATAGTGCACTGTCGAAAAATGCACTCATCGCTCGCCTGAGCGATGCCGATGCTGATTTGAAACGCATACGGTACCAAGCACTTCTCTATAGTCTCCTTGCGGACGAAAATGCATCACTTCGTGACTCTGCTGGTGCAGTGGCAACTCCCCGTGGCGTTACCGCCCGTGTTATTGCGAGACCTCCTCGAACAAATTACGACACACTCCTCATTGACGTAGGGAAATCGGGCGGTATCAATGAAAATGATGTGGCTATATATCAAGGTGTGGTGCTTGGGCGCATTAGTGCTGTTGATAGCAATAGTGCGACAGTGACTTTGTTTTCAAGTTCAGGTGTTTCGCACGATGTCATTTTGGGCGATCCACGCGCGGTTGCAGTAGCCAAAGGTTTGGGCGGTGGGGCGTTTGAAGTTTCTGTTCCTCAAGGTGTAAAAGTTGCACTAGGAGATTCGGTGCGATTCCCTGCAACTGAGTCACTTGTTGCTGGCGTTGTTCAAAGTATTTCTGCCGAGGTACGTGATGTATCTCAAACAATACGATTCACTATTCCATTTTCATTTTCTGAACTTGATTTTATTCGAATTATTCCTACCCGATGATTGCCCGCATAGGACTGAGTGTGGCGTTTTTCGCGAGTGTGTTTTTCTGTCCTTGGTGGCTCACTGTAATTTTGGGCATTCTTTTGCTTTCACTTTTTGAAGCTAGCGTACTCGTCATTATTGGGGGTCTCTGTATGGATATAGTTTTTGGTGCACCAATGGTCGCATTAGGAGGATTCCAATATCTCTACACAGCACTTTTTTTCATACTCGTTATACTTTCATGGTATCTTCACCGAACTCTTTCAGAATAAAATAGTAGTATGACTATGTTTCGTCGCATCTTTAATCGAAAAAAACGATATCAGGAAATTGAACCTGACGAAATTCTTATTGATGCAGCAAACTTACCTGCGTTTGATACTTCAAGGCTCGAAGGAAGAATTGAGAGGCCTGTAGGCACTTCTGTATTCACTGGTTTTTTTTCTATAACATTGCTTGTTGGGGTCATATTTATAGGAGCACTGATTAATTTACAGATTGTCCAATACCAGTCTCTATCTGCGCGCGCTGAAGCTAATCGACTTGCACATTCAGTAATCATTGCTGACCGTGGTCTTATTCTTGATCGGACCGGGGTAGTCTTGGCAGGTAATACTGTAGGAATATCAGAAACACTCGCTTCTTCAACGACAAAAAAAGATGCGCCTCTCGGTCTTTTTGCAACAAGGAAATATCCTTTTGGTTCTGCTGCATCAGTGTTGGTTGGGTATGTGTCATATCCAAAAGCGGATAGCAACGGCTATTGGTACCAGGATCACACGGCAGGTGTCGTTGGAGTTGAATCTTTGTATGACGAGGCACTCTCTGGGACGAATGGCCTCAGTATTGCTGAAACAGATGCATCGGGAAATGTGGTTTCGGGCAGTATGGTGCGCACCGCAAAGACGGGGAGTGATATCCGTCTTTCTATTGATGCAGGTCTTCAGAAGGCAATGCATGAAGCCATTGCACATCGGTCTGAAGAATCAAAATGGCGCGGGGGGTCGGGTGTGATTATGGATGTACAAACAGGGGAACTCTTAGCGGTAGTAAGTTATCCGTCGTTTGATCCTGAAGTTATGTCGAGCGGTTCACCTAAAGATGCTGTTGCAAAACTCCTTGCCAGTGACCGCTCACCATTTCTTGATCGGGCAGTCTCAGGGCTCTACACGCCAGGTTCAGTGGTAAAACCTTTTATGGCGAGTGCTGCTCTCCAAGAGCGCATCATTAGTCCCACCAAGCAAATTTTATCGACTGGATCAATTTCCATTCCCAATCCGTACGATCCTTCCAAGCCTTCTGTTTTTAAAGATTGGAAAGCACATGGGTGGGTTGATATTCGCAAGGCGCTTTCAGTGTCGTCTGATGTTTATTTCTACGCGATAGGTGGCGGGTATCAAGATCAGGCAGGGCTTGGTATTGCAAAAATTGATACGTACATGCGTATGTTTGGTTTTGGAAAAGAAACAGGCGTACCAATGTCAGGTGAAGAATTTGGCACAGTTCCAGACCCAGAGTGGAAAGCAAACATGTTTGATGGAGAGCGGTGGTTTCTTGGAAACACATACCACACAGCAATTGGGCAGTACGGCTTTCAGGTAACGGTGATGCAGTTAGTTCGGAGCACTGCAGCGATTGCAAACGACGGCATGTTAGTTACACCAGTGATTGAGGCAGGACAAACCGGATTACATACAAATGTTGCAGTGAGTTCTAGTAATTTGCAGATTGTTCGGGAGGGTATGCGACTCGCTGTTACGGAAGGTCTCGCACAAGCGCTTGCAGTTCCCGGTGTGCGTGCCGCTGCAAAGACAGGGACTGCAGAAGTTGGCGCGCGCAAAGAATCCATCAACTCACTTATTGTTGGATTCTTTCCCTATGAAAATCCACGCTATGCATTTGCGGTGGTGATGGAACGCACAAAGGCAGGCACACCGCAAGGGGCACCTGCCGTGATGGGAGAGGTGTTGCGTTTTATTGTTAGCGAAAGACCAGAAATGACAAAGTAAGTTCAAAGTACCAAGAACCAAATTCCAAGATCCAAGTGGTTCGGAGGTCGTATTTATTTGGTATTTTTCCGTGAAAGTCCGCGTGTGTTCCGCGCTGTTTCGCGGGCATTGCGTATTTTTGCAATGCCACTTACAATGACGCATACCACTATGAAAGCACGCACAAAAGGTGATCAATCGGAAGAACAAAATCTTCTTTCTCAGGAAAAATTTGATGAATTAAAATTGGAGCTCGAGCGTTTAGTTACCGTTGCAAGAAGGGAAATCGCAGAAGGCCTTGAGTACGCTCGTTCTCTTGGTGACCTTTCAGAGAATGCTGAATATCAGGCAGCGCGTGAATTACAGGCAGCGACGGAAGAGCGCATTCGCAGGCTCGAGCACATCATAAAATCAGCGGTCATCATTTCAGAAAAGAAAAAAGGAGTTGCAGGTTTTGGCTCAACGGTTACGATTCGCAAAAAAGGCGATAAGGGAGAACATGCATACACCATTGTAGGAAGTGAGGAAGCAGATATGCGTCAGCACAAGATTTCTCACCTCTCACCTCTAGGTGAAGCGATGATGAACAAAAAGAAAGGCGAGACATTTACTTTTTCAACTCCAAGTGGAAGACAGGAGTACACGGTTATTGAGATTTCTTAAGTCCATGGGCATAGAACAAAATCACGAGACCTTCTACATTACGGGCGTTGAAGTAACGAAGGCTGAAACAGCCGGAGGAATAGACGGCTTTCCAAAATGGACTAAAACAGGGTGGAAGAAGAAACGGCAGGAAAAATTAGATAGAGAAGCAAAGAGCGGAAAGAAAAATTAGTTTTCTTAATAATAGATGTTTATTATTCTCCCTGTTGGGAGAATTTTCTTGTATATCAAGCCTCTTTAGCTTAGGATTGGATGATGTTCTGGCTTGATAAGGTATACGAACAACTAGAAACTTCGCTCAAAGAAAAAATAGCGTCTGGCAATACACTCACAGTTCGTGATGAAAAAACATCATCGGGTCGTGTGCATGTTGGTTCCATGCGTGCGCTCGCTCTTCACGCTGCACTTTCGGAGCGGCTCACAGAAGGAGGAGTACCAAACATTTTTAAATATGAAATAAACGACTTCGACCCAATGGACGGTCTTCCAGTCTACTTGGATGCATCGGTGTACACAGAGCACATGGGCAAACCACTGTTGCATGTTCCATCTCCTGACCCGAGCACCGCACCAAACTTCGCTGAGTATTTTGCAAATGAATATATGCAGGCAATTCATGATGCTGGTTTTACTCCAGAGTTTTATCGTGCGAGCGAGTTGTATCTTTCAGGGAAGATGAATGAAGTCATTCGTACAGCACTTGAAAAAGCACCACTCATTCGTCAAATCTACAAAGAAATTTCAGGAGCAGAACGCCCTGACACATGGCTTCCGATTTCAATCATTTGTGAGCAGTGTGGCAAGGTGGGCACAACAAAAGCAACTTTGTTTGACGGAGAGAAAGTCACCTACGCCTGTTATCCCACTGCCGTGAAGTGGGCAATTGGATGTGGGTACAAAGGAGAGGTATCTCCGTTTGATGGTAAAGCAAAGTTGCCATGGAAGGTTGAGTGGGCCGGTAAATGGAAAGTGATGGGCGTTGATGTTGAGGGTGGCGGTAAAGACCACTACTCCAAAGGGGGTGCGAGAGATGTTGCGCGCCGTATTTCGGAGGAAGTTTTCGAATACCCTGAACCATTCGGTGTACCAAATGAATTCTTTTTAGTGGGAGGCAAAAAAATGTCTTCTTCAAAAGGTGCAGGATCCTCGGCGCGTGAGATTGTTGATCTTTTACCTCCGCAAATATTTAGACTCGCACTTTTTGGTAAGGACATGAATCAGCAAATTAACTTTGATCCAGCTGGTGACACTATCCCAGTGTTATTTGATACCTACGACACTCTTGCGGAGAAGTATTGGTCAGGAATCGTTGATGATGATTCACGACTATTTGAATATGTTCATACGCCAGTCGAACGAGCTGTATTGAAAAGTAGAAAGCGATTTCTCCCGAGATTCTCGCAAGTAGCATTTCTCGTGCAGATGCCTCACCTTGATTTGGAATCCGAAGCTCTCCGTTTGAAGGGGGAAGCAATTACTCCTTTGGACAGAGAAGAGCTTGAGCTTCGAGCAAAGTACGCCAAAATTTGGCTTGAGAAATCAGCCTCCGATGAATTTAAATTTTCACTTTCAATGGATAGTGTTCCTGAATCTGCAAAGAATGTATCTGCTGAACAGAAGAGTACGCTAGTGGAATTGCTTACTTTCATAGAGAGTCATGAGAAGCTTGATGGTTTACAACTTCACACAGAAATCCATGAGATACGAAAGCGACATGCCATAGAGCCTAAAGCTTTCTTTGGAGCAATCTATCAAGCGTTCTTAGGGAAGGATCACGGGCCTAAGGTCGGGTGGTTCTTGAGTGTTTTGGATAAGGACTTCGTAGTTTCCCGCCTCAAAGAAGTCACTAATTAGGAGCATTTTAGTTTTTTAAACCCGCTTCATAAGCGGGTTTTTAAATATGTGGGACCTACGAGGTCCCACATATCATTTGTTATTTCACTGGCACCTAGCCCCTAAACCCTGCTTGTTCCAAGTGGGGATAAGTAAACACAAAGTGGGACACAGTGTCATATAATAGGAAGTAAGTGGGATAAAGTGGCATGTACGTTTGGAGCCACAAAATCCCCTTTATTTTCATGCTCATTGGCGAATACCAACACACGCTTGATCCAAAAAAACGCCTTTCACTTCCGGCTCGCTTTCGTAAAGAACTTGGTAAGACCGTTATCGTTACTCGAGGACTCGACCACTGTCTTTTTGTTTTCTCAGTAACATCATGGAAAAAACTTGCAGAGAAGTTTAGTCAGCTTTCTATAGGCTCATCAGATACGCGAGGTTTTAATCGCTTCATGCTTGCGGGTGCAGTGGAGGCTGATGTTGATTCTGCAGGACGCATTCTTATTCCTGATTACTTGAAAGATTTTGCGACTCTCAAAACCGATGTCGTACTTGCAGGTGTGAATGACCGCATTGAAGTTTGGGATAAGAAGCGCTGGGCTTCGTACAAAGAGCAGATTGAGTCGCAAGGAGATGCGATGGCTGCGAAGTTGGGGGAGATAGGTGTCATATAAAAGCTTTCAGGTTACAGCTTTCGGCTTCCAGCTTTAAGAAAAACAAAATGAAAAAAACAGATACAGCAACCAAAGAGGTAAAGCACGAGACGGTTCTTTTGGATGAGACTGTGGATGGTTTGCTGTTGAAGGCAGGGGCAACTGCGATAGATGCAACGGTAGGAACTGGCGGACATTCTGAAAAAATTTCAAAGATATTAGGTAAGAAGGGAACTTTGCTGGTTCTTGATCTTGATGAAAACTCTTTAACTCGTTCTCGTGAGCGTCTGAGCGATGCATCAGGAAAGGTTATGTATGTACAAGGAAATTTTCGTAACATAAAAGCACTTGCAGAAAGTGCAGGCATTACGAGCGCTGAAGGGATTGTGTTTGATTTAGGGTGGCACTCAGAACAACTAGCGGGAGGGCGTGGGCTCTCGTTTAAAAGTGATGAACCACTTTTGATGACACTCGGCTCTGGTGATGAGCATCTCTATACCGCAAAAGACATTATTAAAGATTGGGATGAAGAAGAGATTGCACGAATCATTAAAGAGTACGGAGAAGAGAAATTTTCAGGACGCATTGCGCGCGTGATTGTTGAAGAGCGAAGGCGCCACAGTATAGACACCGCAAAACAACTCGCAGACATAATTTCTTCGGCTGTCCCTAGTTTTTACAGAAATGGGAAAATTCATCCCGCAACAAGAACATTCCAAGCGCTTCGCATCGCAGTGAATGATGAACTTGGCGCTCTTACAGAGGCACTCAAAGAGGCATTGGAGCTTTTGGCTCCACAGGGAAGACTTGCGGTCATTTCATTTCATAGTCTTGAAGACAGAATCGTGAAGCATGCATTTCGACAAGCAGAAGATGCTGACATTGGTGTGCGTATTACCAAAAAACCCATTGTGCCCAGTGAGGCAGAGAGGAAAAAGAACCCTCGTGCCAGAAGTGCCAAACTCAGAATTTTTGAAAAAAATACAAAATAAAAAATATGAACAAAAATCGAAACACCAAAAAAGCATCAGAACATCAGGCCTCGTTGCCATTTTCTAGAAATACCCATTCGGGGATATTGGCGTATGCAAATGTATTTGAACGCCGTACCGTTGTAGTGTTTGGTGTCGCATTCCTTCTTCTGTCGGTCTTATATATCTATTTCATGATTTCATCAGTAGTGCATGTTGCTGCTCGCCAAGAGCTTGTTCGGTCTGCTTCACGGGCATCTGCAGAAGTTGCGACTCTAGAGACTGCGTATCTATCGAAAACACAAACCATTACTGAGCCGTACGCTCGTTCACTTGGCTTTGTATCTGTGCGTGACCGTTCATTTGTAAGCAAGGCAAGCGTGGCATTCAAAGATGCGAGATAATGTAGCAGCTTCCAGCTTCCAGCTTTTGCATTCAAAGCTGAAAGCTGACAGCTGAAACCTGACACCTATTCGGTACGCTAGAATACAAAGATGTCCGCTAAGTCCAACTTCGCTTTTCGTATTCGCATTATTGCGGGTATTATTTTGCTGATCGCGTTAGTGCTTTTGGTACGCTTGTATTTTTTACAAGTGGTCCACGGGAAGGAGTATCGTTTGAAAGCTGAAAGCCAATATGTGCAACAAAGCACCAACCAAATTGACCGAGGTACTATCTTTTTCACCTCTCGTGATGGTTCACTTATTTCCGCTGCAACCATCGCAGCGGGGAATACTATCGTTATTAATCCTTCACGGCTTGGAGATCCAGAAAGTGTCTATCGCGCTTTAAAAAAAATATTGCCCGACCTTGATGAATCAGTATTTCTTGAAAAGGCTCGAAAGAAAGACAGTGTATATGCGGAAATAGCAAAACAGGTTACCCCAGAGGTTGGAGTTGCTATTTCTGCGTTAAAAATAACTGGAGTGCAGGTACTTGCTTCGCATTGGCGTTTTTATCCGGGGCGTGTGCTTGCCGCGCAATCTATTGGATTTTTGGGTTTTGGTGCTGATGGTAAAAGTGTTGCTGGGCAGTATGGCTTGGAGCGTTATTACAATGGCGCCCTGTCCCGCTCGGACGGAGGACTGTATGTAAACTTCTTTGCAGATCTCTTTACAAACATCCGTGCAAAATTTTCTCCCGACACAGTAGAGCCGGGTGCTGACTTAGTAACCTCAATTGAACCATCAGTACAGCAATTTCTTGAAGATGCTTTGAAAAAATATGATGAAGCGTGGAATTCTGACACGGTTGGTGGAATTATTATGGATCCAAAAACCGGTGCCATTATTGCAATGGCATCACGCCCAGGCTTTGATTTGAATGATTTTAAAAATGCAGATCCAAATGCATTTGCAAACCCCCTCGTTGAGCGTGTGTATGAGTTCGGTTCCACTATGAAGCCTATAACCATGGCCGCAGGAATTGATTCAGGTGCGGTTACTCCCACGACCACCTACAACGACAAAGGGTTCCTCGTCTTGGATGGACTGCGCATTAATAACTACGACCACAAAGCGCGCGGAGTAGTGTCTATGCAGGAGGTGTTGAATCAGTCGCTCAATACTGGTGTTTCATTTGTGGTTGCTAGAATGGGCACTGCAAAATTTGCCGGTTATTTAGAAAAATTTGGCATTGCGAGCGAAACAGGCATCGATCTTCCTAACGAAGCATCACCACTTGTTAGCAACCTTAAAAGTCCTCGTGCTGTTGAATATGCCACTGCCTCGTTCGGGCAGGGTATTGCAATTTCTCCCATCGCTATGACTCGAGCACTCGCTACACTTGCAAATGGCGGAGTAGTGCCTGCACCACATGTTGGCGTTGAGCTTCGCTATGGTGGAGGTATAACTAAAAAACTCGGATGGAGCCCTCCTATGCAAGCAATAAGTAAAGAGAGTGATGAAGCCATTACGCGAATGTTGGTAACGGTAGTAGATGACGCTCTTCAGGGTGGAAAAATAAAAATGGCGGACTACAGCATTGCTGCAAAAACGGGAACGGCGCAGGTTGCCCGCCCTGATGCCCGCGGATACTACACCGACCGCTACCTCCACTCATTTTTTGGCTACTTCCCAGCCTACAATCCAAAGTTTCTCGTCTTCTTTTTTGCGGTGTATCCTAAGGGAGCACAGTACGCTTCAGAGACGTGGACATTGCCCTTTATGAATACTGTGCATTTTCTTATAAACTATTACGAGATCCCTCCTGACCGTGCACAAACTGGAGGATGACTTAGGTCTAATTGACTATGGGAAATCTAAAAGAACTTTTTCGCCAAGTAATAGTATTCCTGCTCACGCTTGAGGCAAAACTTGTACTTCAGAAGCATCGTCCAAAAATAATTGCCGTAACCGGGAGCGTTGGTAAAACTTCTGCAAAAGATGCTATTTATACAGCACTCTCTAAATCATTTTTTGTACGAAGGAGTGAAAAGAGTTTTAATGGCGACATCGGTGTTCCTCTAACGGTGCTTGGTGTTCGGAATGGTTGGTCTAATGTATTCCAGTGGATAAGAAACCTCATAGACGGTATTTCGCTTCTTATCCTCACTACTCCGTATCCAAAGTGGTTAATAGTTGAGGTGGGGGCAGACAGGCCGGGCGACATAACCAAGTCTCTTTCATGGTTAAAGCCTGACGTTGTGGTTGCAACGAGATTTCCTGATATTTCAGTACATGTTGAATTTTACGCTTCTCCAGAAGATGTGATTAAGGAAGAACTTGCTCCTGTGGGATGGCTCCAAAATAATGGAGTGTTGGTTTTTAACGAAGATGATGAGCGGGCACGTACCGCTGTTACAGCACCTGGAGTGAGGCGCCTTTCTTTCGGTTTTGGAGAGAATGCAAACTTGAAGGCAGAGAATCTCCATGCAACAAGTGAGGATGGTATGCCAAGTGGAATTTCTTTCGATGTTAGCTATGGTGACGAGCGGGGAGTGGTATCGATTCCAGATGTTGCTGGTCGCTCCCATGTGTACTCGGTGCTCGCAGGAATAGCTGTAGCACTCAGTGTTGGGGTTTCTCTTGAGGAAGCTGTAAGCGCTTTTCAAAAACATGAGACACCTGCTGGCAGAATGCGTTTGATTAACGGTATGCGAACTTCCGTGATTATTGATGACACCTACAATGCTTCTCCTGCAGCGATGGAAGAAGCTCTCATTGCACTTGGAGACATTCCCCGAACAGGTCGTCGCATCGCAGTCCTCGCAGATATGCTTGAGCTCGGAGGTTTTTCGGTAACTGAGCATAATCGCATTGGTGCATTAGTTGCAGAGTCTGCAGACATACTTGTAACGGTGGGTGTGCGCACCAAAGGCATTGCAGAAGGCGCACGAGCCTCAGGTATGCCCGAGAATGTGATTATTGAATGTGAGAGAGGATCGGATGCCTCAACTGCACTGTTGTCCCTTATTCAATCAGGCGATGTAATACTCGTTAAAGGCTCGCAATCGATGCGCATGGAGAGGGTAGTGAAGTCTTTGATGCAAGAGCCCGAAAAAGCAAAAGATCTATTAGTACGTCAAGACGCTGAGTGGAGCATTCGATAATTATTGAGTATGTCTGATATTTCTTTAGAAAAACTAGAAGTAATTGTTCGTGGCGCTGGTGATATTGCACTCCAATATTTTGGAAAAATAACAGATACAGACAGAAGCATTAAAGATGACGGCTCGCTTCTTACGGTTGCTGATCTTGCAGTGAACACCTATGTCCTTGATGCCTTGCGGAAAGAGTTTCCCAAGTATCCAATTCTTAGTGAAGAAATAAAAGGTATGCCAGAGGGGAATTCAATGTGGATTGTTGATCCCATTGATGGCACTAAAAACTTTTCGAGCGGTAATCCATACTTCGGTATTTCAATCGGGCTTATTGTAGATGGAATACCTGAAGTTGGCGTGGTGTACTCTCCTGCTGAAAATAAACTCTATAGTGCGAAGCGAGGAAGCGGTGCCTTTCTAAGCGGAGAAAAAATCGCAGTGTCTTCATGTGGGTCTATGCAGGGTGCACACATTCTTTTGGATACAGGGGCAAGTGAACAAACGCTCCGCATGCATGGTGCGATTAGAGAGGGGTGTACTGAAAGCGGAGCAAATGTTGAGTCAAAGATGTCCGCGAGCTTAGAGATCTGCGCGGTAGCGTCAGGAGAGAGTGACGCAATGGCACATCGCGGACTCAAAGCATGGGATATCGCAGGAGGAATGGTAATTGCACTAGAAGCCGGTGCACGCATTACCGATCTTGTTGGTGCAGAAAAAGATATGTTTAAAGGTGGCATTGTTGTTTCAACACCACAGATTCATGAATCTGTTGTAGAAATAACAGCAAAAGTTTTTGCCACCGAGCTCGCAAGAGGTTGAAAAATAAGCGTCTAGTGTCTAGCGTTTAGTGGTTAGGTTTTGGGCGATGCCTCATCGGATCTGAAGAGACCATGACCATAAGAAAAAGAAGAAGATGTGAGAATGGGGAAGTTGAGAAAAGACTAAGAATGCTGTATTTTAAGTTCTCAGCGGGGCCCCAGTCGCCTATAGGTATAGGCTAAGCGGGGCCTCTCTCGAAGAAAATGAATATTGAAGTTCATTTTCCTTCTCGTTCGGCCCCATCGTCTAACGGTTAGGACACATCCTTCTCAAGGATGGAATCGGGGTTCGATTCCCCGTGGGGTCATGATTACAAAAAAGAGACTGCGAAAGGCAGTCCTTTTTTGTTCATGACCCCAAGTAAAGCTGGGAGCTTTACGGCGGGGAATCGAAGACCTTGTGCGCATTTTTTCTGAGCTTCCGAAAGAAAAAATCCACAAGGTGTACAGCTCCTGTAAGGAGAGATTTCCCGTGGGGTTGGGTTTTTAACATGGGTGAGGCGAGAGTTGTAGGCAATTCCCGTGGGGTTTGAAAAATGGTGTCTGTCACCATTTTTCTTGTCAGAAAAAGCTATTTTGACTTAAGCATAAAAGATATGTATAATAAATTCTCATGAAATCAACGATAGAATCGCAACTAAAGAATTTATTTCCAGGCAGAAAAGAAAGCGTTCTGGAGATTAAAGGAACAACCGCACATATTTTTTTTGATTATCTGTTTTTAGATACTGTGTTTCGTCAAGCTAAAGTCATGGCAAATTTTCTCACTGGTAATGATCGATTTGCTGACGTGGAAAGTGACTCCAGGTTAGTTGCTCCTTTCCCTGTTGCAAAACATTATGTTTCTCGTGCTCGTTTATCTCCCCCCATAGAAGAAATTAAAAATATAGCTGTCCATACACTAAAAGATAGTCGCTAATCCGGGCGGGGCCTGCGACCGAACCGAACATGGGCGAGGTGAGAGTTGTAGGCAATTCCCGTGCGATCACGAATTTTTAAAACCTCTCGGTAACTTTATCGCGAAGCTTAATAGAGCATACACACAAATTAGAGCAGAAATAACCTGCAACCCTGAAAAAATAACTTGCTGGTTATGAAAAGAAGCCATTGCTGTAGTTATATGAGCCACTAAAAGAAAAAACCATCCTAACGATTTTTGTGCTGTGCTTAGGAAATAACCTCCCCAGATGAACGATAAAGATGAAGTTGTTTCAATCAGAGTCAAATAACCTGTGAAGAGGAAGAGACAAAGAAGGAGTGTAAGTACACTCATTACGATGTTTATTTGGAACATTCTCTCTTTAGAAGGGTTGGTGTGACGGACATACCCATAAAGCATTACAATAAAGAAGCCGAATTCTGCGATGGCAAGAATTTTTAAACCAATTGCCCAGAAATAGAATCCGCTCAATAGCCCAATCGCCATGCCTGATATCCATCCAGACTTTTGACCAAGAAAAAGGGCAATTTTGTTGTAGATACTCAAGAGTCCAAATCCAATACCTGCCAAAAGAATCATGCTTTAAATTCTAACAGTTATTTCTTTTTCTAATCCATATTGGTCTCATTTGTGACCAATTCCCGTGTATTTTAATGAATGGTGACTGACCCCATTTCTCAATGTGTTGATTAGATTACGGAAGATGGTGCTAAACTATAAATATGGCTGGGAAAGAAGTACAGACTTTGGATTCTGAAACGCCACGTCTTGTATGTGGAGTGATTATGCCAATGTCTGAAATTGATGGTTGCAGTAATACGCACTGGATAGAAGTTCGAGAAATTTTATTTGATGCGATAGGAAAAGCAGGATTTGCAGCGCAAATGGTAAGTGATACCGATGAAGTAGGTGTAATCCATAAAGATATCGTTCGAAATATTTTTGAAAATCCGGTTGTTGTATGTGATGTGAGTGGTAAAAATCCAAATGTGATGTTTGAGCTTGGAATGAGGCTGGCGGTTGATAAGCCTACTATTATTATAAAAGACGATAAAACAGAATATTCTTTTGATACTAACCCAATAAAACATGTGCAGTATCCTCGAGATTTAAGGTTTCCATCAATTGTCACTTTTAAAAAAGAATTGCAGGATGCGATTTCTGCTACCCATCAAGCTGCTAAGGATAAAAAAGATTACTCAACTTTCTTAAAAAGTTTTGGAACTTTTAAAATTCCTAAATTACAAACCGAAGAGGTTCCCGAAAATCTTATCTTGAGAGAAGAGTTCAAAGAATTTAGAGAGGAAATCCGACAACTTCGTTCCGTTGTTATAACTGGAAATCCAAAGACATCGCGCTCTACAACCTCATCTTCGATTGTCATAGGAAAAAGACTATGCATAAAGGCTTTTAAGGCTGACGAAGAAAGTAAGATAATCGAACAGGTGACGGAAGATATACTAAAAGTTGTGGATTTTAGAGAAATCATTTTTGAACTCATAAGCCCAACTCACATACATTTTCCTTTGGATTGGGCCGGACCCACGCAACGTAAGGAAATTCTCTCTTTAGTTATAACAAGGGCTCCTATAGTACGTTTCGTCTAGACTAGAATTAGAGAAATCGTGACTGTCCTCATTTTTGATTCAAAAATTATTTGACTTAAAATAATTATGATTCGAGATTTTATATGTGCCACAATAAATTTTCTTGGATATTCTCCACTCCCTGAATTGATGCAGGGTGCAGGTATTTCAGTTCTAACGCTCCTAATTTCATTTGCGATTGGTATTTTTATTCATCATCTTGGTGATGGTGAGAGGAAAGGTAATTTTCTAGATTTACACATTGCCCTTGATCAAGTTTGGTTGTTTAAACCATCACTCTTGATACTTCTGGTAGTAGTCATTAGTCCGTTCTTTATGGGTGTTAGTAGTGTTGCGCTGAGGATGGTTATCTTTTTTGTGTGGGCCGTTGCTCTACTCGCACTTTTCTGGATACTGCTTCGACTTTATACTTGGGTTAAGGGCGACAAGGATGATTTCAGGTTGAACTATTTCACAAAACCATTGTTGCCATTATCTCCACGAGATAAAGTCGTCTCATGGAGCAATTTTTGGGCTACTGATTGGAACAAGGAAAGGCGATTTATAGAAAAGGATTTTTTTATTGCTTTTTCTGCTCAAATTGATTCCATTTTGCAGTCAAACGAGAAGGAGAAATGGAACATACTTCCTCAACTCCTTGAAAGTTTTTTGAGCAATATACAAAACAGAAATAAGATTTTTATTCTTGTCTTTCCAGAATTTTTTCCAAAAGTTTTAGAATGGCATTTTATATTTTGGAAAATACAATTTTCAAAGTTTGCGAAAGATAAGGGTGATAGAAACGAAACTGAAGTCGATATTAAAGCTTTTGAGTCGGATTATATTGTTGATCAAATAATCAGATACGTAACGAAGGAAGCGTTTACAGGAAATACAAGCAGTGCTTTCTCTTATTTTAAGCATCTGGAGGATCATATTAATAAGCGTGGGGCAGAGCAGATTGTTGGTTCACAGCATATATACGTTTACATTAAACACCTTCCGATCTATAACGACATTCTCGATCAGTTGCCAAAGTCCAGCGAAGCTTACGATATATGGGAACACTATTTCCCTTCAAACTGGAAGGTCACAATCTCTAATCTCAAAGACCATATCGCTTCGAGGGTATGGCTTGATAGGTTTCTTGAATGGTCTCGATCTCGCATTTGGAGTGGAGGAAAAGAATGGGATAAGGATCTAGGTGAAGTATCCAAGGAACTCTTTCCAAGCGTTGATCCAATTATATGGGCAAAGATACTCGCTTTTGTTATGCGTTCTTGGTCTGACTCACGAGTACGAGCGATAGTGGAGAATGACCAAAACTTCGGTTATGTCGGTCGAATATTTACTGGGTGGGGTGATGGCACCGAAACAGATTTTACTCGGCAACATGAGGAACAACTGAAAGAAACTATCAACGTAGCGATATTTATATTCAGCGAAATCTTTACAGTAAATAACCTAAACGGATGGCTAACAGAGCTAAGTGATTTGAGTTATCCAGAGGATTCTACTGAGCATAAAAGAAAAGAACAATGGAAAGAAATATTTGTAATGCTTAGGAAACACAGAGAAAAAACAAAGGAAACAAAAAATGAAACCCGAACTCAACTATGAGCGACGAAACTCAAAGTGAGGTCAAAGAACCAAAGTTTCTTGGCACTATGCCGACCTACAGAGAGCTTTTCCCAGAACACGGTGCTGTTGGAGAAAGGTCTGTAAGAAAAATCCTAAACAATCTGCATCAAAGAGACTGCTTGATGATTCTTTCACAACTCTCAAAACACTACTACAAATACTGCCAAAGAGGTTGTGGTGGTGAAAATAGCTTGGGAATTTATAAGCAAAGATGTATTGAACTATTGGAACCAGAGATACAAAAAAGAATCCGAGAGCAGGAACCAGACCCTCCAAAAGATTACATGGTTATATTTCCTGAGCCGTCTATAGTCCATCTGATTAAGCTATGTCTGCTTCATTGCGATGCTACAAATTACACGAAAGAAGAAGATTTTCCTCCAAATACCCTATATGGAATAGGTAAAAGTTTATTGATAATAAACTCTGTTTTTGCAGATTGGCAGCTAAAAAATACTTCCGAGGACGACCGGATGAGTATTGATCTACTGGCGAATCTTTCAAAGCAACAAATTGTCGATAAGAATTTCGACATGTCTCAGCAGATGTATCAGAACTACTTTATTTTCAAAAATCTGTTAGATAACTACAGTTCTAAGTTTGACATCCAGAAACTCTTTCAAGAAAAGTTCGGAGTAGAAGCACAAGAGTACTTTGCATTCTTAGTGGTGCTTCAGGGACAATACGACATCAAAGATACCCCCGAAGAAGACTGGGCGCTGCCTTATCTAGACTTCGATATTGCTCTCAAAAACTTGAAACCGAAATATCAAAGAAAGCTTTTAGACAGTTTGTTAATTAATAATTTAAATTACAAAAAAATTGATTCGAGTTTTTTTAATGTGACTGACATTGTTAAACAGCCTCTCGTGAAGTTGCCAGACAACAAAATTATACCTTTGAACTTGCGGAGATTGTTTAACCGACTTTCAAGTTCAGTATATTTTGATTTGCTGGATTTTATTTCTGATGAAAAAGAGAAATCCACATTTTCTCAATACTTTGGATATGCGGTGGAAGATTATTTTAAAAGTTTAATTCAAGCTATAGATGCAAATGTCTTATTAGATCAGCGCTATGGAAAAGATGATGGGCAGGAGGCAAATGATGCAATTCTCGTACAAAAAGATTCGATTATATTTTTTGAGTGTAAAAAACGACCATTTCACAACCTAGAGTTTTTGCAAAAAGGTGATGGCGATGATTACTTAAATAGACTAAAGGAAGCATACTTTAAACCCCTTGAGCAAATCTGTAAAAGAGTCAAGGACTTTAGGGATGGAAAGTTTTCTATAGAGGGGGTTTCGAATGACGTGATGGTGTATCCAGTAGTTGTGTCTCCTACATCTCCGCCACTTTTTTCAGGAGCTTGGGACAAATTTAATTTAAACCAATATGTACTTCCCAAATATTACAGTGAGGACGATCAGGTCGCTCAACCAGAGTTTATTGATTTTTCAGAGTTAGGGTATATCGAGGAAGTTTTAAAAAGGAAACTAGCAGATGATTTTGTGGATTTGATAAAAAAGAAAAGAGCTGACACTGTGTATTATAATGCCAATTTCTCAGTGTTTCTGCATAAAAATCGTATGATTTTTTATAATAAGCGTATGTTGGAACTTTATCTGGCAGAGGTTGAGAGTTTTAAGGAGCTTTTATTTGCTGTGGAAAAGCAATGAATACAGGAAGCTGTCTGCGTTAAGGGGTAGGCATTACAGTGTGCATGGAAGAGTTGACGCAGTTTCACTTTTTCTTATTGAAACTCGGACTGCTTATACTGGTTCTAAAAACCAAACAGTGAATAAAACCCTTCCACCCTCCGCCTTCAGTTTATAATTCCCCTCATGAAGCGCTTCCGCTCCATGAGCCCCCACGATTTCTCGATCCTCGGGTCAGTCGCTATTTCAACGGGAGAAGAGGTATCCGAGAAAGTAAAAGCAGCCCGCACAGCAAGCCCTGCCTGGCGTGCTTTAGGAATCGTTGGTCGCTCAGAAATCCTCCGCAGAGTCGTACAAAACCTCAACTCACGAGCCGAAGAATTTGCAACACTTGCCACCAAAGAGATGGGTATGCCGATAACCCAAAGTAGGGAAGACGTGCAGGATGCGCTTCGCTACTTTTCTTGGTATTTAGATAACGCCGAGAAATATCTCGCTCCTGAAGTTACGTATGAAAATAGCGAGGAGACTCACACCGTATATCGTGAGCCTCGGGGCGTTGTAGGTGTCATCGTGCCGTGGAATTATCCTGCGTCAAACTTTGTGTGGGGATGCGGGCAAAACTTAATTGCAGGCAACACGGTAGTTTTTAAACACTCTGAAGAAGTGCCCTTGTGCGGACAGCTCATTGAAAAGATACTGAAAGAAAGTGGTGTACCTGAGGGTGTATTCAACGAGATATATGGTAAAGGACCGGTAGGTGCACTTCTTGCACGCCAAAATATTGACCTCATTTGTTTTACCGGAAGCACACTTGCGGGTGAATCTTTGTACCGAACTGCAGGAGCCGGTATGAAAAAGATAGTGATGGAACTTGGGGGTTCTGCACCGGGCATCGTCTTTGAAGATGCAGATTTTGATGTGGCAGTGGAAAGTATTTATCGTTCTCGATTTTCGAACGCAGGGCAGTCGTGTGATGCACTGAAGCGCCTTCTGGTGCACGAAAATGTGTGGGACAGGATGCTCCAGATGCTCAAAGGGAGGTTGGACACGATGGTGCGCTTAGGTGACCCAATGGTAGAGAGCACAACGATGGGACCCTTGGCTTCCAAGCAACAATTGAATACCCTCGAACTCCAAGTGGCAGATGCAGTGGGCAAGGGTGCGTTTGTGCTTACTGGTGGTAAACAGCCTGGACTTGCGGGTGTTTACTACGAGCCCACACTTCTCATCAACATTACTCCAACCATGCGAGTGTGGCAGGAAGAGGTCTTTGGTCCTGTGCTTCCAATTATTAAATTCAAAACCGAAGAAGAGGCCATAGCGCTGGCGAATGATACTGAGTATGGACTTGGTGCGTATGTGTATACCAAAGATAAAGTAAAAGCAGAAAGAGTGACTGCATTTCTCCAAACCGGCATGGTGAGCATAAATGGGGCGAGCTATGTGCGTCCGATGAATCCTTTCGGTGGCTACAAACACTCAGGCTTAGGCCGTCTGCACGGACGGTGGGGATTTGAAGAAGTGACAGAGGCGAAAGTGGTGGCTCGTAGAAAATAAATCCTTTTTCGCTTTCCAAAATGCTATCCTTCCCCCATGCCCCACAAACACCTCTACAAAAGCAACACCAATAAAGTATTCGCAGGCATCTGCGGAGGGCTTGGAGAATACTTCGATATTGACCCCGTGCTTCTGCGCCTCATTTGGGTCTTAGTGGTAATATTTACTGGAGTCGTACCAGGCATCGTTGCGTACATCATCGCAACCTTCATTGTCCCTGAACACTCACATCACCAATAATTTAAAACCATGGAAAAAATAAAAATAGAACACCACACATTGTCAGGAGGATTTTGGATCGCAGCATGGCTTTTCACCGTAGGCTACTTACAACTTAGTTTTTGGAAAGGAGTGTTAGCTCTTATCATCTGGCCGTACTACCTTGGTGTTGCGCTAGCTCTCGCTTCGTAGGTAGTAGCCGTTAGAGCCGACCTGTCTTGTCTGACGAGAGTAGAGAAGTGGCAATATGTTACAATAATATTTCCATGAATTGGTTGAACTCACAGTCCAAAATCCATGTCACTGAATTGGCAGTAAGTCTGCCGGTGGCTTTTATTGAAGAAGGTACTACGGTAATTGCCTATACGCCCTCTTTAGATCTTTCAACTTGTGGTCAAAATAAAACAGAAGCTAAGAAAATGTTTGAAGAAGCAGTTCAAATATTTTTTGATGACTTAGTAGAGAGTAATACTGTTGACGAAGTGTTGAGTGGATTGGGTTGGAAAAAAGACCTTAAGCAAGCTTCGTGGGTACCGCCTGTAGTCTCTCAAGAATCAATCGGAGTTAAAGTTCCTGCGTTAGCTTGAAATCCTCCATGAAGGAGGTTGGAAACATAGATTGGAGGAGGTTCGAAAAGTTTCTCATTGTTGAGGGCTGTGTATTCAAAGGTAAGGTAGGTAGTCATAATAAATACAAGAAAATTGGTCTCGCTAGACCAATAATCGTTCCTCGCTATAAATCTCTTCCTGATTTCATCATATCCAATAATCTCAGAACTCTAGGTGTTTCAAAAGAGTATTTCATAGAGAAGATAAGAAATCTCTAGGGTCCTAATACAATAAATATGCCACCCCTTTCCTAAGTGCTAAAATAGACCCATGTCCTCAAGAAACCAACTCCTCCCTGCGCTACTCATCCTAGCTTTTGTTTTGGTAGGAATTTTTGCGCCACTTGCCATGGTGGGAATGAGCCATCACGGCATGGGCAGTATGGGGGATTGTCCGTTTATGCCGGGCGAGGCGGTTTTGTGTGAGATGAATATTTTTACTCACCTTACTTCATGGCAGGCACTATTTGCGACAGTCGCTCCTGAACTTGTCACCTTCGGAACACTCCTTTTTGCGATTCTTCTTACATTCGCATTGTTTCGGAATCTTTTTGACCCACCAGACATCTCTAAACAGCATTTTGCTTTTTTACAGAAGAGAGAGGTATACACACCTTCTTTTGCATCATTTTTTCTTGGAAACTCTATAAGTCCGCGTGCACCATAGGTAGTTTTTTGTTTTGCATTATTTACACTCATAAAAAACTATGGAAACAAAAAACAACACACTTATTATTGGACTTCTTACTCTCATCCTCGGTCTCGTCATTGGCTACTTTGTAGGCACGAGTTCGTATCGTCCTTTTGGAATGATGGGAGGTAACTACTCTCAGATGAGAGATACAGACAGCTACAATGGCATGCACGGCGCTATGAACGGCATGATGATGGGTCTTGAAGGAAAGACGGGAGATGCTCTTGATAAGGCGTTTTTGGACGGCATGATTATTCATCACGAAGGGGCTGTTGAGATGGCGCAAACACTTCTTAAGGGTACAAAGCGCCCAGAGCTTATCAAGCTCGGCAACGATATCATTACTGCCCAGACAGGGGAGATACAAATGATGAAAGACTGGCGAAGTAGTTGGTTTGCTCAGTAATTCTATGCAGAAAAAATATCTTATAGGAGGAGGGGTGATAGCGCTCCTCTTCCTTGGTCTATTCTTATTCAGTTCTCGTAGTGGGTCGCAAGGAAATAATTCTCAAGATGTACTCACTTCAGTATCTTCATTTAGTCACTCGCATGGCATTGCCGTAGATGTGAATGATGCAGAGAAGGTCTACATTGCGACACATGAAGGCTTGTTCCTCCTTTCTGCCGAAAGAAAACTTTATCAGATTGGGAAAACAAGAGATGACCTCATGGGTTTCAGTCCACATCCTACGGAAGCAAAAACTTTCTTTAGTAGTGGACACCCTGCACGCGGAGGCAACATAGGCTTCCAAAAAACAACCGATGGGGGAGTGACTTGGACAAAAGTTTCAGGCGGGCTTGGTGGCCCAGTTGATTTCCACGCGATGGCAGTGAGTCAAGTAAACCCAGACATTGTGTATGGTTTGTTTGGAGGGAAACTTCAAAGAAGTACTGACGGCGGACTTTCTTGGAAGTTTGCAGAAGGTTCTGTTCAAGCAATCTCTCTTTCTTCTGATCCAAAGAATGAAAGTGTTCTGTATGCCTCAACTCCAAATGGAGTGCAGATAAGTAAGAATGGGGGTGACACATGGGAGGGCATGTCTCCGCAACTAGAAGGAGGTGCGGTAAGCGTATTTGCCCTAGACCCCCAGTCTAGCTATGCGCTCGCGTTCTCCCAAACACTTGGTGGAATGGGTAAAAGCACTGATGGAGGTGCTACATGGCAAAAAGTGCAAGAGTCATTTGGAAGTGAATCGGTTCTATATCTTGCGTTCAGCAAATCACAGCAGGGCACTGTGTATGCGTTAACGAGCGGGAACATCTTGTATAAGAGCATCAATGGTGGAGATGCTTGGACAAAGGTACGGTAACTTCAGCATTTATTACTTATAAATTAAAAAACACACCTCATAGAGGTGTGTTTTTTAATTTGATGCGAGAACTTCCTATCAATCCTCGTAGTCTTCGGCCATAGTTCGCTCGAATATCTGTCTGTTGCGTTCAGCAACTCTCTCCGCACTCCGTATTCCGGGTGGGTTTTTTATCTGCTCCGCTAAAAATCTTTCAAGGACATCTTCGAATGATTCATTAGACATGTAGGTAGTATGAGTAGGAGTTGATCTAAAATAAGAGCCTTACCAATCCAGCTCAGCATCACTATCGCCATCAAGATCACCATCGTCAGCGAGCGCTTCTTTCAGTCTTTGTTGATTGCGCAGAGCGCGCTCCGCATCAGTCATCCCACCAAAAGGTCTTCCTCCAAGAGGCTCTTTTATAATTCGCGCAAGAATATCTTTGTCTGATTCGTGAGGCATTAGAGGCAAGTATACTCATTCACGCTCTAAGCTCAAGAGAGCAGGTGGTGACTCAGGGCAACCTTACTCAGGTAACCTAGGTTAGGTAGGCATGACTAAAAACCCAATCATCAATGCTCTTTCGGCAGTGCTTTATATATGCACCGTTGCATCCATTATGTTTTTCGGCTCCTCATTAGCAGTTCCCATAGAAGAAACAGTGTTAGTACCAATTGCGATGCTGTGTCTGTTCTCACTTTCTGTTGCAGTAATGGCATTTGTATTTTTCTATCAACCAGTACTTATGTATATGGAAGGTGAGAAAGTCAGAGGAGTAAACCTCGCTCTACAAACAGTAGG
>JBBAAE010000012.1:0-26281 GCA_041658485.1 Minisyncoccota bacterium
CGCCCTTGTTTGGGGGAAGGAAGTGTCCTTCCCCCAGCTTCGCCTCGGCTCGTGCTTCGCTCCGCTACGCATTTTGCAGAGCAAAACAGGGCTCGCCACCCCCGGCTCGCACAACCCCCTTCCTCTTGTTCCTCCCTTTGTTTGTGGTGTCGCTTCCGCTACTGTACTTTTTCTCTTCGTTTAGGGTCGGCGCTCATTCCTAAGCTAGACCGCCCGCGGAAATGCCCGAAGGCTCTGAAACATCCTTCATGTGCTTGCCCCACCCACCATGCGCGCACTAGCCCCCGCGAGAGGCGAAGCGCCACACTCGCGGGGGCAGGACTCCCATTAGTCCTTAGCTTCCCAGTTAGCTAACAGCTCATCGTACATCTCAACGGCATCCGTCTCACTCTCAAATTCTTTGTAGTAGTCACGGCTACCACCAGTCCGAGTTACAGACTTTATTTTCCACCCGATACATTCAGTTACGAACATCCCGTCTTTTTTGTAGACCACATATTCTCTATACTCGTCTTTCTCATCAACTGGAGTTTTGTGTTGCTGGATTATTTCTGATGATGAATCGTACATAGTTATATTTTCTTATATTGTACAGATTTTCCTGTCTTGCCAACTTGTTGGACTTTCCCTTCTTTCTCTAACTGCGTGAGATAGCGCGTGGCGGTGGCATCTGAAACATGAAGTAGTTTCTCAACTTGGTCGTTCGTTATTTTGCCTTTCGCGTTCACGACTTCCATAATCTTTTCCAGTTTCTTGCGCTTCCGGCTTTGGATGACAGCACGGGCTTTGATGGCGAGAGTGCGCGCAAAGCTAGCGACAGAACTAATTGCTGAAGTAGGAGCGCTCGGTGGCAACGGCTCACTGACGGGAGTCGGCTTGCCCTGAGTGGCTTGCCCTGACTCTTGTGGAAGAGAGTCGAAGGGCTCATTTACTGGTATTTGAGCCGTTGGTTTATCCTGAGGTTGCTCGAAAGATGGTTCTGGCTGAGCTATTTTGAGTTCTGCGGGAGCCTCTGGGGGCATTGGAACCGCTTCCACGGGAGCAGGAATTGGCTCGGGGACAGATTCCGCCACAGGAGATTCGGGAACAGGGCTCGGCACTTCTTGGACTGGTGGTGGTGTATCCGCAGGTTTAGTTTCCTCAGGTGGCATAGCTGGATTTTACCTTATAAACATGAGCTTATCTGATTAACTCAACCCGTTGAGTTAATCAGCGCGAGGGGTATAAAAGACGCTTTTGCCGATGGTTCCGTGTTGAGTTATTTTGCCTTCCTTCTCTAGCTCGTTCAAATAGCGCTCGGCGGTGGCGTTGGAGACTCCTACGAGCTTCTCCACGTCGTTGTTCTGGATTTTTCCGTGTGTCTGTATATATTCGAGAATTTTTTCCTTATTCTTCGTTTTTCTTTCTCCTTGTTCAGAAATTAATCCACCCTTGCGTCGGTGAGCTAAAAACATGCCGAGTGCGATACCGAGGAGGACGGCGAGGAATAGGAGGAAATAGTTCATACCGAACATGAAGATTCTGGATCCATGGATTTTATTTTAAACCCTCAACAATTCCTATTTCTTCAGGCGTAAGGTCGTAGAGCTTGTAGACCAGCCCGTCGATCTGTTTTTCAAGCTCAGAAGTATCCACCCCGTTATTCTTTTGGGTAAGTATTTTAGATGCCAGATTTGATATTTGATCTATCATTTTACTCTCTATTGTTTTTGGTACTGGTATATTTTTCACCTCCCCAATGGGTGCATGATTCGTCTGATTGAAAAACTTAAAATAAAAATTAAACACGGTGGAATTTAGAATTCCAAGTAAAAAATAAGAGTCGATTTCCTCAATTTTCGGAAACAGATAATTTGTTGAGTGTCCACAAAGTACAGGTTCTGTAACCATTGTCGCATTTAGCCGTGAACTCAATCCCGAATTAACAACCTCTTGAAAAATAACCCTCTCCATTTCAAAGTGGTCTCTTTTCTGAATTCGTATTGGACAATATTCAACCATAGGTTTCTTTAGAAAATACTTGCCGATGTTGTTTCCTCTTATTAGAGGGAGGTAACCCTCCTTTTCCTCGGTGACAAAATGCTCCTTATCCGTTGAAACATTTATTTCTCCTTGGTATCCGTTAGAAATATCTGAGAGTTTCCCTTTTTGTGACTCAATCTTTGAGATAATCTCCGGTAACGGTTTTATAAGATATCCCTCTCGTTGTCTTATTTCTTCTGCCGACAATTCATGAGACTGCCCATACTGGGTAAATAGGAAGTTGTAATTCTGAGACCATTCGTTGCTAATCACCACTACAGCAACTGCTTGCGTCACAGTTTCAAAAACATGATCCTTTTCTGTATAGTCGACAATAGATACTATCTTGTACTTATCTAATAGTGTCCTTCTTAAAACAGTACTGTCTTTGCTAGTTAAGTAATTATCAGGTGAGATGTAGGTTAAAGTCCCTGATTGACTAAGTAATGGGAGTCCACGTTCGAAAAAGAGGCGGTATAAATTCATTTTTCCACCCTTATTTAATTCGAAGTTATCTTTGTAGTAGTTGTAATTGTCATCGTCCTTAAAAATCACTTTGTATGGAGGATTACCTATCACCACATTAAACCCTTCTTTTACACTTGGGAAAAAGTACTTTGGGTCAAAAAAACCAACTGGCTCGTTTTCGAATATATTTTTATAACTACTCCATAGATTTAGAATCCTTGAATGTTGATCGATTTCTTTCCTGTTCGTTTTTGCACGCAGAGCTTCTATTCTCCTATCCCCATTGTAAGAAACTAGATTTTCTAAGTGTTTTAACTTCTCATCTACCTTACCGTCAATTAATTTGTGAATTTCGTTGCTTGCAGAGGCCTTATTTGCACCCGCGGAACTGAAATATTTATCAACCGCTGTTTCAAGGTTTTTCTGGAAATTATCACCGAACAAGTGTCCGTTTTCGTCATTCAAGTCTGGCGCGAGAACTAGAGTGTTTGCACAAACAAACTTGAAGTCTAGGTTCGGTAACGGTTCAATCCCACGATTTATTTTAGTATCGTCAATCTCCGACTCAACTACGAGGGTTAAAAAACACCGGAGTCGAGATACTTCTACTGCGATGGGCTGAATGTCTACACCAAATATTGATCCCTTGATAACGTCAAGTTTTCGAATGTAATTTGCAGGATGAGAAGCGTAGTATTCTTGGATACGCTGTTTCCACAGGTCAGGCACTGTCTGTAACTTTTTATCGATCCATAAACTACAATCTGGATCCACGTGTTGCAAGATGTACACGATTTTCTGAAGCATACCGACTGGGAATGCTCCCGAGCCGCATGCTGGGTCAAGAACTCGTAAATCAGCAATAGCATCAACGACTAGACTCTCTTCCGATTTAGTAAAAGGATTATTTATGTCATCCTCTTGGTCGTAGTTGATAAGTGCCTCAAGTTTACTTCGATCTATCTGTGTTTTGCTCTTGAGATGTGAGAGCAAAGATTGGTCAACCATATATTCCACAGTCTGGCGAGGAGTATAAAAACTGCCGGTTCGCTTACGCTCAGAGCTCCCTGTTTCTGGGTTAATTTCGGCAAGCAGATTTTCAAATATTCTCCCCAACATCTCAGGGTCAACTGAAAGTTCTTGATCGAAGACAGTGTTCTCGTCAATCGTAAAGTTATATGTCTCAAGAAGACCAAAGAAATCCCGAAACCACTTATCTTGTATCACTAACGTATTGAGATACCGAGAAACGTATGTGCTACGATCTAGTTCGTAATAGTCATCCCGCTGCGGATTGAACAAGCCTCCGTTTAAGTAAGGTACTTGGTCATACAAAACGGTTCGCACTCCACGTTCTTCTCCGGGAGTGTTAAGTACCTCGAAGAAGAGAGGCTCAAGGACACCATGGTAGTATCCTTTGGACTTTACAACTGCTTGTGTGGAAAGAAGTTCATCAGAGATAAGCGGGCCAGATTCAGACTTTTTCTGCTTTAAAAACCAACAAAACATTAGGCGGCCAATTAGACGCACGGCGAAGCTTTTTCTGAGATTTACATTTTCTTCCGATACGCTGGGCAATCTAAGATTGTTGTCCCCACTTGATACCAGTTCGTCAAAATACTTAGCGACTTCGAGATAGAACTGTTTATTAACCACTTCGAGCGAAAAGCGACTTAAAAGATCGTTAGTGTCTGTGATTCGTCTGCGCTTTAGAAGCTGTTGTTCCGGAGTCTTCGTTTTTGCACCTTCACCCAAAAAGAAAGAATAGCGACGAGCGTTTGAGTATTTTGCAACAACCTTGTTTTTCTCGTTTAAATCGAGTGCAATTGTGAGATATGAGAAGCGATAGTTCTCGGACTCATCGTTCTTGAAAATCACAAGTGCCTTGTCGTATCCAAACATGGCAAGCAATTTGAATGCGTCGGTCGCAATGGAAACGCGCGGGTCTTTTTCTTTTGCATGGTTCATTTCGAGCACGTAGACATCCAACGAAGGAGAGTGCCCGAGTTCTCTCGCTTTAGTGATTATCTTGCACCGCGATAGGTCCGAAATGTCTTTCTCTTTTTCTACATAATCCTCGGGTAAAAAATCCCTTAGAAATGTGCAGAAGGCATCGTGGTCGTATTTCTGGTCGAATCTCATGCAATAAGTTCTTCAGACAATACTATCAGCTTCCCAGTATCGTTCGCGCGATCGGCAGTCTCGAAGATGCTCGCAAGGTATTTCTGCGGCACAAGTTCCTTGAGTGCGGTAAGTGCTTTTCCGAGATTGTCTTTATCCATCAACAAGTAGGCGATCTCTTTCAGCACGCCATACGGTAAGCTATCGAGATCTTTGATGACTTTAATAAGGTCAACACAAAAGTCTTTCGCTGGTAAATAATTTTCTGACAAGAACTTCAGATTTTTGAGCGCATCTTGTTTGCGTCGGCCAGTAATGGACGGTTTGGTGTTGTCCTTAAAAATATGCTCTTTGGCCATTTTGTATATCGGCTCAAAGTTGGCCGTGGTCTCGAACGCCTTTTCACCTTCAGTAAGGTCGTTGAAAAGAGGAAGCGCGACTTCCGGTGCGACTATTTGCACTGTCTCTGGTGTTTTGCCAAACGCAAAAACGAAGTTGCCATTCCGTTTCGCAAATGCGACAACACCAGGGATTGCGAACTTTCGTGCTATGCGCGCGCGGTGCGGGATAGTAGCTATCTGTGCTTTGATGTCGGGATTGTTCTTGAATCTCATCCACTCGTCTCTGTATTTCGCATCCCACGACAAACTCTCGTTCCGGTCTTTCTCTTCCTGGTATTGCTTGGCAAAATAGTTTTTTAAATCCTCGTCTTTCGTGAAGATTTTTGTGTCTTCGCCGAGCAAGGAATGAATCAGGTCCATTTTGAGAGTAGAGATAGCTCGTGTGCGCGTTTCCACTTCACCCGTAGCTGTCGGGAAGAAGTTGAAGATATACAACTCGTCGAACACTTTTTTGTTGATGCGGTTAATACGCCCGACGCGCTGAATAACCCGGGTCGGGTTGTATGGAATGTCGTAGTTGATGACGGCACCAGCGCGGTGGAGATTAAATCCTTCTGAAATCGCGTCCGTGGCGATAATCATGCTGTAGTCGTCGGACTGCTTGGTCTTATCGAGTCCGGCATCAAAGTTCTTTTGGATTATTTCTTTGTTCCCCTTGGAAGCGTCTTCTGAGCTGTACTTGTAGACGCGTTTGATACCATCCTTCGCAAGCTTGTCGTAAATATAGTTCGCTGTGTCGGAAAACTCGGTGAAAACAATTATTTTACGATTCGGCTCAGCGCTGATTGACTGTGTGATTTTCTCCTTAAAGAAATCATATTTCGGATCGTTTTCGACCTTAAGCCATTTTTTCTGCACACCCTTGAGCAGAGCAATGTCTTTCTCAAGTGCTATGCGGAACCCCGGCTGCATTTCAGAGACAGGAATCTCAATCAAGCCCTTGTCCTTGAGCCGCTCGAACAACTCTTCAATCTCTTCTGCAGTCTTTTCTTCGAGTTCTTCGGTTGTGGGGAGTGCGCCCTTTTTGAAAATCGGTACGACACCTTTGTTGTCGTACCAGTCGAGCATCGTTTCCGAGGACGCAATCATATTTTTGAGCGAAGCGCGGAACGAGCCTATAGAGCTCTCGAACCGGCGCACGAGCAATCGTCGCATGAACTTGGCGACGTTTGCTTGCGCTTGTGTTATGCGCTGGATTTTTTCTTCGGCAGAAATATCGCTTTCGTCGTCTTCTTCCGCGTCCATGAGTTCTTTAATAAACGTTGAGCCTGTCTTGATGTAGCTTGCGGGCTTGTAGCGAACACCTTCAAAACTCGTCGAGTTATCCGAAGACGATATCTGTTCGAGTGTCTCGACGTAGAGCGGAGCAAGCGTGCCGAGGTCATACTCTAAGATTTCCGGATCTCTCACTTCCGCAAAAGCGACACCTTGCTGTTCAAGGTCTTTGCGATAGTCCTCGATTTGCTTGAGATCGAGACGCGAACGACGGATAACTAGTGGCTCAATCATTTTACGCAGTTCTGACGCAATGGCTTGAAGTTCGGTGGCAACCTCAGATATTCCCTCAAGTTCCGTCTGCTTGGATGACTTTCGTATCTCGCGACGGATGTTCTTGTATCGCTTGAACAAGTCATGGAAGGAAATACTCAAGTTTTCGACAGTCTTAATGGTTGACTGACCGGGTGTACTAAAAAGTTTTATGAGCGCATAAATGTCTTTCGGGTCATTGTTGAATGGGGTGGCAGAGAGCGCCATAACAGAGTTCCCCGCACAAAGTCGATGAAGCATTTTATAGTTATCAGTATCCTCGTTACGATGCTTGTGCGCCTCATCGAGCACGATAAGTAGATTGCCCTCATCGTCGCCGTGGCGCTTCAACGCCTCCTCCACTTTGCCAGTCGTATAGACAATACCTTTAAAATCGAACTCGGCGAGATAGTCTTTCCATTGTGTCTCAAGGTGTGGCGGGGCGATAACGAGAGTCTTGAGATTGAGATTGTGCGCAATGGTCGACGCGATAACGCTTTTGCCGAGACCAACGACATCGGCAATAATGACACCCCCAAAACGTCTGATTCGGTCTATACCGAGGTTGACAGCATCTCGTTGATATTTGAGATCGGTAAATTTGCCATTTGTAATCTGTGCGGGCGTTCTCATATCCTCTATCTCTTCCACGGAAAAATACTCGTCGAGGACGCGATAGTACATCAATTTCGGGTCGGGCAACTGATAGAGCCAAATGCGCTTTTTGACCTCAGTAATAAACTCGTCAGAAGTTTCAAGATCAGCGACGGTGATGTTGTTTGGGTCACTCCAAGCGGACTCAAAAGCGACAACGTCTTCTTCGTAGTAATGCTTTTCCGTGAGCATACGATTTCGCTCGCGCTGTCCTTTGAGACCCGAGTGTGTGAGGTTGCTTGAGCCCTCAATAATGACACCCGGCTTCTCACCGTTTTCCGAATGCTCGGACTTGTTATGGAGAATATAGAACTTGGAGTGGTCTGCTTCGGCTGTCTTTTTTATTTGCAAACTACCGTCCTTGATTTTGCTCAAAAAAATCTCAAATGCTTTTTGTGATTCATCGTTGTCGAAATAGTCGGTGTCGTTAAAGATTTTTGAAAAATTCTCTATGTATTCAACTTTCGCTCCGGAGCGGACGGAGATTTTTGTACCGACTGTGTGGTCGTCGAGATTAAGGTCTTCGAACGAAGAAATCTTTTCAATAATCTTTCTATCAATATCCATTCCGACGAGGATGCGAATCTGTTTATCCTTTAGTTCATTATGTAGATCACGAAAACCGGAGAAATAGAAGTAACCGACAAGCGCGTCCACGCGATCGCAGTTCGGCAATATGCTCTTCAGGTGCGTGGAGAGGGTATTTTCTCCCACATTCGTAATCGTGGTCATTGTCTTAGAATAATCCCACAAATCTTCACCTTTTGGAATCGATTTAAACCCGAAGCCCCGCCTGCCCATACCTTTCAAAAATGCATTTCCCCCGCCAAAAAAGAAGGATGAAAGGCGGAAGGGGCTGAGGGCGCCCGCACACGTTTCGTGGCGGGCGGTGAGCGCCGTCTCGGCGCGACTAGCTGTTCATGCTCTGCATAAAGAAGGTTCGAGCGAAACTGTAAAGACGAGCCAAGAGTTGGATTTCCCCCTCATTTTCAGAATTTTTTCGGGCAACGCGAAGCGTTGCGTAGAGAGGTGAAGCCGTGCCAAGGATTTTCTGATTGTGTAAAAACAGGTTCGAGTCGAAGATTTTTTGGAGGGCGGATTTTTTTGCGGGAATAAATTCACATCAAGCATCGTGCTTGCCCCACCCTCCCAGTGCGCGCACAACCTCCCTTCGCCGAATATTTGGGTTCGGCTCAGGCTCCCTAAATAGGTTTTATTTCAAAGGTAATACCTTCCTTCTCAAAAAAAGCTGGTAAATCGCAACATTCAACCTCATGTTCTTTACATAAGTCAGGAATTCTAGGATGAGGATTATTTTGTCCATTTGACCGCTCATAAGTTACAACAGTTCTGCCGTCTAATTTAGCTACGGCGACAATGAACGGATCTGCGTTGTTTGGTCGCGGTTTCTTGTATTGTGAAACTAAGGGATATTTATTTACAATTTCCGCAACAATCTTCAACTGCGGTTCATCAATTGGAATAATGCACGATTTATATTTCTTTAACCACAAGATAAGGTCGTCTTTCCCAGCGCCGATCTCTTTTCTTACTTCTTCCGGTATAACAATGAGTCCTGCCTGCATCATGTCGCCAAGATGATCCCACAAACTAGAAAAAGACTTTGGCTTGTAGTGCAATCGCCACGCCATCATAAGTACTGATGAGTCGAAGCAATATTTTTTCTTTGATGCTTGGTCATCCATATTAAATATGCGCTTCAACATCTACTATATGTCGTGAGGTAGTACCTAAAAAGTCAGATACATCTCTAATGGTAATTCTATTTTCGTACATATTTCTAAGAACAACAGAGACGAAAGCACGACCGTTTTTGCTTATTATTTTTCTATATTGGGGAATTATTATTTTGCCTTTTTTCCTTTTTTGATATTCCTCAAAACCCTTCAAGAGTTCTTGTCTCCTTTTTTCATATTTTTTCTCATCAAGAATACCCACTTGCACCAATTTCCGATAAATTACTTCTTGACTAACCCTGTAGAGAGAAGCAATGCTCTTTATATTATCTAAGTTCCAGTCTTCAAACTTCTGTTTGCTTAATAGCTTAACGGTTTCATTATTTATAAAATCACGCGCTGGAACTAAGACTTCGGAGGAAAAAGCATTACAAAATTTTTCTATTTGGATATAGTCATAGGAATTTCTTGAAAAATTATCTGGCGTACAGATTCCTGATCGATGAAGTAACACGTGACCTATTTCATGAAAAAGAGAAAAAACACGACGATTCTCATGCTCCGCAGAATTGAGTAATACAACATAAGGTTTTTTATCAGCCAAGGAAAAGGCGCTAATATCATCCTTAGGGAGACTCTGTTGTAAAACAAAAATCCCTAAACCTTCTACTGCATCTTTCCAAGTTCGTAAAGCCAAGTTAGGACTGTCTAACTTCTTCTGTTGTGCAAGAGAAACATTGAGGATACTTCTAAAATAGTCCGCTGCTTGCTCTGGGCTATCCTTTAAAGAAAAAGATTTAAAGTTGTATTGAATCTCTTCTTTAAGGTCATGAATAGTAGACTGAATATATCGAGCCCTTCTCACGGCAAGCATGACTTCCGGTGAAAATTTCTCGGCCTCGGAAGCATAGATAATTCTGAAGTCTTTTGGCACGACCATATCCTTAGGAGCGTTTATCAATAGAAAATAAGCCACAGGCATTTTGTAGATGGCAGACATCTTCTTGACCTGCACAAGACTAATAGCTTGCTTTTTATCCTCAAACTCTCTCAACCTGTCCTCTGAAACCTTTAGCTTTTTTGAAGCACTCTGAATGTCATATCCCGAACAATATCGAGCATATTTAAGAATGAGAGGTTCCACTTCAATGGTAATAGAGCGGCCCATGCCTACACTGTACCAAACTTAGAGTAATATTAATGTCATATGCAGTATTTTCTCTACACCCGCAAAAGCACCGATGTCGAAGATAAACAGGTGCTTTCTATTGAAGCTCAGTTGTCGGAGCTTCGTATGCTTGCGAAACAGCAAAATTTAGAAATTGTCCACGAGTTCGTCGAGAAACAATCCGCGAAAATACCCAATCGCCCTATCTTTAACGAGATGATGGCGCGTATTCAAAAAGGCGAAGCGCACGGAATCGTATGTTGGAAAATTGACCGCTTGGCTCGTAACCCCGTTGATGGTGGGCAGATACAGTGGCTCTTGCAAAATGGCACGATTCAACATATCCAAACGCACGACCGCGCGTACTATCCTGCCGACAATGTCTTGATGATGTCCATGGAATTCGGCATGGCGAATCAGTTCATTCGCGACTTGAGTGCAAACACTGCGCGTGGACTTCGTGCCAAGGCACGCCAAGGACATTTCCCCGGCACTGCGCCCGTTGGATACCTCAATGATCCACGCACGAAGACAATCGTTGTCAATCGAAAGAAGTCAAAAGTAATCCGCGCCGTGTTTGATTTGTACGCCAAAGGAAACTCACGACTCGAAGATGTTTCAACATTTCTGTTTGATAACGGAGTCAAAAGTTTGCACGACAACCCCATACACAAAGACCGCGCAAAATTCATTCTCACCAATCCTTTCTACTACGGACACTTTCGATACGGTGGCGAATGGTACGAAGGTCGCCACACACCACTCATTGATAAGCAGTTATTCAACAAGGTTCAGAAAGTGCTCAGGGAGCGCGGGCATCCGCAAACATCCACCACCGCACCGCAAGCCTTGTGTGGCTTGCTCTCCTGTGGCGAATGCAAAATGAGCATCACAGCAGAAGTCCGTACCAAAACGCAGAAAAATGGCAACGTTCATCGCTATGTGTATTACCGATGCACGAAGAAAGGTATTCATTGTTCGCAGTCCTATGTACGGGAAGAAATCCTTGCGGAACAGCTTTCAGAAAAGATAACCAGCTTCGCGTTGCCCGAAGCTTGGAGAAAGGAAATGTTTGCCGTGGCGGATAAGGATGAAAAAGATTCTGGTGCTTCCGCGCACATAGCCGTCCAAGAACTGCGAACGAAAGCAGAGGAGGCAGATCGCAAGCTTGCACGGCTGACCGACCTCTATATTGACCAAGATATCGAGCGCGACGCGTATCTCGTGAGGCGTCGCGCACTCACGGATGAAAAATGCACTTTAGGTGACCAAATCGCGCTTTTGGAGTCAGGTGCAAAAAGTTGGCTCGAACCTCTGCGGAATTGGATACAAGAGGCTTCAGAGCTTGATGAAATTGGAAACAGCACTGCTCTTCCCGCAAAAAAATCCGCCCTCCAAAAAATCTTCGGCTCGAACCTGTTTTTACACAATCAGAAAATCCTTGGCACGGCTTCACCTCTCTACGCAACGCTTCGCGTTGCCCGAAAAAATTCTGAAAATGAGGGGGAAATCCAACTCTTGGCTGCGGGACCTGGACTCGAACCAAGATAACCTCCTCCAGAGGGAGGTGTCCTACCATTAGACGATCCCGCAATGCTATTTACTCTAACCTAGTAACTTTACTTTTTCTACACCTCCTATTGTCGGGAGGTCGATGTGAAGCCATCGACATGCTCAATTTTTTATCCAATCGCCCACGCTCTTGGGAAAAATTGGCACCGTACCAAAGAGACGATCCCGCAATACTACAAAGCTGTCAGGTTTTAGGTGTCAGCTTTCAGCAAGAATAGCGGTAAATAGACCTTAATTCAAGTTAGAATTAACCTGTGCAGAATAAAACATTCCATGATTATGTTGTCGGCGACCTTCTTTCACACATGGAAGGATTGGGGTCGCGGGCGATGTTTGGAGGGTACGGGCTGTATCTTGATGGAATTATTTTCGGCATCATAGCTGAAGATGCGCTCTACTTGAAAGTTGATGATACGAACAGAAAAGAATATGAATCGTTTGGCAGTTCACCGTTTACTTACCAAAAAAAAGAAAAAGAATATGCCATGAGCTATTGGGTTATTCCCGAAGAAATTATGGAAAATCGAGAACGGCTCGCCGAACTTATTATGCAATCCGTACACATTCAAAAGCAATCCAAGAAAAAGAAATTAAAACGCTGAGTTATCTACTGCTCCCTCTCTTTTACCCCCTCCGATATGCACCAGCGTATTAATACGCTGGTGCATATCGGAACATGAAATACGAAGAGCAATTTCACCTGAGGTTGGAGGAAACAGGTTTTGGAATGTTTCGTCTTCTGAAAAGGCAGATGATTATAACAATGCTATTTAGCGTGGCGCCCATTGCAAGATACACAACGGTGAGGAAATTATATTGAGCAAGAGCAATGAGCCCAATACACGCGGTGGCGGTGAAAAGAAACCACGACACAAGCGGTTCGCTCCATGGCTCTTCAAACACTTTGCGGATTGTGGGTATGTACCCGAACGCATCGATTGCTGTCACCATGAGAATCGAAAAAAGAGGTGCATTGAGTTGCCACCATACAAGGATTGCCAAAAGAGCGAGCACTAAGAGTGCCACATCCCCCTTCGTGATATTTTTTGTTCCGTATTTGAAAGAAAGTAAGAAAATGCAAAACGTTGAGAACGCCCACAAGAAAAGCAGGGCGACACCGTTTCCGCCACCTCCATACCACCCTCCCACAGCCGCGGTGCCTGTGGTGATAGACCAAATAAGCCATGTGTACGGATGTGGCGTAGTTTGCCTCCGAACCATACTTCGTATGTAAGGTATGTAGGATACGACACCAAGAACTAGTGACAGAATAGTCGCTAGAATTTTAAAATCAATTGGAAACGGAAACATATCGTCAGTATACTCTCAGAAACAAAGCGTTTTCTCTATGTATCACTGTAGTACTACAGTGATACATAGAGAAAAACAACACATTCAAAAAGCACGGAAATAAAATGATAGAAAATTCCGCATCTATCTGCGTTCATTCGGCGTAAATCTGCGGTAAGCGCTTCGTTTACATTAGTCTTCAAAAACTTTCGCGAGGGAGTGCGGATTGTTTTCTTTGACTGACGCACCGGAGACCACCATAAACTGCACTTTCTTTTCAAAGTCAGAAAGTTTTTTTGCACCAACATACCCCATAGAAACTCTGATACCTCCAACGAGTTTAAGAACAACATCCTCAAGCGTACCTGCGTATGGAACCAATGCTGAAACACCTTCAGGCACAATGCCTTTTGATGTGCCGAGGTAACGGTCATTCGCTTTTCCTTTTTTCAAAACTGCCAAAGAGCCCATACCTCGATATTCTTTAAATTTCTTTCCGCCAACAGTGACCATTTTCCCTGGTGCGGCATCAGTACCCGCAAGCGTGTTGCCGAGCATGACAGCCGATGCACCTGCGCCGAGCGCTTTTGCGATGTCTCCCGACATACGAATACCACCATCAGCAATAACTGGAACACCGAATTTTTTCGCAACTGAAACTACCTCCATGATTGCTGAAAGTTGTGGCACACCAACACCAGAGACAATACGTGTGGTGCAGATTGAACCAGGGCCAATACCAACTTTGATACCGTCAGCAAATTTAACAAGCTCAAGTGCGGCTTCTTTTGTTGCAATATTTCCAACAAGTAATGGAGTTTTTCCTATGGCTTTCTTTATTTTTCTTGCACCGGCAACCACATTCATGTTGTGGCCATGCGCAGAGTCAACGGCAATCACATCAGCTCCTGCTTTTTTTAGCGCAATAGCTCGCTCTAAATCAAATGCGCTACATGCAGCACCAACCCGCACACCTGCCTTCTTAACTTCTTTCACCATACGCACTTCTTCTTCGAGTGTGTTTGAACGATGAATAATACCTAAACCTCCAAGCTTACCGAGGGCGATGGCCATCTTCGTTTCCGTCACCTTGTCCATCGCGGCGGAGATGATTGGAATGGTAAGAAAAAAACCACGAGCAATCGCGGTCTCTACATTTGCTTCGCGTGGCTCAACAGAACTTCGAGCAGGCCGAATCAAGACATCATCGAAAGTAAGAAACTTCCCTGTGTGTACTTTCCCCATGCCTCAGGATACCATAATTGGTATAGAGTCGCCAAGTAGCGCAGTTAGGGTGGAAAACATACAAAATATGACTGCAAAAACACCTAAAAATCTAGCCGTCTTTGTATCGGGAGCGGGCTCCAATTTTGAAGCGATGCTGGATAAGCATATTCCTGTAATGCTCGTGGTAGCAGACCGACCATGCAAGGCAATTGATAGAGCAAAAGAAGCGGGAATACCTACAGAGCTAGTAGAGCGAAAAAACTTTGGGGCTACCTTCGACCGAGAGCTCTACACACAGAAAATTCTAGAGGTGCTCCGTACGCATGACATTCACCTTGTTGCCATGGCTGGCTTCATGACCATTCTTGCTGACTCTCTTTTTACTAAGTACGACGGAAACATTCTTAATACACACCCTTCCCTACTCCCCCTCTTTAAAGGCGACCACGCGGTGAAAGATGCCCTTGAAGCTGGGGCAAAAGAAACAGGATGCACGATCCACATTGCAACAGCGCGTCTCGATGATGGCCCGATACTTGCGCAAAGAAATGTGCCAATACTTCCAAACGACAGCATAGAAACCCTCCATGAGAGAATCAAAATTGAAGAAAGGAGGCTCTATCCAGAAATACTAGAAGGTATCCTTGCCGGCACATTTACGCTACCGTAAGTATTTTTAAATCTAGTATTACTTTTCCGCCTGCTTTTTAAAAAAGTTAAAAAGACCAACTGCCCCAGTAACAGCACCCAGTGCCATGCCTGCTACGGCGGCAACCGGAATATAGATGATACTCGCACCAAAATAAAACACTGCCACTCCGCCAGCTATCAGTCCAAGAAACGAGCCAGCCCCCATCTCACCAGTAAGTATTTCCTCGGGGGCAGATTTTGCATTTGTCTCAGTCCGAATTTGTCCCATTCCAGGAAACATACCCTGTACGATGTCGGTTGCACTATACCCATTTTTATGCAAAACGTAGATGTTTTCGGCAATAGTATAGATTTTCTCCTTGAATTCCTTTCCACTAGTAGGCAGTGCCTCATATGCAGAAGAAAGAATCGAAGGAAGTTCCTCTTTTACCTGTTCTAACTTCTCAGTTGCAAACCACTCTGCTAAGCCACGTTCCCACGTCGACGGGTCAAAAAAATCAAACTCTTGTGGACGCGGTGCCAAACCGATACCTTGGACACCTTTCTGTCTGAGAAATGTCTCTATTCCCTTCATAAACTCGGCTCCTGCGATTCCTGCCTGATGAGCATCCAAAGAAGCCAAAGAAACATTCAGCTTAGAGAAACCTTTTAGTAATATGGGGAAGTTGTGACTATTCAAAAAATAAGATCTATCGTCGTATGATTCCGGATGGCTCTTTGCCCGTTGTACATCTCGCATAAACTGTTCAACTCTTCTTTCAATCGGAACTCCATTGTCTTCCTGTAGATGCTTATAGATGAGCGCCACTTCTCTCAAAAGCTCCGCTTGGGGGTTCTCGATGGTGCCGACAAAATCAGCGAAGGCAGTGATTTTCCCGCCGAGATTTTGGATTACCCTTTCCCCTTCGCGTTCGGCGTAATTTCCTAATCCACGAGCAGCCCTTTCGGAAAAACGCGATAAAAACCTTTGAATGCTTTCCATCCATGGCTTCGCAGCTTTTATCTGTTCCTGAGTCGGAAACTCCACAGGAATTTCAGGATTGTTCTTATGTGCAATAACACTCGCCAACATGGGCAGAAATTCTTGTACATCAGGTGGAGGTTTTAGAGCGGTTAAGTCAGTCAAAGTACCTGTGAGACCGCGTATTGCCCGTCCGAGTTCAGCGAGACTCTCCCAATGTATCGGGAGATTGTGAATATCTATGGATTCACGAGCAACCTTAAGAGCATCATCAGCTAATGAAGGTACTTCAGGTTCTTGAAATTGTGGCCCCGTGGCAAAAAAAGTTCTCTCTGGAATTGTAGGTGTATCGAGGTTGTTTGTACCCTGCACTCGCACATCAATGGAATTAGGTTTTTCGACTGGCACTTCGGGAGTTTTCTTTCTCCATTGGAACAATCCTCTACGGGGTCTTTCAACCCTTTCTCCTTCTAGTCCCGAGGAAAGTTCCTTAGACCGCCTCCTAAAAAATGCACTCATTATTTAAACGATACTATAATAACCCCAGTGTACAAGAAAGGTAACCTTGTTCTTCCTCAGCCAGTAGTTTAGAATGAGCGTTGACAATTAAATATATCAAGAGCGTGAGGAGGCATCTGGGCCTACGATTCACCAGCAACTTGTCGAAAGATAAAGTGCTACCAGCCCTTCGGGGAAAGATATCTTAAACAAAATCTTTCCTTAATAGGGAAAGATTTTGTTATTTATTATCCACTCACTAATCAACATCAATATGCTTCACTTACTTAAGACATATACAACCGAGAGCGTTACCGCAGGACATCCCGATAAAGTCTGCGATCAAATATCAGATGCCATTTTAGACGCATGCTTAACGCAGGATTCAACAAGTCGAGTTGCAGTGGAGGCATTTGGTAGCCACGGATACATGATGCTCGGTGGTGAAGTACGCACAAACGCAACTATTGATTACGCAGGCATCGCTAGAAAAGTGTATCAAGACATTGGCTACACAGAACCGTTAGATATTCTTGAACATATCGCAAAACAATCAGGAGATATTGCGATGGGTGTAGACACCGGTGGCGCAGGCGACCAAGGCATCATGTATGGTTATGCCACGAACGAAACAAAAGAAATGCTTCCGTTAGGTGTCGTGCTTTCGCATGCACTCGCACGTAAACTTGAGGCACTCCGCCGTGACGGTACTCTCCCATGGGCACGGCCAGACGGAAAAACACAAGTAACAATCTCAAATGGAAAAGTAATTACTGCACTCACTTCAACTCAACACACAGCAGATGTTTCTCAAGAAGAAATTCGCACAAAACTCATTGAGCATTTATTTGGACCAGTCTTGGGAGACCTATCAGGGATTGAAATATTAGTAAATCCAACAGGTCAGTTTATTCAAGGAGGATTCGAAGCTGACGCAGGCCTTACAGGGCGAAAAATAATGGTGGACACCTATGGAGGCTTAATGCCACATGGAGGCGGAGCTTTCTCAGGGAAAGATGCCACGAAAGTGGACCGCTCAGCTGCATACATGTGCCGATTTGCTGCAAAGAATCTCGTTGCAAATGGCTACGGCACGAAAGTATTAGTATCAGTTGCCTACGCTATTGGTCGCGTGGAGCCAGTGATGGTGGAAGCGTTCGATGACTCTGGAAAAGATTTAAGTGAGATTGTGCAGAAAAATTTCGACTTCCGTCCACGGGCAATTATTGAGCGCCTCGGTCTCACCCGCCCTATCTTCCAACAGACAGCGGCATATGGACACTTCGGAGTTGAAGGTAGACCATGGGAAAATATTGAGAAGATTTAAAAAATATCGTACCTAAAATAAAAAATCCCTCGTCATATACAACGAGGGATTTTTTATTAAAAACATTACGGCTTCACATCAAATAGTGGGTCAGTCCCTGCAAAATCATTAGAAGACCCTGTACACCTTGAACCTGCAGTGGCATCACTATCACTACTTAACGCAGAATTCGTAGACTCTTCCAGGGTAGCCCCGAGATGATAACTTGAGCATGATACACCAACACCTAGGGATGCATACCGATACGAAATGGGAGAAGAAGCGGTGCCAGAAGGATCCGTGGGAAGAACGGCAATATAGGTTGGCACAAGACCATTCAGTGTTGTTGGATAGGATGATGAGTTTGCGTTTGCATACGCCCCAAGTGCAATCTGCAATTGCCTAATGTCTGAAGTACGACGCGAATCGCGAGACTTTATTCGCACAACATTCAGTGATGCCAAAACTACTGAGGCAAGAATACCGAAAATTGCAATGACAATAAGAAGCTCAATAAGAGTAAACCCTTTGTGTGATTTGAATAGAGCCATACCGCTCCAGAGTAACAGACTTCTGAGATTGAAAAACTAGGAGGGCTAGGAAAATTTAAAGCGAGAATCCTCACGAGAACCAGCGCATGCAGGACATGCACCCGCTGGCGCATGTCGTCCCCCTGAGCTTGGTGAACATTCGATACACACCTCAACAGAGCCTCGCCTTTGTCCGTGATTACATCCTGCAGGGCAATCACCACTACCTCCACATGCTTTGCAGGGATTCTCTACAATAGCGCCTCTACCGAAGGAAATTGTTTCTACGAGCTTATCCACCCCGGCATTAAATCACAGTGTCTTTCCGTACGCACGCCTTCAAAAAAGCAGTGAAAAGTGGGTGTGGCGCCAGAGGCCGTGCCTGTAATTCAGGATGAAATTGAGTACCCAACATGAATGGATGAACACCGCGAGGCAGTTCTGCTATTTCCATCAAAATACCTGAAGGAGAGACTCCTGAAAACACCACACCTCCCTCTTCAAACTGCGAAACATACTCTGGATTCACTTCATAGCGGTGTCGATGACGCTCTTCTACGCTCTCCGTAGCATACGCATCTCCTGCAATGCTGTCTTTCTTTAGTAGGGCCGGATACACACCAAGACGCATCGTTGCACCATACTTTTCACTTGCAAGAATAGCCTTCTGCTCTGGAAGAATATCAATGACCGGATGGGTTGGGTTTGAATCAATTTCTGTCGTGTGTGAACCTGGCAGTTTTAGAACATTTCGGGCGTATTCAATAAGCATTAATTGCATGCCATAGCAAAGGCCGAAATAAGGAATTTTCTTTTCGCGGGCATATTGTATTGCCAAAATCTTTCCCTCAATGCCAGTTTCCCCAAAACCTCCCGGCACAATAATTCCGTTGTATTTATTCAAAGCGGAAACAGATTTTGGATTTTTCTGAAAATCTTTTGCATTGACCCAAGTAATCTCTACGCGTGCGCCCACAGCGGCGGCCGAGAATTTTATTGCTTCTATAACAGAAAGATACGCATCTGAAAGTACGAAGTCACCTGTATCAAAATATTTACCGACAATTGCTATTTTTATCTCTTTCTTTGCGTTTTTTATCTTTGCAACAAAATTTTGCCAATCAGCTAAACCTGTTGCTGGTTTCTTAGGAAGTCGCAGTGCTTTTAAGAGCATTTCCCCTATTTTCTCCCGTTCAAAATTCAACGGCACATCATAGATGGATTCAACGTCAGGAGCTGAAATAATGTGATCAGCTGAAACATTGGAACTAATGGCAATCTTTTCTTTGCGCCTTTGATCTAACTTCTGCGAAGAACGCGCAATTATAATATTTGCCTGCACCCCATAAGAATTTAATTGCTGAACAGCATTTTGCGTTGGACGAGTTTTCATTTCACCTAACGCACCTGGAACTGGTAGATAAGAAACAAGAATAAACAAAACATCATCTGGATGTTCAAGTTTCAACACACGAGCAGCTTCTATGAAAAGAGCATTCTGGAAATCGCCCACGGTACCTCCAATTTCGATAACTGAAATATCGGATCCATTTTGTTCAGATGCAAGGCGGATGCGACGAATAATTTCATCGCGCACATGTGGAATTGCCTCTACACATTTACCTTTGTACCCAAGATTTCGCTCTTTCTCCAAAACACTCTGATACACCATTCCGCTCGTCATGTAATCCTCCTGATTTAGAGAGACATTCAAGAACCTTTCGTAGTTGCCCATGTCCTGATCCGTTTCAAGACCAGAGCGAAGCACAAACACTTCACCGTGTTCGGTTGGATTCATTGTTCCTGCGTCAATATTCAAATAGGGGTCAACTTTTACAGCATTCACCTTGTATCCTTTGCTTTGCAAAATGAGTGCAACCGAAGATGTTGCAATACCTTTACCTACACCACTCATCACACCTCCAATGACGAAAATGTATTTGTGACGCTTCTTTGAGGGGGCACGACCCGATCTTTTTTTAGTTGATCGAGCGTCTTCCATATCGGAATATCCTAACATCAAAAGTGATTAGCCACTAGGGTTTAGCCATTAGGGAACATCGGAACTCCCTAAACCCTATACCCTATTGGCTAATACCTAGACCGAGAGATACTTCCTCACCGCAAGGAAAGCAGATAAGGCACCAAGAAACGCACCTGCTGATATAAGAACAACGAAGAATATTGGGAAAGCGCCTAGATAGTGCGAGAAGATATCCGCACCAAACATTTTTTGAGCTGGAGCCTTTAAGAACCATGCGAGTGGGAAAAATGTAATTAATGCAATAAGACCTGAAACAACACCGTATAAGGTGCCCTCCACCACAAATGGACCTCTAATGTACATATTTGACGCCCCCACAAGGCGCATCACTGATATTTCCTCGCGAGCAGTATAAATGGCCAATCTAATAGTGTTAAATGTAATCAATATTGAAGCCAGCGAAAAGATAAAAATCATAAACCAACCAAACTGTTGAACATAGGTGGTTAGATTCCCCAACTGTGTAATGACCGCCTTGTTTTGTGCATAGTTCACAGAACTAATAAACGGTTTGCCATTGGAATCATTCAAGTGATCATTAAGAAATAACGCGATAGCTTCATACTGTGAAGGCTGTTTTGCCTTGATAGCAAGCGCAGCACCAAATGGATTGGAGCTCAATTCATCAAGAGCTTGTAGAGTTAATTGATCATCCTCGTGACGAAGGCGGAACTCTGCTATTGCATCATCCCTCGATGTGTAGGTAACATAGGCAACCTCAGGAATATTTTGCAGTACTGTTTTAAAATCAAAAATCGATTGTTCTGAGGCTGAAGTTACAAAATATACATTTACATCAACCTTATCTTTAACATAGGTGACAAATTCACCAACAAGTGTATTCAAAAACATCAACGAACCGATGATGATTAAAGTCATAGTCATCACAAAAATAGATGCGAGCGAAACAAAACTATTTCGCATCACATTCACTGATCCTGCACGCAATACTCTTCTGATATTAGTCCACAACATACATTAGGTTATAGGTTTTAGCTTACAACACATACCTTCCTTCTTTATCATCCCTCACTACATGCCCATTATCCATCGTGATAACTCGTTTTCCCAATGAATCAACAACTCCTTTATTATGACTCGTCAGAATGACGGTCGTACCAAGTTCATTAATACGCTTAAGAATTTCGACCACCTGATAGGTATTAATAGGATCTAAATTGCCCGTTGGCTCATCCGCAAGAAGCACTTCTGGCTGATTCACAATCGCGCGCCCAATGGCAACCCGTTGGCGCTCCCCCCCTGAAAGCTCACGGGGGAAATTCCATGCTTTATCAGCAAGATCTACAAGCTCTAATACATGTGGGACATCTGCGGCAATCTCATCATCACTTCTCCCTGAGGCTTCCATTGCAAACGCCACATTTTCATACGCGGTTTTATTTGGAATCAATCGATAGTCCTGAAAAACGGTTCCTATTTTTCTTCGAAGTGTGTGGAGCTTATTTTTTGGTATTTTATGAACATCGGTGGACTCAAAAAAGACCACCCCTGAAGAAGGTGTCTCTTCTGCCAATATCATTTTAAGCAGGGTTGTCTTTCCAGCACCGGCGTGTCCAACAATGGAAGCAAACTCCTTAGGTCCAAACGATAGCGTCACATCTTCAAGTGCGACAGACTTGTCTTGGTATATTTTTGTAACTTTGTCGAAATAAATCATTCTAACTAGGGGTTAGGGTTTAGTGGCTAGGGTTTAGTGAAAAACAACAACAGAGAAAACCCCAAGACACATGATACTACAGGTCTTCACCTAGAACTTCGGAGTCTGCAACTTTTCCAGATTGCATTGCTTGTATGAATGTATCTAATTCACCCGAAAGCACCGCATCAGTGTCATGCATTTCAACGCCAGTGCGATGATCCTTCACTAATTTATATGGATGGAGTACATATGAGCGAATCTGACTCCCCCATTCATTTTTCACCGTACCAGCAATCGAAAGTCCTTTTAACTCACGGGCGCGCTTTTCTTCTTCAAGAATAAATAATTTTGCACGCAACAGAGTAAGCGCACGGTCGCGATTTGCAGCTTGAGAGCGTTCTGTAGAAGCGCGCACCGCCATACCCGTTGGCTTATGCACAATGCGCACCGCTGTTTCCCTCTTGTTAACATTTTGCCCTCCCGCGCCACCCGAGCGAGAAAATTGTACTTCTATCTCATCATCTTTTATTTCCAATCCCTCCCCTGGTGCAAACTTTGGCACCACTTCCACGAGAGCAAAAGATGTTTGTCGCTTTGCATTCGCATTAAAGGGTGAAATACGTACCAACCGATGTACTCCTGCTTCATGTTTCAAATGACCATAAGCACCGGTACCTGCCACCTCAAATGTGACACTTCGAAAACCGCCGTGGTCATTTTCGTTGTCATCCAAGAATGTTACCGACCATCCTCTTTTTGAAGCATGACCTTGATACATTCGAAAAAGAATGCCTGCAAAATCTTCGGCATCATCTCCGCCAGCTCCTGCAAGAATAGAAAGTATCGCGGACCCTTTGTCATAACGAGTAGGCCCCGCAACAACAGCCTCCAAATCCTTCATCTCGCGAATCATTTTCTGTGCTTTTTCAACATCAGTCCAAAAATCAGCGCCTGCCATCGCTGTTTCAATTTCTGTAATACGAGCTTTTGCTTGTTCGGGAGACATGAGAATAGAGTACAGCGTTTAGCGTTTAGGGGCTAGGGTTTAGATTGAAACTGTTGCAATCTGGGCGAGTTCAGGAAAAATATTGAGCGCACCTAAATACTGCAGGAGTAATTTTCAAAAATTAAAGTCGTCAATGTCGAAACCAAATACTTTTAATGCATTAGGATCTCCTCGAAGAGCTTCCTCTTTAAGAATGAGTCGTTCTTCAGGGCTCGGAGCCATATCAGGACGTTGATCCAACGGAATCAAAGCACGTCTATTTAAGTATGGCGACTTGAAGCAGTCTTCAGGGTGATATGACATGAATAGGACATACCCTACTCTTCTCAAGAACTGAAGTCAATTTTGGAGCCGCCTCCCAGATTTGCACTGGGGACCTATGGTTTACGATACCATTGCTCTACTAGCTGAGCTAAGGCGGCGTTGCCCTTTTATAGCATAAAAAATGTTTGGAGCCGATGGTCGGAATTGAACCGACGACCCCGTCCTTACCATGGACGTGCTCTACCAACTGAGCTACATCGGCGAGTGAGGGAGAAAATAAAGAACTTGTTCTTATTTTTCCCGAACGAAGCCGATGAAAGCTTTGCTTACAGTGGCGAGATTCCTTTCGGAACTTCACTAGAAGCTTTGCTTACATAGATTCGCTCTTTATCGCATTGACCTGTGAAAGCTATTGCTTTCACGAGTGATACCAATAGTACCCAGAAGTGACTCTTTTTCCAAACTTTACTTGATACACTATATCTCGTGCTCAAACACTACCCTCGTTTCACCACCATTGCTCTGTCCTATGTTGCCGCAGGATTACTATTCATTTTTCTCGGTCCGTCTTTTTTCCAAACTCTCATACTGCCATTTGGAATCCTTGGCGTTGCTATAGCTGGAGCTCTCTACACATACAGCTTCACTACATCACTGGGCGCACTACTCTTAGTAGCACTTGCGCCGTACCACCCCATAGGAGTCATGGCGATTGTGGGCGGGATTGGTGCCACTCTTTCAGATTTCACTATTTTCAAATTTGTTCGTGATGATTTAAAGAAAGAAGTACGGCGTTTTGGTGCATCAAAGATGATACAAAATGTATGCTCAGCGAATGGAATTCTATGCAAAAAGTGGATGCGTAATTTGATAGGAGTCATGATTATGGCTTCACCGTTTCCTGACGAGCTTGGCATTGCAATGATGAGTACCACAAAGATGAAACGCGAGACATTCATCCTTCTCGCATTTATTGTAGATGTAGTTGGTATCTATATTTTGGTATTCACTGCGAGCGCATTGTTGCCGTAAATAGCTACGAAATAGTAAGTTCAATTGGGCTGTGATCAGACACACGATCAGAAAGTATGCGTGTTTCAGAACGTTTTGCAGTTTCTGTGTCTGTAAAAAAGTGATCAGTTTTCAAATTAAATCCTATGCCAAATTTTGCAAGAAAAACAGCGCTGGTATTTACAATATTTGGATGAGGCTCACTATAACGGCTATTCAAAGTTGGTCCGAGGTGTCGTGTTTTTGCAATAAATTGCGGGGCCATAATAGTACACGCACGTATAACTTCACCTGGTAATCCTAAGTTAAAATCGCCGCCGAAGATAAGTGGGGTGCCAGTATCCTGTTCAGCAATAACTCTTTTCTTGAGAGATTCTACTTCCTGCACCCGCACCGTAGAACGCAAACCAGAATGCAAATGCAGCGAACCGACCGTAACATCACCTCCGTGAGTAGAAAATGTACCCAGCAATATGCCGAAGCCAGAATGCCGAAGGCGTGGCGATGGGTGCATGAGAGCAAAAGAATCAAGGCTACTCTTTTTAAGAACAAATTTGTTACGGTAGACTATCAATAAATGACTTTGCGCCTGCACTGTTTCATCAAAGGCTCCCAAGAGAGTGTACGAGCCTATATTACTAACTAGCGGAAAAACGGAATCGGTAACTTCCTGAAGCAAAATAAAATCGTAGATATCATTCTCAAGAATTTTTTTAAGAAAATCTTGCAGAGCCGGCTGAAATGCTTTCTGGGTATTGAGACTTAATATCTTCATCAGAGGCTACTGTAGCAGGGTTTTTTGCTCTGGCGTCGAATGACATACTAAAATAAAAATCCCCTTTCGGGGATTTTGTTTGCGCGGCTGATGGGTTTGGTCACGGATATTCCATCGCCGTCGCTCAGGAATTCCTCGACCCCGGCTCGTCTGTTTTGATTGCTATCAAAACATGACTCCGCCCGTCAGCACCCATACGGAAATGACGCAGGTCATTTCCTCAGCCACCAAGCAAAAATCCCCTTTCGGGGATTTTGTTTGCGCGGCTGATGGGTTTGGTCACGGATATTCCATCGCCGTCGCTCAGGAATTCCTCGACCCCGGCTCGTCTGTTTTGATTGCTATCAAAACATGACTCCGCCCGTCAGCACCCATACGGAAATGACGCAGGTCATTTCCTCAGCCACCAAGCAAAAATCCCCTTTCGGGGATTTTGTTTGCGCGGCTGATGGGTGCTGACCCCACGACCTCCCGCGTGCATGTCATCCACCATTTTCATAATGGCATGGACTATATCTTCACCGTTGGCTTTCACCTTTAGGTGCTCCGGTATCTAGTCTCTACGGCGCCCCTCGACTTCGCTCGGGGTAAACCCCAAATGAGAGAAGAAGGTTCCCTCGGTATTCGCATATCCGCCCGTGGGCAGACTTAGCATTCACCGATATCCCAGAGAGTTTCAACTTGACTTTCGTACAAGAAGCTGCCTAATCGACAGGCGGGTGCTCTACCGTTGAGCTACAGCCGCAACATATTTCTCAAAGACTTTCTTTTTTCTTTTGAGGAACAAACCCCTCGGTAAGGGATCTTGTTGATTATACATAAAATCATACAATTTTAAAGAATCGCCAGTCGCGAACTGAAGGCGCGAATAACCTTGTTTTGCAGTATAAATATATCCTCCCTGCACAACAGATAGACGTAACCGACCATGAAGCTCCTGCAAAAACCTTGCGGAACCTGAAGTAAACATCGTCATAAGCATACGCGAAGGCTTTTTTCTATCCTTATGTACATGACCACTCCACACATTGCCATCTCCGTCAAAATATCCTCGAACGAAATGGGAGAAAAAATGCGCAGGTATATGCGGAATGGTCATATTGTTTGTTTTTCGTTCCGCAAAACCCAAGAGCCTCAAGTCATTGCACATCTCTTTGCTCCCTATCTGCAAACGATAAAGGGGCTTTTGGTTTGCTACCCGAGCACGGACACTGATTTTATGTTCTGCCTGAACTGCTTTTTTGATTGATTGAAGTAATGCTTTATCAGTGATCTGAATACACCAAAAATTTGCTCCGCGCTTATTGAGCGTTATGTACCCATCCGCAGCAAAAAATCCCAACACATACGCCATCTCAGCACTCCACTTTTTGAAAAAATTCTTATCTACTTTTTTGTAGACAGGCATGAATGTATTATATCTTGTGA
>JBBAAE010000013.1:0-23612 GCA_041658485.1 Minisyncoccota bacterium
CAAGCAATGGAACAAGAGTTATTTTCATTCTCATATCAGAATTAAGGAATAATTCGATAATGTGAAGTCACTGGGAGATCAAATGCCTTTACGCCAGCGATTGGCATAGAAGCCTTGAAGCGCCATATATATGCAGTGCCGTTTGTTTGCCGTTCAACAGCGTAAAACGAATCGCCATTAAAAGCCCCGTGTACGAGTGTCTGCGGTATGTTTCCTAATGGATTAAGACCGATAGGAGCTTCGATGTGCGTGACAGAGAAGAGCTCATAATTCTTCGTGAGTCCATTTGGAATTGCTACATATTTCCCATCGCGACTAATATGAGCGGCGTAATCAATAAGACCAGGATTCAAAAAGAATGTAGTCTGAGAAGTTTTTGCGGAAACATCAGCCACAGTAATACCTGTAGGGCCGGTGAAGAGAAGCATGAGTTTCCCATTGTTCGTGAAAAACTCTGGACCAAAACCAGTGCCCATGAGTGTTACCTCACCAGTTTTTACATCCAGAACTTTAATAGTCCACGCAGAAAGTTGTGCGGTGAAATAGGTATCAGCAGGAGCGTTCGTCAACGCGGCATATGCAACCATTCCGCCGTCAGGAGAAACTGATACCGATGCCTTCCCTCCTCCATCTGCAGTAAGTGCTTGTGCTTTTGGCGAAAGCATCATGACATCCACTGCGTTCGTTTCAGCATTTCGCACCAAAGCAACAGCGACTCCGCGTGAAGACGCATAGTCAGCGAGAGTGCCGTTTACTGCTACTTTCTTTTCATGGAAACCAGTAATACCGAATGAAAAGACTTTACCCGAAAGATATTGCCCTTCAAAAACTTTAAGACCTATGAGTCGAACAGGTACCGCACGAACATACAAAATGCCGAGAATAATAATGATGACTAACGCTATTGAGACGAGAGCATAAACCCTCTTTGGAGAAGTAATCATACTGGAATAGTATCGTGAAATAGAAGGAGCGCTATCAAGCCTTGTGGACATTGCAACGGGAATACTGAAATGCAAAATACTCGAAGCATATTTTGCCCCCTACCTAAATACCGCGAGTTTCAAAACATGCCCTAGAGCCCCTTCAAGAAGTCGATATTGTTTTGAAAATCCGTAGCTTTTGCTACGACTGAATCACCATAGAAACTGTTTGCGGGTTTTTTAGAATCACATGAACGACCGGAATAGTATTTACATGCAGCATTTCGCTCAGCCGAATAGGTACCTGCATCAGCTCCTAAATCAGACATATAGAGAGCCGTTGCCATGATTGCATCTTTTGCCTCCCAAGGATTGGCTCTCGATACACCGAGAGCTTTAGCAAGTCGTGCTTGATACAATACCCAAGTAGAAGGGATAAACTGCGAGGGTCCCATCGCTCCACCATATCCTCCAGTCGAAGGACACGACACTGGGGTCGTCGCCCATGGTAATCCAAGCGCGCTAGTAATTTTAAGAAATGGATCAGTATCACGAGGTGACTTCATGACACCAGCAAAAAACTTTCCAGTATTTTTACCAACTCCATCTCCTGTTTGCAAACTAGAAACAAAACACGATCCAACATTCTTTCCTAAATCAGACTCTTGTGAGAGGATCGCTAAAATAAATGCTGCGCGCACACCAGTTTTTTGTGAAGCATACGATGCATAATCAAGCGCGGTACCGAAAGGAATTCCACCACTATCACGAAGAGGAAACAGAGCAGCGCGAATTTTTGCCGCCTGCTGTTGTCGTTCAACTAAAACTTTTTGATACGAGGCCTCTTGGTTTTTTGTGATAGCAAGCAAACTCTTTTTTTCAGCTTCACTTTGAGCAACAACTTTCTTTTTAGTTTCCACAACATAGCGAGCATCAAGTTCCTGAGTCTGTTGCTTTGCCAGAGTTTTTTTCTCAATTTCAGCCTGAGTCTTTGCACCACGAATTGAAGTAAAAAGTTCATCGAGTTTCTGCTCTACTGTAAGTAGTGCATCAAAATCTGCAAAAAATTCCGATACACTCTTTGAAGACAAGATAATTTCTGGCAAGGTTGAACCCTCTACTTCCCGTACCGTCTGCAACATTGAAGCTAAGGACTCCTGACCCCGAACTATTCGCTGGTCTAGGTTTTTTATTTTTGTGCTTCGGGCATTGATTTCCGCGTTGAGGTTAGAGATGGTGATACTGCGTTGCTTAATTTCCGCCTCTGCCTTTTTTATTTGGGCATTCAACATCGTTACATCACCTTGCAGGCTATTTTTTTTAAGCTGAGTGTCATCAAGAATACTCTGCCACTGTGCAATCTCTTTTTGAATTTCCTGATACTGCGCTTCCAAGCGCGCACGCTCTTCAGGTGAAAAGAATTCCGCGTGTACATGTATAGGCAAAACCGTCCCCACAAGCATGAGAAAAGATGCAATTAAAAAAAGGCGGACTTTCATCCTCCTTAGTATAGCAAGAAGCAGGTTTAAGTGGTTCCACACTTAAACCTCTTCTGCTGGCGCAGCTTCTTCTTCTTTCTTGCCGCGATCTTCAGAAATACCGATAGCAGACATATCAGGTCCTGTAACCGGTTCCTCAACTTCTTCGTTTGCTGTCGCAATGAGTGCCACAACCGCTTCTGCATCAGTAACAAGAGTTACACCAGCTGGAAGTGTAATGTCACCTGCGAGAATTTGTGAGTCAATAGCAGTGAGCACCGACACATCAACAGTAATAGAGTGCGGAAGATTTGTTGCTTCAGCCTCAATTTCAATTTCGTGAAGTGCTTTAACTAAGTTGCCGTTCAGCTCTTTAACTGCAGGAGCAACACCAACGAATTCAATAGGTACCGAAATCTCAACCTTTTGACCTTTCTGAACTGCATAAAAATCAGCGTGACGAGGTATGTCAGTCACAGGATCCCTATCAACTTCATGAATGAGAACATTGTGCTCTTTTCCGTCAACTGAGAGCTGAATTACCGTAGATTCCCCTGCCTTTTCAAGTGTTTTTGTGAATTCGCGAAGAGGTATTTCAATAGCTGTCGCCTCTTGTTTTGGTCCATAGACAATAGCTGGCATTGAGCCTTCTTTTCGAAGTTGCTGAACACCCTTACCAGAAACTGTTCGTTTTGTAGCTTTTAATTCCATGTCGAGAGAGTATAGCCGAGAACTCCTAAAAAATCAAAGCTCCCTAGGCGGGTAGGCCTTACTACATACTACTTATTATGGGTAAATCGAGGCGACTGGCGGATTCGGCGAATGAAGTGCCGACTTTCTTCCCTGGATTGAATATATTCTCTGGGTCGAAGATTCTTTTTACTTCCTCAAAAAGCTTCTGCATTTCAGGACCAAACATCTGCTCCACATACGGGGTACGCACCAAGCCATCATTGTGTTCACCTGAAATGGAGCCCTTGTACGAGAGCACGAGGTCGTAGACTCTGTGTGAAAGCTCGTCGATTATTTTTTTAGCATCGGGACGCTTTGGGTCAATGAGTGGAATGATATGAAAATTACCATCGCCTACATGCCCTGCAACGGTGTAGGTTAAATCGTATTCTGAAAGAATCAGAGTAAGTTTTGGCAAAAATTCAGCAAGAGACAAGGGTGGAACTACAAAGTCATCAATAAAAGGAGCCGCCCGCATTCCCCGTACTTTTTGTCTGAGTAGATTAAAGCTTTCACGTCGTATGACCCAATACTTTCTTGCCGTGTGTTCATTTTTAGCAATGCGTATTCCCTCATGAAGATTAAGAGTCTTAACTTCCACCACAAGAGTCTTTGCTTTTTGCAATGCATCTTCTTGGGTATCAGCCCGAAATTCAACCATCAGTACCAACTTAGGAATGCCACCGATTAGCAACATCCACAATTCTGGCAAGAACGAGAAGGCGAGAGAAATAATTCCTGCCTTCATTTGTGTTGCAAATTCCGGAAAATATTTTACTGCCAAAGAAAAAGTATGTTCATCATATGACTCAAAACTGTCAGGCTTGTGGGCAAGAATTTTTGGCACAAGCACACTTAAATCGTGAATATCTTTAAGAAAAAATACTGCCATTGAAGAATAGGCCTGTGGATGAACCAATCTGAAACGAATCTTGGTAATAACTCCTAATGTTCCTTGAGAGCCAACAATGAGTCGCGCAAGATTGAGTGACTGTACTCCGTTTCCAATGTCCCACAATGCATAACCAGAAGAGTTTTTTTCGACATGAGGCTTCCCTGTCTCAATTACTGAGTGATTTTCTTTCAGAAGTGTTGCAACCGCACGATAAATGTCACCTTCGAATGACTGTTCTCTTAACTTCTCTGCCAGCACTTCCCCTTCAAGGTTTTTCAATGTGTGCACCTGCCCATCCGAAAGCACAACCTCAAGCTCCTCTACATAGCGTGCAGTTTTTCCATATTTTAAATTTTTCTCTCCACCTGAATCATTCGCAACCATACCGCCAACCGCACATATTTCACGGCTCGCTGTGTAGCTTGGTAATTCAAGATTCTTCTTTTTCGTTTCTCTATCAAAATCTCTAAAATACATCCCTGGTTCCACTACTGCATATTCGTCACCAAGCTCCACAAGTTTATTAAGGTGCGCAGTCATATCGAGAATAATAGAAGTATTCAAAGGACCTCCCGACATATCCGTTCCCGCAGAGCGAGCGGTAATGGAAACATCTTCGCCGTTTTTTTTCTTCAGAAGTGCAAGCCTCACCATGCTCGAAACATCCTCTGCATCCCTCGGTCGTACTATTACTTTTGGAAGTACGCGAAAAAGACTCGCATCACGGCTAAATTTTTCAAGGGTCTGGGAAGAATCATCCACTTCACCCTTCACACTATTCTTTAAATCTTCTATCAAGTTACCCATGCGTACCTTGAATAATACACTACACACCTACAGCCCAGAGAAAGACGGAGATGGTACAATTGCGCCAATGAAGGGCGATTTTATAGCAATTGGCGACACGGTAGTCGATGAATTCATTGAGCTTGAAGAAGCAAATGTGCACTGCGATATTAATAATGAACAGTGCACCATCTCAATGCGTTGGGGCGACAAGATACCTTTTAAATCAGCTACGCTTGTTGCTGGCGTTGGTAATTCAGCTAATGCAGCGGTATCTGCATCGCGCCTTGGATTAAAAGTGGCGCTCGTTACACACATCGGTAAAGATAGTTATGGAGATGAAATTATTCGCACATTCAAAAAAGAAAAATTAAATACCTCTTATATAGCGCGCCAAAGCGGGGTACCAACAAACCACCACTATGTACTTTCATATCAATCCGAGCGCACCATTCTCGTGAAGCACGAGGCATACACATACCACTTCCCTAAAAATTTACCTGAACCTAAAACTATATACCTATCCTCTTTGGCTTCGACCGCCGAAAGTTATCACGATGAAATTGCTAGCTATCTTGAAATACATCCGAATATCTTTTTTGCTTTCCAACCAGGAACATTCCAAATGAAGTTAGGGGTAGAACGACTCATGCGACTGTACCACCGTGCAAATATTCTTTTTGTAAATAAAGAAGAAGCGGGGCGCATCCTCAAAACACCCAACACGAAAGATGTACGGACACTCGCCGAAGGGTTACGAAGTTTGGGTCCTAAAATAGTTGTGATTACTGATGGTCGTGCTGGAGCATATGCGTTGGACAAAGATGAATTAATTCATCTCGACATGTACCCTGACCTCGCCCCTCCAATAAATCGCACAGGTGCAGGAGACGCATTTGCCTCAACTACCGTGACCTATCTCACGCTTGGCATGTCACTCAAGGATGCAATGTTCCGAGGTACTATTAATTCCGCCCATGTAGTGCAAAAAATCGGTGCACAAAAAGGCCTCCTCACCAAAGAAGCGCTTGAGATACTCGCAACAAAAAAATGACACCCAAAAAAATAGAAGAACTGCGAATAAAACTCTACGCCGATGGATCCGAGGAACGCGAGATGTTGGCACTAAAAGATATTTCATACATCAAAGGTTTCACAACAAATCCGACACTCATGCACAAAGCAGGGGTGACCGACTACACAGCATTTGCAAAAAAAATCCTAACAGCAATCCCTGATAAGCCAATATCATTTGAAGTTTTTTCAGATGATTTTTCTGAAATGGAACGACAGGCTCGCCTTATTGCTTCATGGGGTGAGAATGTGTACGCAAAAATCCCCATCATGAATACAAAAGGAGAATCTTCCGCACCGCTTGTACAAAAACTATCGAACGATGGCATTAAATTGAATGTGACGATGATACTTACTTCCGAGCAAGTACAAATTGCTACAGACGCACTTAGCGATTCAACCCCTTCTATAATTTCAGTCTTTGCAGGACGAATTGCAGATGTTGGCATTGACCCTATCCCTCTCATGCAAGCCTCAAAAGCAATCACCTCAACAAAACCTGCCATTGAACTTCTCTGGGCATCAACGCGTGAACTTTTCAATATCTACGAAGCAGAAAGAATTGGTGTAGAAATAATCACCGTTCCCCCATCCATTCTCAAGAAATTAGGAGATGTCGGCAAAACTCCAGAAGCCCTCACTCTTGAAGGCGTAAAGATTTTCTACGAAGATGGCAAAGAAGCCGGCTTCACTCTCTAGCAGTGTTCCCTATTTTGTTTTTCTGATGAGAACTTTCTCCACTGCTTTTTCTATGCCTTCCGCATCGAGTCCATAATGATGAAGAAGCTCTTGGGGTTCGCCTGACTGACCAAATGCATTATGCATACCCACAAACTCCATCGGCACTGGATGATTTTGTGCTAAAAATTCAGCAACAGCACTTCCAAATCCTCCCGCTACTTGATGCTCTTCTACCGTCACTACCGCACCTGCTTCTTTGACTGCTTCCAAAATAGTCTTTTCGTCTAAGGGTTTTACGGTGTGACTATTTATTACGGACACATGAATACCTTTAGCTTCTAATGCTTTTGCCGTAAGAAGTGCTTCATATACCAAGTGTCCCGCAGCTATAATTGCGACATCTGCTTTTTCAGGTTTCCAAAGATAGTATGCCTTCCCAATTTCAAATGGAGTTTCGGGAGTTGTAAATGTCGCAACTTTGTCGCGACCAAACCGTAAGTATGTTGGCTTGCCATTTTTAGCAGATGCAACTACTGCTTTTCTTCCTTCTTCTGCGTCCGCAGGCACAACAACGATCATGTTAGGCAATGCACGCATCATCGCAATGTCTTCAAGCATTTGGTGCGTTGCGCCATCAGGTCCGACAGAAATACCTGCGTGCATTCCACACACCTTCACCGGCACATCATTTAACGCAATAGTGGTGCGAATTTGTTCATAGTTACGTCCAGGAGAAAATGCTGCGTATGACGCTATAAATGGGATTTTACCTACCGCTGCCATACCCGCCGCAACAGTTGCCAAGTTTTGCTCGGCAACACCCACTTCAACAAACCGCTCTGGAAATGCTTTCTGAAACCACGACGCACGAGTAGAGTCTCCTAAGTCAGCCGACAGAACAACAACATTTTTATTTTCTTTCCCTGCTTCAACTGTGCCATTGCCCAACCCATCACGCGTTGGCGCTTTTTCAATTGCGTCAGTGAATACTTTTTCTGAGAGTTTTGCGTCTTGTGAAATCATGAACGTAAGATTGTCTTAAATCAATTCGTAAAAAACCTTACTAGAAGAATGAGCGCAATGAGGACAGCGACAAGCACGAGCACTTTCACTGCGCCCTTAAAAACAATTTCGTATATCTTATTTTTATCCATATATGTAGTATATCGGTGTTAAAAATTACTTTTTTGCTGATTCTCGAATTTGTGCAATAAACGACTCCTCCTGATCTGCCTTCGGTGGATTACCGTGCCAATGATAATCAAATTCTATTTCTTTCACACCTTTACCTGGAATTGTGTGTGCAAGAATCATCGTCGGCTTCTCATAAATTGCTTTTGCTTCTTCAACAGCACTCACAATCTCAGTCATGTTGTGACCGTCAATCTCAATAACATGCCAATTAAATGCACGATATTTGTCTGCCAATGGCTCTAATGGCATCACATCCTCTGTCATGCCTTCTATTTGGATGTTGTTTCTATCCATAATCGCAGTGAGATTATGCAATCTATTTTTTCCTGCAAACATAACTCCTTCCCAAATATTTCCCTCTTGTTGTTCCCCATCAGAAACAGCGCAGTATGTGCGCCACTTTTTTCCATCCATTTTAGCGACATACGCTATACCCGCAGCTTGCGACAAACCCGAGCCAAGAGGGCCCGATGTTGTTTCAAGTCCTGGCAACATATCGCGCTCTGGATGTCCCTGAAGACGACTGCCAAGTTTGCGCAACGTTAAACATTCTTCAATCGGAAAATATCCTGCATGCGCCATTGCAGAATATCTAACGGGCGTGATGTGCCCATTTGAAAGAACGAGTCGATCCCGTTCTTCCCAGTCAGGATTCTTGGGGTCATGATTCAAAATATGAAAATAGAACGCGGTGAATATATCTGCCATTCCTAAAGGCCCTGCAGTGTGGCCAGACTTCGCCGCAACAAGCATGCGAATGATTGTCTCGCGTACATCGCGCGCTTTTTCTTCAAGAGCAGTAATTTGTTCGTCAGTTAAATGACTCATACATGTAGTGATTCCAGATAGTCGATTACTTCTTTTGGATTCTCCGATTTAAAAATAAATGAACCTGGCGCAAGTCGTGTAGCCCCTGCGGAAACCAATAGTGGAGCAGTGTCTTTATTCACCGCACCATCAACTTCAATAATAACATTGGGATACCGCTTCTTAACTTCACGAATTGATTCAAGGACCTTTGGGTCAAAAGGCTGACCCTGCTTGCCTAGGCTGGCAATTCCCATGAGCTGAACAACGCTAATGTGTTCAATGTACTCATCAATGTGCGCAATTGGAGTATCAACATTGAGTGCAATACCGAGCTCAATTTTATCCTTTGCAATAGCTTGGCATGCCCCAAAATCATGTTTCGTTTCAATATGAATGAGCGCACGACATATGCCAGCTTGAATCCAATCCGAGAGTAGATTTTCAGGATTATGCACCATCATATCTAACTCAAAATCAAAATCTTCCCAGTGAGGCAAGGTTTCATCTCCCAATACAATTCGTTGAAATTGCTCTTGGTCTTCGGGGTGCATTGGCCACGAAATGTTCGAGACAAATATTCCATCAGTGATATCAATTTGAAACGTTGATACCAAACCTCGTACGCGACCAATTTTTTCGTCGAGCTCTTTAAATGTACTCGCCGGAAGTGAAGGAATTACTTCAATCATGACTTCTTTATAACGTATCAACCTCTTTATGTCGTCTAATGTGACGCCGAGCTTCTGAGAAAGGAGCTTCAAGCCATTTTTTTACCGCCTCTTGAGCCTCTTCGCCAGAAATAAACCTTCCTCCTAAGGAAAGAATATTTGAATCATTGTGGTTGCGAGTAGAAGTGACGAGGTCGAGCTCGTTGCCTTCTGCGTCCACTTGCTTTCGACTCGGTTCGCCGTAGTAGACGACTGCACGGACACCTTTGTATCTGTTTGCAGCAAAGGCTTCGCCCTGTCCAGAACCACCAATGATGATACCTCGAACATTTTTTGGATCTGCTGCCACTTTTTTTGCTGCAGCTTGAACAAATGGGACATAATCATCATCAGGATCAAGTGAAAACGCACCAACGTCTTCAACTTCATAACCCAAGAGAGCAACAGAGGCCTTAAGTGCTTCCTTGAGGGCAAACCCTCCGTGGTCAGCTGCAAAAACTATTTTCATACTAAAGATATTTTCCTGCTTCCGTTACGTGCTTGAGTAGCGTATGCACGTATCCCATTTCATTGTCATACCAACTCAACACCTTAACGAGATTGCCATCAACCACACGAGTCATCGAAAGATCTGCAATCGCACCATAGGGTTCACCAATAATGTCGGAAGAAACAATATCTTCATCAGTTGCAGTAAAAATTCCTTCCCAGTGAGGATCTTTCGCCGCTTTGCGCAAAATGTCATTAACCTCTTCAACTGTTGTAGGTCGCTTTGCAATGAAGGTGATGTCTGCAACGGAACCCGATGGAACTGGTACACGGAGCGAAATGCCATCAAATTTTCCTTTCAGAGATTCGTACACTGTCGCAACTGCAACAGCCGCGCCCGTAGAAGAAGGAATAATATTTTGCGCAGCCGCTCTTCCCTCTCGCATATCTTTTTTTGAAATACCATCAACAATTGCCTGACTCGCAGTGTATGCATGCGTCGTTGAAAGAATTGCTTTTTCAATTCCGATTGCTCCATCGAGAATTGCGATCACAGGACTCGCTGCATTCGTGGTGCATGATGCATTCGAAGACACTTGGCAGGTTGCCAGTTTCTCATCATTAATACCCATCAAAACCATTGCGCTCATTATTCCTGTCGGAGATTCCCCTTTTGCAGGCGCAGTGATGACGACACGCTTTGCTCCTGCGGTTATATGGGCAGATGCTTTTTCGTAATCATTAAAAACGCCTGTAGATTCAACCACCACATCAACGCCAATATCTTTCCATGGAAGTTTTGCAAGTTCTTTTTCTGCAGAAAAAGCAACCTTCCTTCCGTTCACTAAAAGTCCGCCGTCTGTAGGCTCAATAGGAAATGATGCGCGCCGATATACAGAATCGTATTTAAGAAGATAGGCGAGATTTTTTACCTCAGCTAAATCATTGATTGCTACAACTTCCAAATTTGGGTTCTCCTCAGCAAGCCTAAAGAATGCCCGCCCTATTCTGCCAAAACCATTGATAGCTACGCGAATTTTTTTCATACAGGTAGTGTACTATCCCTCATCTATTTTTTCTTTCTACTCGCCCCCAACTATCCCCATATGAACGACCTACGAGGTCGTTCATATGGCAAAATGGAATCATGGATTTATATCATGTACTAAATCGAGGTGTAGAAAAGCGAGACATATTTATGGATAACGGCGATCGAGTCCGCTTCGTGCATGAGCTATATGAGTTTAATGATACAAGACCCGCAAATAACACGAGTCGCAAAATGAACGACCTCGTAGGTCGTTCATTTGAACGAGAGAGGTTGGTTGATATTCATGGGTGGTGTTTGATGAAGAATCATTACCACCTTCTACTTTCGGAACGAATGGAGGGAGGGCTAACCAAATTTCTCATGAAACTGAATGTTGGCTATGCAAAATTTTTCAATGAAAAATATAAACGGAGCGGTTACCTATTTAGTGGGCGAACAAAGAAAGTGCTCATTGAGAATGATGCCCAATTTAATTACATTCTTCACTACATTCATTTAAATCCACTTGATTATCTGAAAGGTGCTGAGGAGTGGCGAATACGAAGTAAAGGCAAGATCAAAAACTCAAAAGAACCTCTGGCGTATCTAAAGTCATACCGTTGGAGTAGTTATCTTGACTATATTGGAGAAGAGAATTTCCCTTCCTTACTCACCACCTCTCTTTTCGGAAACACGTCAGGAGGCTACGAAAAAACTATAGCGAAATATCTGAAAGACGCCGAACATACTGAGCCTGAATCGAGCACATTGAACTTAGAGTGAGAAATTAAGTATAAATATAAGCACCTTCTATGAACGACCTCGTAGGTCGTTCATTTGTGGGAGAGGTTAGCGGATTTGGACGCGGCCTCCGCGGATGAGGAAACGGCCTCCTTTTATTTTAAACTTTGCGAGTGACGTACTGCCTGTCTCGGTTGAAGTATAGGTAATAATGATGAGTCCACCTGCGCCATTACCACCACTCCCAGCAAAGGAGGAGGCACCACATCTTGCACCGCCGCCACCTGCACCGCCACCATAACTCCCACCGTTACCCCCTGTTCCACCACTAAAGCCATCACCTCCAGCTGAGCCACCTACTCCTCCTCCTCCCCCTGAGCCATACCCAGGGATAGTGCTGTATTCATACCCCGGATTTCCAGCTCCACCAGGGCCTCCCTCTGAAGGAAGATCAGGACAAAAATCAAAGCCAGCATCTCCATTAAAACCCCCAAAACCAGCGTCAGCATATCCTGTAACGGCTTGACCTGCGCCATTTGGCCCTGCAGAGTTCCCTCCCCAACTCGCACCATCGCTCCCGCTATATTTAACGGTTCCCACAGAACTTGCAGCAAGACCTCCGGTTCCATTGGTTGAACCTGAAGCATTTGTACCCCCCTTTGCACACACAGAGGGTGTTGGACTACCTGCACAGGTGGTTGCTGTAGTGTTGAATACGGTATCTGATGTTGCTATTACCCTATAGGTCACACTGGCACCAGCAGTCAAATCGAGATTGCTTATACTTGCATAGGCGCCACCACCGCCACCACCGCCACCAGTATTAGATGAACCGCCGTGCCCACCACCACCAATGGTTTCGATGGTGTCGACATCTGACCAATCTGCAGGCACTGTCCAACTAGTACCTGAAGTTAAGAAAACACGCTTTGAGAGTGCGGCGCGGGCAACATGCTGAGGTGTGAAAATTGTAATGCCAATAAAAATAAAAACACTGAAAACAAATAGAGAGGCAAGACTGCACAATGTTTTTTTTATACTCATGGTGTTGAATCAAGCCTTCGCCACTCAATGCCGTTACATCCTAAAAACTTTTTGTTATATGCGTCGTACTGAATAGCGCCCTCTATTGCTGTTGTGCATTCCTCTGGTTCCGCTCCGTAGGTGCGAATCATTCCATACACATCAAGCTCTGTTGTTGGAGCTTGATTGCGCACTCCCACTTTTCCGTCTGCTGTCACCGTAAAATAAGTATCCCCAGTTGAACTCGCAATCTGAAAAATATTTCCACTGGTGTCTCTATCATCAAAGGTAATACTGGAAGAGTTCGTATTCCAAAACCACACCCCTCCAACAACAAGTGCACCAAATATGAATGCGATAAGTATGGGCACATTGAATATATTTTTCATATCGATATCCTGACTCTCTCTATAATACAGCAATACAATTACTCGTAATTACAGTTACATTTGGCAACCCGGAGGTCCAACATTTACAAAGGTTGGGTTGAAGTATGAGGAATTTACGAAATCCCTCATGTCGTATGAACGACCTACGAGGTCGTTCATAATGAAAAAGGGTGTGCGTGAGGAGAGATGAACGACCTACGGAGATGAACGACCTACGAGGTCGTTCATAAGGGTTTTCATACGCCAGAAGGAGTGGGTGAAGCTATTTCTTCAGGAACAGGTTCAGGAGTGTCTCCAACAGATTGGACAATTACGGTGCGGTCAACACTTGCAGTATTTCCTGCAACATCGGTTGCACAGTAGGTCACAGTGTGAGTGCCGGGAACTGTGGTATCAAGATTTACTGTTAAAGTTTCAACACCATCGAGAAGTGTGGTGATACCGAGGTTTTGATCAACATTGTCTGTGACTGATGCACCAAGGTCAGCGTATGAGTCGCCTACATTGATAGTCGCAGGATTATTGCCGTTCATCAGAATGGTTGGGGCTTGCGAATCGCCAGCTGGGGAGGGTGCTGGAGGAAGGTTAGAGGTGCTAGGTGCTAGGTTATAGGTGGGAGTGGAGGTGGCGAGGTCGACTACGAAGTAGTCGAAGGATGCGTCGGTTTGAAGTGGAGCATTCAAAGAGACACTGAATCCCCCTTCTGTTTTGTTGCTCACATACCATCCGTTTCCGGTGTTTGAATTGAAGGTTACGAATACTTTTGAATTTTCTGCAACAAGAATGTTACGCACCAGCACACTCGTCTCCCCTGCTCTAATTGTTGCAGTTCCAGCAGCAGCATCGCCACTTGCGTCAGGCGTTGCTACAAATTTATGTGCCACGAGTGTCGTTGCCGTCACGGTGCCATTTGCAATACTTACACTCTGACTCGTGAGAGCGCTTTGCAATGCGTCGGAAATATTTCCAACTGCACCAGACACCGCACCTGAAACGCCACTTCCATTTTCCAAAGCAACAACCCGCGCAGTGAGTTCAGAAACGAGAGTCACAAGTGCATCAAACTTATCTGCCAAACTTTGTACACCTCCTATGGCAACCGAGAGCAATTTGTAGAGGTCAATGCCGTTGCCTTTTGTTGAGCGAACAATTTGTGGAGCTTCTTCTGCAATGAGTCCAACTCTTCCTGCGCTTGCTGGCTCATTTTTGTAGTGATACTCAGCAACCATGAGACCGCGAATCGTGTCCAAGAAACTGTCAGCAGTCTCCTTATTAATATGTTGAATGTCAGTCTTTGAATCCCCTTCTGAGAGATTTACAAATCCAGTTGCAATGATGTCGCCTCCCACTGCAAGACGGTAGTTGGACCCTCCTGAATTCACAGGAGTTGTGGTGCCAATGCCCACCGCACCTGTGGTTGAATCCACCGCAAAATCATTTGGTGCCAACCAGTACTGTGATGACACGAAGGTTTCCACGGTGCCCAATGTTGGAGCAGAATAAGTTTCAAGCGCAATACCAATTGTTTGACCGCTATGGAGCGCTTTCACGGCAACCCCTGGTGTAGTGGTGGAGAGCATGAGTCTGTCGCCGATTGCGATTGCACCATTTGCAGTTGAAACCTTCACCGGCACACGACCAGAAAGTGCAATGGGACGCGCAAGGCTTGGATTGGCCGTTGCATCAGAACCTCCAAGGGTTATGCCTGGATCGGTAGAAACAATGCCGAGTGGAATGGAACCCGGAGTGGCAGTAGTGATGGTCGTTCCGCTCGTCAAATCAAGTGAGGCAATGGTGCCTGCGTTTATAGAAGGGTCAGATGTTTGATAGTTTTCTGCAACATCGTATGTACCTACGTTAGCGGCACGATAATAAATACTTCCAGCGGTGGTACCACACGCAACAGTGGAACCTGTTCCTCCCGAGAAACAACCAGCACCAACAACAGTGAAATTAGATTTAGGGGATGTAGTACCAACGCCAACATTTCCCGTAGCCATGATGTCGAAGTAGCTTGTGCCCGTTGAGGTGGCGACGGAGAAGATGTTGGCGCTAGTGTCCACGGTGCTTACTGCAAGAACGGTGCCAACACTGAGTGCGGCGCTTGGAGTTGTGGAGCCAATACCCATCTTTCCCGCAAAGTAGGCACTTCCGTCTCTGCCTATCGCTGCGACATCTCCTGCAAATGCACTGCTAAAGATGAGCGTGTCTGCAAGTCCGCCCAAGCCAGCAGACATATACATACGCATGAAGTCAGTGTCGTTCGAGCGACTTATCTGGAAACCTTGTGCTGCAGCATCACTTGCTTGGAGAATCTCGAGTTTTGCATCTGGAGAGGTGTCGTTGATACCAAAGTTTCCAGTTCCTCCACCATAGTTACCAAACGCTATGTTATTACCAAAGGAACCAAGGTATGGGAAGTTACTTCCTGTTGCAGTGTCCTGGAACAGGATAAGAGAGTCGGCCCCACCGCTATTTCTAAACAAAGCCACTTGTTCACTAGCAGAGGTGACCGCTAGTTTTTGTATTGGTGTGGTGGTACCAATACCGACGTTGCCGTTCATATCAATACGCATGCGCTCTGTGCTATTTGTATTGAATTTTAGTCCCAGGAGCTGAGTGCTCACGAAAGAACTGCCACTTGAGGGTTCTTTGAGAGTTGTTGAATTGCCGTTTGTAGCATCATAGGCGTAGCTCAAGAAGGCTCGATTTGTAGAGTCAGTGAAGCTTGCGCCATAACCGCCACCATTGATGGTACCGATGGTGAATTGCGGCGATGTTGCACTTGTACTGATGAGCGACATACTTCCCGTACTCGCTGATACCGCAAGGGTGGTGTATGGAGTGGTGGTACCAATACCGACGTTGCCTGAAGAGTCGATACGCACTCTTTCAGCAACCGTCTCACTACCACGTGTCCAGAATGACAAGAATCCGTTGTCTCCTTGCCCGCTCGTTTTAGGTCCTGATTTTATATACGCCCACTCTTTTGGAGAACCTCCATCGGAACGGAACGACATGAATGGACCTCCTGCTAGAGAGCTATCCAGGTTAGTGAGTCTTAGGACTTCAGTTCCCGCGGTTGCTCCGTATACCTCTAACTTAGTGGAAGGAGAGGTGGTACCAATACCGACGTTGCCGCTACTAAGAATTCGCATTTTCTCCGAACGGGAATTTGATGCACCTGCGTAGGTGTAAAACGCCAGGTCGCCCGCAACAGAGGTGGCACCATACACTGCACTCAAACCAGGTGCGGAGTTGTAGAAACCACTATTGTAAAAATTAGAATCACCTAAATACAACGAAGCGCCCACCGGTGAACCTGCGCTCGTTGCACCCACAGAATATACGCCAACATCCCCACCAGAAACACTAAGCTTGGAATATGGAGAGACGGTGCCTATACCAACGGTGCCCTCAACAAGCAAACCGTTTGCGGGCGCTGCGGTTGCATCGTAGGTAGCGCCTATAGTTACGTTGCCACTTACGTTGAACTTACTGCCGAAATCTGCATCCGAGCCCACAGACACCTTCTGATTTGCAGTGTCAAAGTTGAGGAAATAATCGGAACGATTTCCTAGGAAACCAATAATACCCGTGTTGCGCTGAGCGGTTCTCCAATTGGTAGTGCTGTCAATCCATTGCTCAATTGCTCCTTGCACAACAAATTTTTGTCCTGGCGTGGTGGTGCCAATACCGACGTAACCTGTTGTATCTTGAATGACCATTGGGAATCCCGCATACCCAACATTGTAGAAACCAAAATTATCTGAGTTCTCATAAATACCTGTAAACCACTTCTGGGTTGTAGTTGTATAGTAATTTATTCCTGCCGAAGCGTTAGTTTGAGTACCTCTTGAAACACCCACCATTCCATAAGTGTCCCCCTTAAACAGGCCAACGACGGAGGAACCAGCTGCTCCACCATTTACTTCCAACTTCGCTCCAGGTGCGGTAGTGCCAATACCAACGCGGGCATTTACAAGGTCAAGACTCATTATGTTAGTTTGCGTCGCAGCACCACCTACCGTGTTTCCTGCGCTTCCTACGAAGTGCAGCAGCCCGACTCCTTTATATATTTCAGCTATGGAGGTACTGCGAGCAACGTGCCCGCCGTTGTAATCAACATCAAATCCGATGTATGCGTTATCTGCAGAATACGTAAGTGCGCTTATTCCACCCAGGCCATTTGCACTCACCTTGAATTGCGACACGTTAGGCGTTGCTCCTGCATCAATGGTGAGTTTGTTATTTGGTGTGGTGGTGCCGATCCCCACATTCCCACTATTGGCGATACGCATCCTTTCATTCCAGCCCACGGCATTTGTATAGGTAGAGAACTGCAGGTATCCACTAGCACTTGATTCCGTTCGTCCAGAAATTGCCGCGATATCAAGACTTGCTCCTGTACTACCCTGAGCTGCAAAGACAAGAGTACCTCCCTTATCAACTGCGTATGAGTCACTCGATGTCAGACGGAGATTTGGTGCGACAGGGTTAGTACCATTTAATCCATACGTAGCTATCGAGGCAGTGTACAACTCAAGTTTGCCGGTTGGGGTGGTGGTACCAATACCGACGTTGCCGGTGCTTGTTATTCGCATTCCTTCAAATTGACCTGTTGAACCGTTGTAGGGATTAAGCGTTATAGCAGTTGCATAGGTCGAAGCATTTTCCAAATACCCCTTAATTGCCGGACCAGTAGCGTAGGCCCCAGTAAATGCTGTTGCCGGTAGTAGAGAAATTTGTGCCGTATTCCCGACGACAACAGTAGCGGTATTCATAATACCCATAACTCCAGTACTACTACGCACATCTAATACAGCCAGAGGATTTGTGGTGCCAATACCGACATTTCCTTCTACAAGTAATCCGTTTGTTGGTGCAGCGGTGGTGTCATAGGTTGCGCCAATGGTTGCGCCTCCTGAAACAGAAAGTTTTGAACCTGGTACCGCTTCACCAATACCAACATTGCCTCCACTTGCTACTGTCAATCGAATATTGTTGCCATTCGTTCCAAGTTGAAATGCTCCCTCAGAGCGAATGTTCAATGCATCTGCAAGCTCGCCTGTGAAGCTAGTGTCTGCGCCGGAGCCAGTGTGTGCAAAACCTAAGTAGCCTCGCACTGTGTCGCCTGATGAACCTCCCCACAATGCAAGAAGTGTGCCGGTGTCATTTGCTGTTTGCGTTTTAGAAAAGTTAGCAATTTCAATCGTTCCCGTTGGGACCGCGACTGAAAGGCGGTCTGCTGGGCTGACGGTACCGATGCCGAGGTTTCCAGATTGATTGAGAAACATACCTACCGTACGAGATGCACCAAGCATGAATGCTATATCGTCACCACCCGTAGCATTGTTGCCGATATACCACTGCTCCACTCCTGCCGACTTATACCCGAATCCTCCATAGTTTGTGGCAGTATCGACGAATACATCAGCAGAACCTGAGCTGTATCCCTTAACTGTGAGTGTTGGCGCTGCACTTGCTGCAAAGAGCGCACTGCCCCCTACCGTGAGTAGCGAGCCGGGGGTCGTGGTGCCGATACCGACGTAGCCGGCGGAAGTAATCCGCATCCTCTCTCCGTCAACGCCATCAAATACATAGCCTGTATAGCCAGTCTGAGAACCGTAGAATTCCATGAGTCCCGTGGAGCTATTGCGTCCTAAGCGATAATATTCTGAACCAGCAGTTCGTAGACGCAATTGGTCTCCGGACGAGCCGAGAATGTCGAGCTTCGCCGCTGGTGTCGTTGTACCGATGCCGACGTTGCCACTTGTGATAATCGTATTTCCTGCGGGTTCGAGGGAAATATTTCCCGCTCCGGTGATGAGTCGCAAACCATTAGAAGTTGTGCTGAACGATCGCACAACGAAAGCGTCAGGCCATGTTGCGTTTGAAGCTGAACCCGCAGCGATTTGACCTCCTCCCGAATCTGTACTTAATTTCAACTGTGCCAATGCAGCAGAACCGGTGTCATAGTTGGCAATTTGGAGTGAAGTTGTATTATTTTGATCTTTGGCAATTGATAACAACTCGGTACTTGCCGGAGTGGTAGTGCCGATGCCGACGTTGCCCGAATCAAGAATCGTAAACAACGGGCTGTTACTTGAGTTTGTTGTTTGGAAGTTAACGCCGGTAGTACTTCCGGCTCCCGTCACCGAGAGTTTTGCGTAGGGGGTGGTTGAGCCAATACCAAAGTTTGCAGCAGCACTCCCGTAGTTACCAAATGCCAAGTTGTTACCAAAGGAACCAATGTATGGGAAGTTACTTCCGGTTGCAGTGTCCTGGAACAGGATAAGAGAGTCAGCCCCGCCGCTATTTCTAAACAAAGCCACTTGTTCACTAGCAGAGGTAACCGCTAGTTTTTGTATGGGAGTGGTAGTACCAATACCGACGTTGCCGTCCTCCGTGAGGACCAATTGAGCCGTCGTGTTGATAGCGGGAAGCGCGGAGCCATTCACATAGAAGCCAAGATAATCCTTGGTTCCCGTTACCATCTGGATGCCTGCGCCATTGGCGCCACTACCGCGTCCAATGCGGATGCCGGTGTCGTGAGAGCTTCCAGTAAGCAGATCAAGTGCGAAGGCGTCTGCCCCGCTTGTTGAAACCTGGAGTTTAGAGAGCGGTGTTGTGGTGCCTATACCAATATTACCGCTAGAGACCGTTGTCCCAGTACCGTCTATACCTGTTCCGAAAATGAGATTTCCTAGAGAAAGCTGATTGCTACCAGTTCCTGATTGTGCGTCAATATCATAACCAATCAGGATGTTGCTTGCGCCAGTCGTAATTGCATTTCCTGCCTGATATCCGATGAGAATGTTGTTGTTTGCACCCGTTCCCATGGTGTAGCCAGCTCGATATCCGATAGCGACGTTGTTCTGAAGCGTTGCTAAATCCCCACTCACACCCGCAATAGCGCCAGAACCGATAGCAACCGAAGATGTTGCATTATTTATGTAGCGTAGCGAATCATTACCAAAAGCGATGTTATCTGTTCCTGTTTTATTGGTGTAGAGAGATGCATACCCGAAGCTTGCATTGGCTCCAGCAGTTGTGCCTCGAAACTGTGAAGAGTTACCGAATGCGGTGTTGTCTTGTCCTGTAGTAAGACTTTGGAGAGTCGTGTTACCAAAAGCGTTGTTGGAACCACAACCTGTGGTACACGAACTGAGAGCAAAATATCCAATGGCGTTGTTACTACCCGTCGTGTTTGCAGCGAGCGCAGACTGACCAATGGCGACACTCTGACTACCAGTAGTGTTTAGAGCGAGTGCACTGTTACCAATAGCAGTGTTGTAGTACCCAGACGTGTTTGCAGTGAGTGCCTGATACCCAATGGCAGTGTTTGGAAGTGTTGCACTAAAGGTGCTGGTATTCCCCTTGAGTGCTTGGTAGCCGATGGCAGTATTTTGCGATGACGTTGTTGCATACGCTCCTGCTTCGTATCCGAAGAATGAGTTCTGTCCTTGGTCGTTTGTTTTGTACCCCGCACGATAGCCAACAGCAGTGTTGTTTGCACCACTTGTGAGTGCGTTAAATGCTTGATATCCCACAGCGACTGTTCCTCGGCTCGTTGCGCTTGTAGTTGCATTTTGTCCTCCGGCACCAAGTCCCCAGATGGTTGCGGTGTTGGTGGTGGAGGCATATCCAAGGAGCGCACTATTCTGCTGAAAACCACCATACTGTGAGGCGTTGAAAAAGAGACCAGAAATAGTACTGGTAGCGCTAATGCTTGCGACTGAAAGAGTCCCTGAGAAAAGACCGTTGCCTTGAACGGAAAGAGTAGTTGCGGGAGTTGTGGTACCTATACCAATAAGACCAGTAGAGAGAGTTGAGGCCGTACCACTGTTGCCGGTGCCAAAAATTATATTTTGGATGTTGAGTTGATTTGAATCAGTTGCAGAAGGCGCCTTTATTTCATTACCAATAATAATATTATTTGAACCTGTTGTTATGTTTGCATTAGTACTTGTAACCCATGAACCAATTTGAATGTTCTTTGATCCCGTAGTGTTGTTGTATCCAGCCTGAAAGCCAAGCATGGTGTTGTAGTCAGAACCAACATCAAGTAGACGACCTGCTTGATATCCAATTGCAACAGTTCCTTGGTTTGCAAGTGTTCCAGCACCATACCCTGCTCGATAACCGATAACCACGGTAGAGGTTGCGGACCCGTTGTTGTAGCTGGCCTGAAAACCGATCCCGACGTTATTGTTACCCGTAACCGAGCTGTTGAGGGCACTGTAACCAAGGCTGACGTTAGAGCCTCCTGTTGTGTTCAGGTTGAGCGCACCGGTACCAACAGCAGTGTTACTGTCTCCTGTTGTATTTAGACCAAGTGCGTTGTAGCCCACAGCCACCTGACCAATTCCGACAGTTGCAACATCAAGTGCCCCGTAACCAATAGCCACGTTTCGATATCCGGTAGTGAGATCATTTAATGTCTGATAACCAATGGCGGTGTTCTGTCCAACGGAACTAAAGGTGTCGCCGTCTACTGTTCCTGCAAGAGCCTGATAACCAACTGCGGTGTTACCCGGTGAGGTAGTTGCGAGATTAAGGGTTTGATATCCAATCGCAGTGTTTTGTGCGCCTGAAGTTATTGCATTTCCTGCCTGATAGCCGAAGGCACTATTGCCTGTTGCACCTGTAGTAGCATTCAGTGCTTTATATCCAAATGCAGTCGTGCCTCGAACAGTAGCGGTGGTGGTTGCATCATTTCCACCTGCTTGAAGTCCCCAAATAGTTGCACCGTTTGTTGTTGATGCATATCCAACGAGAAGACCTGAGAATTTATATCCTCCTGTGGTTTGTGAAGTATTTATAAAACCTGAAGTATAAGAATCCCCTGCGACCGAAAGAAGCGAACCAGGTGAGGTGGTACCAATACCAACGTTGCCACTAATAACCGCACCGTTCGTTGGCGCAGTGAAAGAGTCACTCGTTGCATATCCAACTGCAAGGGAGCCAACTACATCAAGCTTTGCTTTTGGCGTTTGTGCTGCATAGAAGTCACCGATTCCAACGTTTCCTGTTGTCGTTACATACAAACGATTTACGGCTGCAGTAGAATCGAAGAGAGTAAAGGCACTGTCGTTATCAACTCCCAAATTGTATTGTTTAGCCGTTGCATTTGTTTTTGCAAACTTAACAACCGCACCAGTAGCCCCGCTTACAATAGCGTTCCCTGCAACCGATAACTGTTCCGAAGGAGTAGTGGTGCCGATGCCGACCTTACCTGAAGCAGAAAGAATGGTAAGGCGTTCTGTAGCTGAGGAAAGTGAGCCATCAACGGTCATGCCTGTAAACACACGAAAATCAGCAACGCTTCCTACGCGCGTGTAACCAGAATTGAAATCTATGCCAAAGGCAGAAGGTGCACTTCCTGAGCGAGAAGCGAGAAATGCGATAGATGCATCATTATGTCTGTTTACATGAATCAATGCTTGAGGCGAACTTGTTCCTATTCCTAGTTTTTTATTTGCCACATCATAAAAGAAGTCTGATTGTGCAGTGCCTTGTGAAAGAGTTCCAAGTGTGGAGTTGTAGAACGTCACTCCTCCGTTGTAGAAGGTGGTGGTTGCAGTGCCACCATTAGCAATTCCTAAAGTTCCTGTGATGGTGGAGAGGGTTGAGGTTGCTGCAGAGTACACTTGTCCGCTTGCGTTGATTGCAAGACCATTTGGTCCCGAGAGTCCTGTGAGGAATGTGTTGCCTGAGACAGTGAGGGCTGTGGTTGATGCGTAGGGGAAGGTGGAAGCGGTTGATGTTGTTGCAGTGAAGTATGCGGCGACTGCTTGTCCAACAACAGAAAGTTTTGCGTATGGTGAGGTGGTGCCGATGCCGACGTTGCCGGCCGCGGAGATGACCGACATAAGCGTTCCTGAAGTATTGTAGATATCAAGAATGTTTGCGGTCTGAGCAGATATCGGACGAAGTGCGAGTGTAGTGGTAGCGGTCGCACCGCTTGCGATTGAAAGTTGCGCATAAGGAGTCGAAGTGCCGATACCAACTTCACCACTTTGCTGAATGGTCATGAGTGGTGTATTGAAATCGAGCGCACCTTGACCGAACTGAATCGCCCGACCGGCAAGTGTATTACTACTATTCATCGAAATTTTTAATGAACCGGAAGAACCGATGAGATTTCTTCCCGACACTCCTTGTATATCAAAGGTAGCTGTCCCCGCAGCTGTACGTAGATTGCCGTTTGTAAAAACAGAAAGTGCGGGGCTTCCGATAGTGATACCTCCCGAAAAAGTTGATGTCGCCGTTGTCGAAGTCGCATTGAAATACGATGCGCGTGCGTAATCGCCGAACGACCCAATACCCTCGACTGAGAGTTTGTAGGCTGGCGAACTCGTCCCCACCCCCAACCTTTTATTCGTCTCATCCCAGAAGAGTCCTTTGCCATCACCTGCTTGTGAAAGAGTTCCGAGGGATGAGTTGTAGAAAGTAATGCCACCGTTGTAGAAGGTGGTGGTTGCAGTACCGCCATTTGCAATTCCTAATGTTCCTGTGATTGTTGAAAGTGTCGTTGATGCAGTCCACGTTGGAATACCATTCAAGTATGCGAGCACTTGTCCGTTAGTTCCTGCGGTGGTGGTAGCGAGTGCTCCTGATCCGTTTCCATATAAGAGAGCAGATGCTTGTACTGCTGCCCACCCAGTACCTCCTCTCGTTGTTGCAAGTGTTCCTG